>CBFIIS010000036.1:0-17169 GCA_965662715.1 Candidatus Poseidoniaceae archaeon | reverse complement strand
CTCGTACGCCCCTCTACGGTGGGGCCAATGCGCTGTAAAAACACTGGAGGAATCCGACATGGCGAAGAAAAGTCACCCACGACGAGGATCGATGGCGTTCAGCCCGCGTAAGCGTGCTAGCCGTCCATTCGGACATGTGAAGTCGTGGCCCACAACCGATGCGAGCGAAGTGAGAATGCAAGGATTTGCAGGCTGGAAGGCCGGTATGACCCACGTTCTCTCTCGTGATTTGAACCCCCGCAGTCCATCTGCTGGTCAAGAAGTACGTGTGCCAGTCACCGTTGTCGAATGCCCAAAGATGCGCATTCTCGGCGTTCGTGGCTATGCAATGACCCCATACGGCAAGCAAGCAGCTGGTGAAGTCTGGGTTGACGCAGCTCAAATCTCTGAAGCATTCCCTGATCTCTTCAAGCGCCTTCCTGTTCGCAAAGAACACGATGCCGACAAGCACTTTGAGAACCTCATGAACGCTGACCTTGTCGAAGTTCGTCTCATTTGTGCAACGCAACCTCAGGAAGTCTCTGGTATCCCAACAAAGGTACCAGATGTGATGGAAGTTGGTTTGGATGGTGGCAACATGGCCGACCAACTCAACTACGCTAAGGAGAAACTCGGTGAAGAGTACTCCTTTGCAGACGCCTTCGAAGAAGGCACACTTACAGATATTGTTGCTGTCACCAAAGGATACGGGTGGCAAGGTGTCATCAAGCGATTTGGTGGTAAGTTGCAATCTCACAAGAACTCAAAGAAGCGCCGACAACACGGAAACATGGGTGCGTTCGGTGACGGATATGTGCGAAAGACAATCCGACAAGGTGGACAAACAGGATACCACCAGCGAACCGAATACAACAAGCGCATCATGCGCATCGCAAGCACCGAAGATCACTCGATCACACCTGCTGGCGGTTTCCTCCATTATGGTGAAGTCAAATCCGATTACATCCTCGTCAAAGGCAGCGTCCCTGGACCTGCCAAGCGATTGATCCGATTCCGTGACGCAACTCGTGGCAGCGACAAAACGCTCCATCCGTTCGAAATCACGTACGTGAGTACAGCATCCAAGCAGGGGGTCTGAAGTTGAAGGTGAATGTTCTTGATATTACCAACACCATCTCTCAGACTGAGCTTGATGCTGGTCGCCTCCCTGATGTGTTTGAGATCTCTGTCTCCAACGGAAAGAAGGTCGATCTACCTGCGGCGTTCGAAACTGAACTCCGTACAGATTTGATCAAGTTGGCCGTGGCTTCCAGTCGCGCCAACCGCCGCCAAGCCTACGGTTCCCGACCACATGTTGGTAAGCGCGCTCCAATGGCCGGTATGAAGCACTCCGTCGAATGGTGGGGTAAGGGCCGTGGTGTGTCCCGAATTATGCGACGCACCGGTCAAAGCCGTGGTGCACAAAACCCACACACACTCGGTGGCCGCCGTGCTCACGGACCTAAGGTCGAAAAGAACTGGGGTCGCAAACTCAATCTCAAGGAACGCCGCCTCGCCCGTGATTCCGCACTCAGCGCTACCACCTCTGTGGAAAATGTAAGCGCACGAGGTCACCGCTTCTCAGAGGACATCGAATCCCTTCCAATCGTCCTTGGCAACTATGCTGAGGTTCGAGATGGTAAGACCGAAGAATTTAGCATTGAAGCATTCAACCATGGGTCCGCTACTCGTAAGATCCTCGCAATCTTCAACGAAATCGGCATCGGTGCCGATCTTCAACGTGCTCGTGATGGACGAAACATCCGAGCCGGTAAGGCAACCATGCGTGGACGTGTCCACAAAACTCCAAAATCGGTCCTTCTTGTCGTCAAGGAAAAATCAGGACTCGCTCAAGCCGCACGAAACCTCCCAGGTGTCGATGTGGTTGCAGCCCGTGATCTTTGCGCAGAAGACCTTGCCCCTGGTGGCGACATTGGTCGTTTGACCGTGTTCACAAAGGACGCCGTGGAGGCACTTAACTGAGGTGATGATGATGAACGCATACGATATTATCCTCCAACCTTGGCTAACTGAGAAGTCGATGGAAGCTCGTACGACAGAGCAACGCCTCGAGTTCCTCGTTCGCCGTGGCGCTACAAAAGCACAAATCGCTCGTGCAGTTGAATCGATCTTTGAAGTCGAAGTTTCGAAAGTCAATGTGCGAAATACAAAGCATGGCAAGCACGCTTCCGTTAAGCTTGCCGAAGGCTATGACGCAGAAGACGCAGCAATGCGCTTGGGAGCATTCTGAGGTGATTTATCATGGGTAAGAGAATACGTGCACAACGAAAAGGTTCCTCGCCACGCTACCGCGTTGCGAGCCACAGGTTCCCAGGTGAGAACCGCATGCCCCGTGCGAAGGATGTTGTTGGTGAAGTCACCGAACTCGTCCACAGCCCAGTTCATTCGGCTCCACTCGCTCGAATGAAACTTCCAGACGGTGAGTCCACATTGGTGGTCGCTACGGAGGGCATTTCAGTTGGTTCATCGGTCGCCATTGGTGACAATGTGGCCCTTCGCCCAGGAAACATCACATCCCTAGAGAACATTCCTGAGGGAACGGCGATCAACAACCTCGAACTTCGCCCAGGCGACGGTGGTAAAATCGCTCGAGCCGCTGGCAACTCTTGCTTCGTCGAAGCACGAATCGGTGACAAGGTGCGTGTCCGCATGCCATCAGGAAGCCTTCGTGAACTACCTGCCAACTGCCGAGCTACCATCGGTGTCCTCGCAGGTCACGGACGAGACGAAATGCCTCTGCGAACTGCAGGTGCAGCATACTACAAGGCCAAGGCCCGAGGTAAGTTGTATCCTCACGTCAGTGGTGTTGCAATGAATCCAGTCGACCACCCACACGGTGGTGGAAACCACCAAGCTGTGCACGGTCCAAACTCAGTCGCTCGTGGCACCCCACCAGGTGCTAAGGTCGGTCTGATCGCACCGAGCCGAACTGGCCGAGGCCGAGGTAAGAAAATTTGAGGTGATGATGTATGGGACGAAAGAAGAAGAAGTCGTTTATGACCCCAAAGGCCAGTCGACGAAAGGCACGAAAGCGCCTTTCGACCACCTCTGGCCGTGTCAAGAAGGAATTTACCTACCGTGGTTACACTGTGGAAGAACTCTCCACAATGTCGCTTTGGCCTGATGAAGACCCATCCGCTCCATCCGTGATTACACTCTTGCCTTCCCGAGCTCGCCGCTCCATGGCACGAGGCTTCTCGGTTGAGAACGAACATTTCCTCGCTCGTGTGCGCCGTTCAAACGGTTCCACGATCCGAACCCACCGAAGGGACATGCCAATCCTCCCAGAGTTTGTTGGCAAGACCATCGCAGTCTACAGTGGACAAACTTTTGTCCCTGTTGAGATCAAGCCTGAAATGATTGGTCACTACCTTGGTGAATTCGCAATTACCCGAAGAGGCGTCGCTCACAGCGGCCCTGGTGTCGGAGCAACTCGGTCGTCAAAGCACGTACCGCTCAAGTGAGGTGTTATGTATGGTTAAGTCACAAATGGATCGCCGTTCAAAGCGCCGTGAACTCCCACAAAAGGGTTACACGCAACTCCTCCAAGGCAACCGCCTTGCAACCGCTCGTGCCACAAACGTGGACATGCACGTGAAGCACTGCTTCGAAATCTGCCGCTACGTGAAGCGCATGAAGGCTGGAAAGGCCATCGAGTTCCTCAATGAGGTTCTACGCATCGATTCTGATCGTGCAGATGTTCGCCGAAAGGCGGCAGCCGTCCCCTTCCGTCTTGGAAGTGGCAACAAGAAGAAGAAGCGCTCAGGACCTTCGATGGTTGGTCACCGAAAGGGTGGCGTCGGTCCAGGCCGATACCCAGTGAAGGCATCTCGAGCGATCATCAAGTTGATCGAAAGCGCTATGGAAAATGCTCGCCATCAGTATGAAGATGTGGATCCAGAAGAAATGGAAATCACACACATTGCAGCACACCGTGGCCAAATCAAGAAGGGATTCATCCCTCGTGCACGTGGCCGTGCTACCCCATCAAACCACTATCGTGTAAATCTCGAGGTTTTCCTCGAAGATTTCTCTGTTCAAGAGGACGAGTTGGAGGACGACTTCTGAGGTGATTGATTATGGCAGGAAAACAAAGCACTCTACGAACAATCGTGAATCGAAACGTCGAGCGACATCTCGTCAAGGAATTCTTGATGCAGAACACAAAGCGCTCTGGCTTCGGTGCACTCGACATTCGCCGAACCCCACAAGGAACTGAAGTGACCGTTCACGCAGAACGCCCGGGTATGGTGATCGGAAGAAAAGGAAAGATCATCAACGAACTCCAGAAGAGATTGAACGAAGAATTCGATCTGGAAAACCCGAAGCTCAAGGTTGAAGAAATCGAAAAGGCGACCCTCAATGCACAAGTAATGGCAGAGAAGATCGCTTCAGCACTCGAGCGTGGCTGGTACCACCGCCGTGCTGGAAACAGCGCTGCACAGAACATCATGGATTCTGGTGCCCGCGGTGTCATCGTGACCCTGGCTGGAAAACTGACCGGTTCTCGAAACCGAACAGAGAAGTACATTCGTGGCCACGTGAAGTACTGCGGTGAAACCGCATTGCAACACATGGACACCGGCTACTCAGTGGCCGTCAAGAAGTTGGGGACCATCGGTGTCACCGTCGCCATCATGCGAGCAGGCACCAAACTTCCTCACGAAATCAGCATTTTCTCTGATGACGAGTTGCGCGTTCGTGCAGAACAAGCAGCGGCAGCAGAAGCTGAAGCACCAGTGGAGGCGAGCGAATGAGCCACGTATCAAACCGTGAAATTGCTTCAATGAGCAAGGAAGCTCGCGAAGCACGCATGCTTGAACTCCAAGAAGAATTGTTGCAACTTCGTGCCGAGAAGGCATTGGGTGGTACACCATCGAACATCGGTGCTTACAAGGCGACTCGCCGAAGCATCGCTCGACTCAAGACACACATGAAACAATGAAGTGAAACCCACAGGAGAAGATTGACAATGGCGGTTATTTGTAATGTATGCGGACTCCCTGATGAGTTGTGCATCTGTCAAGAAATCGCCAAAGAACAACAACGAGCCATTCTTTCAACAGACCGACGACGATATGGAAAAATTGTGACCAAGGTAGAAGGAATCGATGACTCAGCAATTGACATTAACAAACTCGCTAAAATTCTCAAAAACAAATGCGCAGCCGGTGGTACAGTGAAAGGACGAACAATCGAACTCCAAGGCGATCACAAGAAGAAGGCTGCTGGAGTACTCAAGAACGAAGGATTCAATGTGGAGGTGCGATGATATGACACACTACAACAGCACATGGATCGGTTCGATGATGAACATCGTCGAATCAAACGACCCGACCTTGATTGGTCGAACAGGCTTGGTTTTGGATGAAACCAAGAACACATTGGTCATGCTCGAGAAGGATTCTCAAATCCGAATCGGAAAGGCTAGCATCAAATTCACACTCGATAACAGTGATGTTGTCGTTCAAGGCGCACTGGTTGGTCAGCGCCCAGAAGATCGAACCAACCGAAAATACAGGATGGCCTGATACTATGCGAGACATCGGAGTAGACGTAAAAAACCCCACAGACGAGTGGGACGGAGATGCAAATTGCCCCTTCTATGGAAGCCTACGCCTACGTGGCCAGGTTTTGGAAGGAACGGTTTCCAGCCTCGGTATGCAGAAGACAATCACCATTGAGCGAAACAACGTGCGCTATATGGAAAAGTACGAACGGTTCGAAAAGCGAACCAGTGTTCTTTCAGCTCACCTTCCATCATGCATTGGTGAAGTCACTGTTGGTGACACTGTCAAAGTCATGGAATGCCGACCACTTTCAAAGACGGTCTCATTCTGTGTGATCGAAAACACTGGAGGTGAGGCTTGATGCGTGGAATCGCAGGACGCCAAACCCGTGGTTTGCCAACGGCTGCTCGCTTGCATGTCGCTGACAACACCGGTGCAAAGATTGTCCAAATCATCAACATTCTCAAGCTTGGAAACACCATTCGTCGTTATCCAGCTGGCGGTGTCGGTGACCTGGCCAAGGTCTCGGTCAAGAAAGGTACACCAGAAACTCGACGCCAGATGTTCAATGCAGTCATCATCCGTCAACGCAGGCCTTTCCGCCGAGTCGATGGTACATGGGTACAATTCGAAGACAATGCTTGCGTGATCACCAACGAAAAGGGTGACGTGCAAGGTTCCGATATCAAAGGACCAGTGTCCCGTGAGGCAGCAGAACGCTGGCCACGTATCGCTGCAAACGCAAAGCAAATTATCTGAGGTGAAATTATGGTCAAAAGTATGAAACCAGGAAAGCAACGAAAGGCGCACTACAACGCGCCTATGCATGAGAAGCGTAAGCGCGTCGCCGCCCGCCTACAACTCAAAGACCGAGATGAGCGGTTCGATGGTGTTCGCACCGTCACAGTTCGTGTTGGAGACACTGTGAAGGTCATCCGAGGTGACCTCGCCAGCGGCGGTAAGCGCCACGGCGGAAAGCGAGGTGCAGATCCACTTGTTGGAACTGTGATTCGAATCGATTCAGAAAAAGGGCGCCTTTACATTGAAGGTGCCAAGGCCTCCAAGGCCGACAACAAGGAAGAGGCGGTTCCGGTCCACTCCTCCAATGTCGTCGTCGTTCGATTGGACGAGACTGACAAGTTGCGAATGCAACAACTCACCGGCAACAGGAGCTGAAGAATATGGGAAGCAGTAATCACTTGAAGCGATTGGCCATGCCACGAAGCTGGCCACTCCCTCGAAAAACAACCGTCTGGGTGACACGACCAACACCAGGCGCACATTCTCTCGAATTGTGCATGCCGATCAACCTCGTCATCCGTGACGTACTCGGCTTTGCTCGCTCAACCCGTGAAGTTCGACATATCCTCCACAATGGATTAGCCAAAATTGACGGCCGTGTGTGCAAAGAGACACGCCGCGGTGTTGGCCTCATGGACGTCCTGAGTTTGGGCGACACACATTACCGATGTGTGCTCGATCACAACGGCCGCCTCCGCTACCGCCAAATCTCCGCAGATGAAGCAGCATGGAAGGTTTGCCGAATCGAAGGCAAGAGCACCATCAAAGGTGGTAAGACACAATTGAACCTTCACGATGGTCGCAACATCCTTGTCGATGATGCATCTGAATACTCAACCGGAAGTTCATTGAAACTTGCGCTCCCAAGCCAAGAGATAATCGAACACATCAAGTTCGTCGAAGGCGTTCGCTGCTACCTCATTGGTGGTGCTCACGTTGGAGGCTTCGCTAACATGACCGCTTACGAAGTCAAGCGATCCAGCATGGCGAATGAAGTTCAATTCGAAGATTTCGGCACAGTTGCTGCTAACGTCTTCGCAGTTGGCGACGCAACTCTTCCAAACACTGAGGTGGTTGAATGAGCGAAACCGTCAATCCAATGTCTGTCCCCCGCATCACGAAAGTGAGCGTTAACATCGGTGTTGGCGAAGGTGGAGAACGCCTTCTCAACGCAGAGAACGTCCTCGAACTCGTGACTGGTGTCAAACCACAACGTACCCTTGGGCGAATCCAAAACCGTGATCTCAAGGTCCGACAAGGTGCTCCTATCGGTTGCAAGGCAACCATGCGCCGCAGCGATGATATCAAGAAATTCTTGACCGATGCTTTCTGGGTTCGTGAAAATCTTATTCCAGCATGGAACTTTGACCGTGAAGGCAACCTCTCATTCGGTGTTCGTGATTACACGGACTTCCCAGGACAAAAGTACGATCCGGACATTGGTATCTTCGGAATGGACATCACGGTCGTTCTCGAACGACCTGGCCACCGTGTAAGCCGCCGACGCCGTGCAAAGGGCAAGGTCGGAATGGATCACCGTGTCACACCTGAAGAATCACGTGCCTGGTTCGTTGAAAACTACGGCATCACAATCATGGAGGAATGAAAATGGCAAGAGATCATGGAGAAAGGATTGGACGAACAATCGGATGCCGACGATGCGGACGAAAGCGTGGAATGATTCGACGACACGGGCTACGCCTATGCCGTCAATGCTTCCGCGATGTCGCACCCTCGATTGGCTTTAAGAAAATGAATTAAGGAGGAGAAAGATATGCAATTTGATCCACTCAACGACGCACTCATCAAGATGTACAACGCAGAACAAGCGGGTAAGTTCAATGTCGAACTTGCACCTGCTTCAAAGCTGCTTGGCAATGTCTTGGAAATCATGCAAAAGTCTGGCTATGTAGGCTCCATCGACCGAAGTGAAAACGGTCGTGGTGGCTCGTACACTGTCGAACTTCGCGGCGCTATCAACCGATGCGGTACGGTCAAACCCCGTCACAGCATCCGACGCCAAGAATACGACCAATGGGAAACTCGATACCTCCCTGCACAAGACTTTGGCCTTTTGATCCTAACAACGAACTCCGGCGTGATGCATCACTATGATGCTAAAGACGCCCGTATTGGTGGTAAGCTACTGGCTTACGTATACTGAGGTGAATATTATGGTAAAACTCGACAGAATCGAACATTTCGTAACCATCCCTGAAGACGTAACTGCTACGCTCAGCGAAGATGGCGTCGTCACCATTACCGGTCCTAAGGGCTCGTTGACCCGTACCTTTGTGAGCACTTCTTGCAAACTTCTCCAAGAGGGCGGTGGCATCCTCGTGCGTGTTGATATGCCTCGCCGAAAGCAACGAGCATTGGCTGGAACTTGGAACGCCCACCTCAACAACATGGTGAAGGGAGTTACTCAAGGATTCACCTACCAACTCAAGGCACTGTACTCTCACTTTCCCATGACCATGGCAGTGAAAGGAAACACCTTTGTTGTGAACAACTACTTTGGTGAACGAGTTCCTCGAACCTCAGACATCCTTCCGGGTGTTGAAGTCAAGGTCAGCAACAAAGTGGAAGTCACTGTGACGGGTATCGACAAAGAAAGTGTTGGCCAGACCGCAGCAAACATCGAACGAAGCACCACGGTCAAGAACCGTGACCGACGTGTGTTCCAGGATGGAATATACCTCATCAACAAGGAGTGATATGAATGGCAGAAGATTATCAGAAAATGACAGTTGCTGAACTCAAGGAACTTCTCAAGGCGGCAGAATTGCCTCTCTCAGGAAAGAAAGCCGATCTCATCGCTCGCCTTATGGAGGCGGACGAAGCCGCACCGGCAGAAGAAGAAGAAGAAGTCCAAGACGACGAATCTTGGGACGACGATGGTGACTGGGACGATGAAGCAGTCGAAGGCCACGTTGCCAAGCAAAAGCCAGTTCTCGATGAGGAGACAAAGGCTGCGCTCGCTCTTCGTGCTGAACAAAAGAAACTCACACCATCATTCCGTCGAACCGAATGGTTCCGATACAAGCGATTGTCTCGTTCCGGATGGCGTGCACCTCACGGTATGGACAGCAAGCAACGACGAAATTACCGCTACCGTGGTTCACTTGTCCGTGTTGGTCACGGCAAGGTTGCAGCCGCTCGTGGACTTCACCCATCTGGCTTCGAAGAAGTCATGGTGCAGAACACAACAGATCTCGAATCAATCGACCCAGAAACCCAGGCTGCACGTGTTGGCCGAAGCGTTGGTGGTCGAAAGCGAGAACACATTTACTCACGAGCCGATGAACTCGGTATTCGTGTGTTGAACCGAAGGAGGGATGTTTGATGCAAATCACCAACCAAAAGCGCCTCGCTGCTAAACTGCTCGGCTGTGGTGTCCACCGTGTGTGGATTAACCCATCCTATGTCGACCAAGTGTCTTCAGCTGTTCAAACAGATGATATTCGCGAATTCATCGAAGAAGGCTGGATCAAAGCAAAGGCAATCAAGGGCACTTCCCGTGTTCGGGCCCGTACTCGACTTGAGCAAAAGCGCAAGGGTCGACGCAAAGGTCACGGAAAGCGCGCCGGTACTGCGAACGCTCGAAATCCTCGAAAGAACCGCTGGATGCGAACCATTCGCTCCCAGCGCCGTGTTTTGAAGGAAATGCGAGAAGACGGTACCATCCAACCCTCGGAATACCGCCGCTACTACCTCAAAGCAAAGGGTGGGTCGTACCGATCCATTGCTCACTTGCGCTCTCAGATGACCATCGAGGGTATCTCGCTTTCTGGAGGTGATGAGTGATGCGTGGTACACAACGCCGCTCTATCTTCCGCCGACGTAAGGCTGGTCTAACCGACTATCGTCGCCGCTTGAAACTCCTCCGTGGACGCAAGTCCCGTGCAGTCGTCCGTGTGTCCAACACCCGCACGACATGCCAACTCGTCGATTGGGCCGCTTCTGGTGATCTTGTCAAGGTCAGCATGACTGGAACCGATTTGATGAAGAAATACGGATGGCCTGAAGATTTCTCACAGAAGTCGGTCCCTGCATCCTACCTCGTAGGCTTTGCAATGGGCAAGGCTGCTATGGCTCAAGGCTGTGAAGAAGCAGTTCTTGACGTTGGACTGGCCGCTACACCAGCAGGTGGACGTGTATTCGCAGCCCTCAAGGGCATGGTCGATGCAGGCCTTGACATTCCTCACGGTGACCAAGTGTTGCCTGATGATGACCGTGTAAACGGCGCCCACATCGGTGACAACATCGCCGGTGCGGTGGAAACCACCAAGAAAACAATCGAGGAGGCATACTGATGACTGAAGAAGAAGTTCAACAAATGGCCCCGGGTCTCATGCAAGCTTACGCTCCTGAGGAACCTGAGGAAAACACCGAGGGACGCCGACCACGACGCCGAAACCAAGATGACCCAATTCTTGCTCTTCGCAAGTGGGTTCCACGAACTCGATTGGGCCACGCTGTTATGGCTGGTGAAATTCTCACCTACGAGCAAGCGCTCGCAAGTGGGCTACCAATCAGAGAAGTTGAAATCGTCGATGCACTGATCCCTAACCTCGAAGACGACGTCATCAAGGTCAACATGGTTCAGCGAATGACTGACAGTGGACGACGTGTCCGCTTCAACGTCATGGCATGTGTTGGCAACCGTGATGGCTATGTCGGTTTGGGCATGGCAAAAGCGAAGGAAGTTGCTACAGCCATTCGAAAGGCAATCACTGCTGCTAAACTTAATCTGATTGCAGTCCAGCGTGGTAATGGTTCTTGGGAATCATCCGCCGGCCCAGGTACATCGATTCCTTTCAAGACTCAAGGTCGCTCGGCATCCACCCGGGTCACCCTCATGCCAGCTGCTAAAGGAAAAGGCCTCGTTATTGGTCAAACCGGAAAGCGTGTGCTTGACCTTGCTGGAATTACTGACGTTCTCTCCCGAACAAAGGGACAGACCCGCACCACAATCAACTATGCTGCAGCAACATTCAACGCACTCCACAACATGAACACCACCCGTGTTCCTGAAGCATTGCGTGAACGACTGTTCATTCACAAAGGGAGGGTTCTCGAATGAGTTTCATCGTTGTCCGAGCACGAAGCAACGTTGGCGTTGAGCGTACGATCAAGGACACAATGCTGCATTTGAACCTCACCAAGGTCAACCATGCAGTCATTATCCCAGACAATGCACAATACCGAGGTATGTTGCAAAAGGCCAAGGATTACATCACCTGGGGCGAAGCAACAGAAGAACTCGTCGAGAAGATGTTGAGCGGTCGTGGCCGAATGGTCGGCGATGCTCCACTCACTGACGAAATTGTTGCAGAACACACAGACTTTGCAGACATCGCAGCATTTGCCAAGGCAATCGCAGCTGGTGAAGCAACCGTCAAAGCCGTTCCAGATTTGAAGCGAGTCTTCCGACTCCACCCTCCACGTGGTCCGAAAGGATGGGGCGGCATCAAGCGCTCCTACGTTGTTGGAGGCGCCCTCGGATCCCGAGGGGAAGCAATTGGTGCGCTCGTTGAGCGAATGATTTGAGGTGATGATGAATGGGAACTAAAGCAAACAAGCATCGTGGACGAAACCGATACCATGGACGTGGCAAGAAAGCCGGCCGTGGTGCAGGAAAGCGTGGTGGACGTGGAAACGCTGGTATCAACAAGCACCGTGTCATGACTCGAATTAAGTACATGCCAAACCACTGGGGAATGCACGGATTCAATCGACACCCGAAACTCCGGAACGTTCACGTCACTGTGAACGTGAGCCAACTCGAAGCCATGGCTGATGGAAATGATTCCATCAACCTTACAGAACTTGGAATCGATAAGATTCTAGGCAGCGGCCGAATCAACACTGCCCTCAATGTTATCGTTGAGGAAGCAAGTGCAAAGGCTGTTGAGAAGATCGAAGCCGCCGGTGGGTCTGTTGACTCTGGCGATGACGAATGGGACGAAGAATGAGTTCGTACAAACGAATGAACCTTAACCCTCATAACCAAATTACACTACCACACAAGGAGGATGAACAATGAAGCACAAGCCAATTCCATGGGCCATTGTCTTGACAGGAGTACTCTATTGGGGTCTTCTTGTCTACTGGGCATCTGATGATTTGAACTCGACAGGCGCACCACGTGATGCTGCTTTGTTCGGCATTATCTTCTCGCTTGTCTACGTTGGATACCTTATGGCGTGCTTCCAAATGGACATGCCTGATGGCCTCAAAGATGCACCAGTGGTCGGCCGCTATGGAAAGTTACTTGCATGGTTAGCCCTCGTTGGTATCGCCGTCTTCTATGTCCGTCCTGAATCGTGGTTGCCCGATGTATGGGGTGGCTATGCAGATGGTGTCGGCTTCTTCCTGGTGGGTATTCTCCTGCTCGGATTTGGTGCAGCAGCGATCCTCACATGTTTCATGTGGAGTGGTGACAAAAGCAGCCGCTTGTACGCTCTGCGCAGATTCGTCGACGTCTACCCCACCATTACCAAGCCAGAACGTCACGTTCGATTCAACGAAAAGATGTGGACCACCACATTTGTTCTGATTATTTACTTCGCAATGACCAACGTCATGCTGTATGGTCTTTCAGGCCAAGCACTCGACTTGTTCAGTGGATTCCGTTCCATCATGGCTGGTGCGTCTGGTACCATCATGCACTTGGGTATTGGTCCAATCGTTACCGGTTCGATTATCATGCAATTGTTTGCTGGTGCGAAGATCATTCGTCTCGACCTTGGGGACACTGAAGACAAGGCCATGTACCAAGGTGTGCAGAAGCTCCTCGTCCTGATTATGATTCCAATCGAATCCATTCCACAGACCTATGGATTCCTCGACCCAACCGAATTCCTCATCGACACCTACGGTCTTGGTTGGGCGAACTTCGTTATTGTAGCCCAACTCTTTGCCGGTTCATACCTTGTGTTCTTGCTTGACGAACTTGTCAGCAAGTGGGGTATTGGTTCTGGTATCTCGTTGTTCATTGCAGCCGGTGTTGCACAATCGACCTTCGTCGGTACGCTTTCACCACTTGCAGCAACCACAGGCGTTCCTTACTCCCTTCAAAACCCACCATCAGGGACACTCCCGATGATTTTCTACATGTTCCGTGAAGCGACGAATGCAGAGATGATTTCGAACAACGGGTTCGAGACGATGTTACTGACGCACGTCAATCCGATCGCAGCGCTGTTCTCATCGATTGTTGTGTTCTTGGTTGTTGCCTATGCAGAATCATCTAAACTCGAATTACCTTTGACGCATGGTAAAGTTCGTGGTCACCGTGGAAAGTACCCGATCCGTCTAGTTTATGCATCGAACATTCCGGTGATTTTGATGGCAGCTCTACTTGCGAACATCAACATGTTCTCGTTGCTCTTCTGGAGCCACCCGACCCTCTCTCAGACGCCGATTCTTGGTCGGCAGGGTTGGGGTTCAGCCTCTGAATTCATAGGCACCTACGAAGCAGGTCAAACGACGGCTTCAGGAGGGTTTGCATGGTATGCAAGCATGGTTAATGGTGTCAACGATTGGATGATACCCTTACTGAATCAGCAAGGCGATGTCTTTGGGCATAGCTTGACCCAGATCATGGTCCACGTGGTGTTCTATGTGGCGTTGATGACCGTTGGTTCAATGGTCTTCGCTAAGTTCTGGATCGACACGACAAACATGGGTACGAAAGATGTTGCAAAACAAATCGAGCGTACTGGTATGCAAATTCCAGGTTTCCGAAAGAATCCTAAGATTTTGGAGAAGATCCTTGAAAATTACATTCCACCAGTCACCTACTTCTCAGGTGCATTCGTTGGACTGTTGGCCGCAGGGGCAGACTTACTTGGTACGGTAGGTAACGCGTCAGGTACTGGTCTGTTACTGGCTGTTGGTATCATTCTCAGAACATATGAGCAGATCCAGAAGGAACAAGCGATGGAAATGCACCCAATGATTCGTCAGTTCTTCGGAGCAGAGTGAGCCAACTTTTTGGAAGACGTTTGATGCCAACTTGATGCCCTTGGCCATTGATGGTCAACGGTCGGCAACAACTTGAAATCACGAGCCTTTGATTTGCAATCATGCAGTTTGGCGACTTCTTGATTCCATTCACCAAACCGTCGAGTCCAGTGCTGTGGATTCGGCCGTATCAAAACCTCTCAATCGAAGCAAAGGGTGATGGTAAGGTCACAACAAAAATCGCAGCAAAAAACCCTTCTATAGATTTAATTCGACGCAGTTTGCTCCTTGCACTGGGGCTCTCATTTCTCCTTGGGTCGATGGGCTTTGCAGTGTTCAATGTCTTGGCAATAACAGGTGAATCGGAAGAGGATAAGGACCCCTGCGAATTTTCATCTTCTTCTGAATCAATTGAATTTGATGACGTAGGCATTCTCTGTTTGGATTACCAGGACCAATGGTCCATGAGCTCGTTTGAAGATGATGAAGGGCATTTCAGGTATCAAAACGAATGGGGTGGTTTTGAAGAGCATCGTTGGTCTCAAACTGGTGATGTGGTGACATTGTGTGATGTGGACCAAGAGTATGACACCTACTATTGTCTCAACTTAATTCGTGTTCAAGGCACTTCAATGGATCGGAACCTTTCTTATTATTCAATTTATGATGGTGTCAGCCAAAATATGCCTTCTTGGGTTGAGGAAAAACCCTCTTCGGTTTCAGTGAACTACCAGTCTTCGACCGATGCACCATTCGGTAATGACCGTCTTTTATTGGCCTGGGATGATGAACCCGGGTGGGAATCTCTTGAGGTACGCGGGTATGGTGTGTCAAGTAAGGATATCGACCAATACATGGCTCCATTAGAACGAGATATTTTCCAAATCGTCTTCCCATATCTGCTACCGATGTTGATCGGGTTTTGCATCTTGGCATTTACGCGTGCTCGGTTTACTTTAATCGAATTTGATTCACGGCAATCTCAAATTCAACGTCGCCTCAATATTGGTACGCCTTTGTCGAGCTTTGATTGGGTGAATGTTGATTTTCAAAAGTTGATACTGGAAGAGCATGACTTCACCGTAACACATCATAGTTCTTCTGAGGATGGATCTTCAAGGACAACCTATTCTTATCACGAAGGCCTCAACTTGAGTTGCGTCTATGAGGGCGGCACTCACGTCCTCTTTTTCATAGAAAATAAAAACAATACTATCCGGGAGGATCTTGTTGATAGCCTCTTCAGTGCCCTTGATTTGGAATCTCCATTGGATGGCTCTATCATGCCGATGGCTCACCCCAGTGCGCCTCCTCTTGAGGGTCAAATCCGTCCGCCTCTGGTTTCATCAACGCCTGAAGAAGAGACAAAGCCCTTGGCTGACGAGGCTGATTCTGAAGTGGACAGCACCAACGAAACCGCTACGTTCTGGGATAAAGTTTGAGGCGAGTTAAGTTGAGCCAAGGTTCCCATGACCTGTCGAATGAGGAATGGTTTTCTTTTGATTTGAGATGCATCTTTACAATGCAGGTCGTATCGTTATATTGTAAGAGAAATGGGTGAGTCCATGGGTTGGACAGGACCGTTCTATTTCATCAGTGGTTCGGAGGGAAATGTGTCGCTACCAGCTCTTGAAAAAAAGGAAGGCGATGTCGCAGCGTACTGGTCGAAAAAGTTTGGTTTAGATCTGTTGATGCCTCAAGCGGATTCAACCCCTCCAATATTCACCCATAAGGACCGTGACCTGGATCCGGAAGAGGCCCATCGGCGTATTCTCAATGGTGGTCACGTTTCTGAAGATTCTGCCGAAGTGGCATGCCCGTCTTGCGGTGAACATCTTAGCATTGAAGCCCCCTTTGATGAGGCATATGAATGCCCTTATTGTGCCTCAGAGTTTGAATTCGAATCTGAATCAATTTGGGCTCATGAAGAGCATTTTGATTGGTACTCGGCTGACCGTGAAAACCTTCTCAGCGCCATTGCGAACAATACAGAATCAGCCTCGTATGAGGTGTTGGAACACCGTAAAGGCCGCAGAGGTGAGACGATGCTGGAGAACATCATTGGTACTTTATTCGCTCTTTGGTTCGCCCTCGGTTTCACCATTTTTTCGGGTCTTGGATTGATGATGCTCCCATTAACTCTGTTTGGAGATTCTGAAGTGCCGTTGCTGTTGGCTCTGATCTTTTCAGTGATCGGTTTTTTCACATTCATTCCCTCTGTGAAATTCGTGTTGCAACTCCTGATCGGCTTTTTTTCACCAGAAACGCTTGAAAGATACACCCGGACTCAATACTATGACCCTGCTCGCAAGTACATCGCATGGGTCGAACAGATTGTAAGTCCAAGCTTGGGGCGACAAGGGTCGACCTTTGTTCTTTCAGAAACCATTCTTGGTGATGAGCACACACTGAAAAAATACATGGTGTATATTTCAGAGGACAGCGGACACGGCGGCGGTGGTGGAGGTTAAGGGGTTGATGTCGATGCCGCAAAAAGGCCTCATCACCCCTTGAAATGGATTGTTTCATTCTTGAACTTCGCTTTGCTTTCCGTGTTCAATCATTCGGCCTCTTTTTCCTCATGGTTTGAGACTGTAATTCCTACCTTTTTTCCAACGCAGTGCGCTGTTTTGACCCGCTTTGGTAGTCGGGTACTTTGATATAGGGGAGGTGAGTGGCCAAGATGCTTGCGTAGTTGAGAACGGCGTTGGCGGCAGAGTCTCCGGACAATGAAAGCCGCCATCCTCTTGACACGTGAAGCCGAAGCGATTGCGATTCTGAGAAACCTTCCCCCCACGGAAGCTCGCTCAGGGTCAGGTAGGTGATCGAGATTATGACGTATTTTTGTGTAAGAAGCATTAGTGCATTATACTCTCGCCAATTTTTT
>CBFIIS010000035.1:0-17624 GCA_965662715.1 Candidatus Poseidoniaceae archaeon | reverse complement strand
ACAAGAACAAAAAGGTGAGCCCACCGCCTTTGGTTCATAGCCCGATAGTGTAGGGGTCCATCATGGTGGGTTTTGGTCCCGCCGACCTCGGTTCAAATCCGAGTCGGGCTACCTCTCAACCTATGCCTCTGCATGGCTCATTTACCGCATGTTGTTCATGGAGCAGGTTGATGAATCCCCTTCGTTTGGCATGAGCGTTGAGTCGTATGAGCATACAAACAATCGCCGTACTTGGAGCAGGACAAATGGGCAATGGAATCGCGCAGGTTGCAGCATGCGCTGGCTATGATGTAACCATGGTTGACATCGAACAAGCCTACGTTGACCGAGGGATTGCCACCATCGAAAAATCCCTTGGAAAATTGGTCGCAAAAGAGCGAATGACACAAGCAGATGCAGATGCTGCTCGTGCACGAATTTCCACCGCAATCGACCGTCAAGCATGCGCAGATTGCGATCTCGTGGTCGAGGCTGTACCCGAAATTTTGGCACTGAAGCAGGAGATCTTTTCTGAACTTGATCAAATTTGCAAACCTGAAACAATCCTCGCATCCAACACTTCCTCAATTTCCATTTCGACCATCGCTGAATCTACGAACCGTCCTTCACAAGTGATTGGTATGCATTTCATGAATCCAGTACCAATCATGAAACTGGTTGAAATCATCAACGGAAAAGAAACCAGTGAAGCAACCAATACCGCCGTCATAACCGCAGCCGCCACAATGGGGAAAACCGCTCTTTCATGCAATGACGCCCCTGGCTTTGTCTCCAACCGCATTCTTTGTCCGATGCTTAACGAAGCCATTCTTACCCTGCAAGAAGGTGTTGCAGAACCAGAAGCGATCGACGGTATCATGAAGCTCGGCATGAACCATCCAATCGGACCTTTAGCCCTCAGTGACCTCATTGGTCTTGACACAGTTCTTCACATCATGAACGTCCTCCACGAAGGCATGGGCGATGACAAGTACGCCCCAGCCCAATTGTTGATCGATATGGTGGAAGATGGAAAACTCGGTCGTAAGACGGGCCAAGGGTTTTACACCTACTGAAGTGGGTTTAGCCTGTGTTCAAGCGATTACAGAATTGGGCCATTGTCCGCTTCGTTCAATCTGTTCAATCAAATCCTGAAGTCCATATCAAGCAACGCAAAGAGGCTGATGCCCGCCTGGATTTGATTGGACGACTCGTTGTTGCCCGTGCGGGACTTATTGGACTGATTTTTGGCCTTCTGCTTTTTGGCCTTGCTTTTTTCCTCTATGAACATCCTGCTGCAGAGGGTGTTTCAGGTTTCCAAACCCTGGTGATCTTGACCCTTGTCAGTTCGCTAGCAACTGGTTTAGAATTGATGTTCATTTATCGTGATGCGCTACGGACAGCTGCGAGAATGGCAAGCATTCTTGGCATTCCCCAGGACGAACTTGAAACGGTCGATATCGAACATTCGATTCCACATTGGCTCATCCATGCAGCCCTTGGCGCACCTGGATTCAAAGCCACGATGTTTGGTATTGATCCACTTGCCCACATCGGAAAAATCGGTGCTATGATTCGTAAAGTCTTGAGTAAACTACGAATTGTCGTTTCTGCGACGATGTTCAAAATTATTCTACGTCGATTGTGGGCACGGTTGATTGGCAGGGTTGCCGTTCGAGCTTATTCCATGCTTGCTGCGCTCCCTGTGTTTATCATCCTCAACATGTTTGGAACCCGCTCGATGATCAGGGACATGCGTTCACGACTCGTCGGCCATGAATTGACACCTCGATTGGTGGCACATGCATTTCCTGAAGGCATCAAGAACATATCAAGCGGTTTATTCTATGAGGTGTTTAACGGTCTGAATGAACAAATACAAACAGCCCGATTTATGCATCCAAATCAAATCCGCTTCCTCATGATGCTCCCCGATGCGCCAAAGAACGAGATGAAAAGCACAAGTGAGGAGCAACGACGTGCACAAAGGTTTCTCCTGGCAATGCACTGCATGTCAGGCGATTCAACGCCTCGTTGTCGGCATCTCATCAAACGCATAGAGCACGCCTTGGGTGTCGAAGAATCACAGACGGTCCGTCAAGAAATTGAAGATGCCATCTATGATTTGACGCCATTGGTTCGCCCTTGGTTGTGAACGGCAGAATCAAAATCTGTCCTTCGATGGCCAATCATGCCCTCTCACTATGTCATCACTGGTGCTTCGAAAGGATTAGGCCGCGCCCTCGCCTTGAAGATGGCTGAACAAGGCCACACCATTTTTGCGTTGGCCCGCCCCTCAACGTCATTGAATGAGGTTCAAACACTGCTCCAATCCTTTTCGGAGGATTCAATGAGCATCGAATGTGATCTATCGGATTTGGAATCAATTACAGCAGCATCAACCACAATTGAGGCAAATGCATCGTTCATAGCAGGCATCGTACACAACGCAGGTGCAGTGGCGCCAGTCAAACCAATCAAATCCGCTTCGGGAGAGGATTGGGCTCGCAGTGTCCATGTCAATGTTATTGGTGTGCAAGCGTTGACCCAACGGATCCATCATCTGCTCGGTGGCGAACAGCAGAGTCGAATTACCACCATTTCTAGCGGCGCGTCCTTGCGTCCTGTGGGGTCGTGGTCAGCCTATTGTGTCTCAAAAGCGGGCCTTGACATGTGGTCACGCTGCATGGCTGAGGAAGGCCGAGCACACAACATCAGTTCAATCGCAGTAGCTCCAGGTGTTGTTGATACGGGCATGCAAGTCGAAATCCGTTCGACTCCATCCGAAGACTTCCCTTCGCTCCAGTCATTTATCGACCTACATGAGCAAGGTCAATTGGTCTCGAGTGATGCTGTGGCAGATCAACTCATCCCATTGGTAACCACTCATTCAATGGAGCAATCAGGACAACGTTTTGATGTTCGTGAACTCTAATTTTGAGCCAAAAAAGTGCGAAGGGTGATAAGCCAGCACCATGAGGGAGCAAATAGAGGGATTCTATGCCAGGAACAGACCGTGTTGAAATTCGCACCCTAAAAGTCGGACGATTTTGTGTTGTCGACGATGAAGCTTACAAAATTTTGAGCATCTCAAAGTCCAAGCCAGGAAAGCACGGTTCGGCAAAAGCCCGACTCGAATTGGTCTCCCTTTTCTCTGCGAAGAAAATTTCTCACGTTGGAACCGTCACCGATAACATTCACGTTCCAATGATCGAAAAGGGTACCGCCATGGTCACCCACCTCGATGGAAACGAAGTCCACGCCATGAACATGAAAGACCACAGCATGATGATTCTGCCACTTGAAGATGGGATGAACATCGAAGCCGGTAAGGAAATCATGTGGATGGAAGCCCTTGACCGATTCAAGATCATCCGTGATCACTGATCCTTGTTTGTTGGCCTTTTCTTGAAGGGAATGAACTTTGCCTCTTTTGGTTATTTGCCGGTATTGTATTCATAAGCCACCGGTGCCCTTGACGCTTTATGACCGCCAGCCAGACCGCAAATCAAGACGAGCCATTCTCTGTTGAAGCAGCCCTGAAAGCGATGCCTGAAGCAGACAAAAAAGCGCTCCAAGGTTGGTATTGGTATGATTGGGGAAATCAAGCCTATGCACTCACAGTGATGACCGTCATCGCACCTGCGTTGATGGCAAACTTGTACAACTTAGCAACAGGTACTCAGTCTGGTGACGCATTTTATGCATACATCCTCACGATTTCGATGCTTCTTGTTGTCGTGACGGCGCCAGCTCTTGGTGTGATTGCAGATCGAATGCCAATCAAAAAGAAGTTACTCAAATGGTACACAACCGTTGGTGTTATTTTTACCGCCCTTATGGGTGCTGCACCATATTTTGGCCCAGATGGTTACATCGTGCTCGCTTTGTTGTACTCGATTGGTACAGTCGGGTTCACCGGTGGAAACGTCATCTACTATTCGTTCATGCCATACCTCGCAGAAAAGCGTTGCATGGACCATGTGTCAAGCCGAGGTTACGCCTATGGTTTCATGGGCGGTTCGCTTTTGCTCATTTTCCATCTGATCATCTTGATGGGTCCGTTTTCGTGGGATACTAACTTCCGCTTGGCAGCGATTTTCGTCAGTTCCTCTTTGTGGTGGTGGGGCTATGGTTTCTTGATGTTCAAATGGACTCCAGAGCCCGAAATCCCATCGCACATGGAATGGCAAGGTGTTGTCCATGCCACCAAGGTTGCTTATGCTCAGGTCGGACGTACGTTCATGGAAATCAAGAAATTCAAGGTGCTCGCACTTTTCCTGCTCGCATACCTTCTGTTCTACGATGGTGTCAACACCATCGCCAGTATGGCAAGTGCCTTTGGTGAATCAGTCTTGAGATTGAACCCTGCCATGAACATCTTCTTGTTGCTCACAGTGAACATTGTGGCGATTCCAATGACACTCTTGTTCGGTAAGTTAGCAAACGTCAAGGGTACAAAATTCGCTCTTATGCTCTCGTTGCTCATCTATTCAGCCGTCGCCGTCGTGGCCGCAGGATTCTCTCCTTTGGAAATGGAGCAGGAGAACGCAGTTGATGATGTCGAACGCTATGATTTCCAGTTCACCTGGGTTGAGCCTGCGGAAGGAGATCCATATTACGAACTTGACACCCTCTATGACCGTGGCTACGAAGGTTGGATTGGTGAGTCTTCAGAGGGTGACGACGCTTTCAGAACAGCGTTTGAATCAAATTTCCCAACACCTGATTACAGTGTGGAAGACGCTGGTTCAAGCACCTTAGGCGCTGGTATTTTGGTATGCCTCTTCATCTTGATTTTACTTGGCTTGCTGGGCGGTGCCATGGTCTACATTCAAGGTATGGAACTTGGCTTCAAAGGAGCTCTTCTCATCATGCTGGTTGTCTTGATCGGTCTTGTTGGTGCATCGATGCTTGCTGATGAAGCGAAGACTACAGAAGAAGAAATCAAGAAAATTACTGCAACCAACGCCGCAGCAATTGTCTCTGAATTTGATATGAAAGAACACCGATTCTCGATTGTCTTTGTTGGTGGGCCAGAAGATGGAAAGGCCACCGTTGGTGACACGCACCCAAGCGTTGTCGACCAGGGTGGGCCTGTGGACGGCTATGCGACATTCATGCGAGACAACCTTTGGTCCCCATTAGGCATCGGCGTTTCCATGCAATGGATCATTCTTGGATTGTTCGTGGGAATTGCGATGGGTGCTGCAGGAGCACAAGCACGCTCGATGTTCTCAATGTTGATTCCAGAGACTCGGACGTCTGAATTCTTCGGCTTCTTTGGCTTCCTCGGTAAGTCTGCAGCAATGATTGGAACCTTCCTTTATGGTATTGCAAGTTCCACATTCGACAGCCGTGTTGCGATTCTCACCATCACGATTGTGATCTTAGCGGGCACGTACCTCACGAGTCGAGTCGACCTTGAAGAGGGTATTCGAGTGGCTGCAGAGGAAGATCGTATCGCTCGAGGCGAAGCACCCTCCTCAGTGGCTATCAACCCAGCAGAATGAGAGTAGCATCTTTTTGGTGCGTACGCGGAAGTGTGGCTCTATGAAGGGCTTCCAACTTGTGCAAACCATTGGCTCCATCGGGGTGATTGGTCTCATGGCAGTGGTGTGGGGCCTCCCTGCTGGCCCCGCCATCATGTTCTATGGCTGGGCGAGTGAACTGGTCACAACCGATACTGCTTGGATGAATGCGTTTTGTACAGGTCTAGTTTGTTCAAGCGCAGTCATCATTTACATGCTGTGTTTGATTCTCTTCGCCGCTCTTCTTCAATTACTGTTGCATGTGCGAGTGAAAGAAGATACCGTCGTCCCGCTTCATTCACTGACAACGATTCGTTGGGCTATTTGTGGCCAAATTGGGCGATCCATTCGCCCTTTCCTGCAACATCTTGTTCCATCCTTCGTGGCCAATGCCTACTTCAGAATCTCCGGCGCATCGATTGAAGTAGGGGCTCAGATCAACACGGCCAATCTCAATGATCCGAACTTAGTCACCATACAATCAGACGTCGTCATTGGAGGTACAGCTACCCTTAACGGGCACCTTGTGGAGCGTGGTGAACTCATCTTTAGTCGGATTGTGATTGAAAAAGGGGCCCTTATTGGCACAGGTGCGATGATTCAACCGGGGGTGAGAATTGGAGCAGGTGCAGTGATTGCCTCTCGGTCTGTTGTTCCAAAGTACAAGGTCATTCCAGCCGGTGAGGTTTGGGGGGGCATTCCTGCTCGGAAAATCAAGGATTCTTCTGAACGATGAGCCCATGCAGATGCCGCCAGTCTCTCATTTTTCACGTCCGTTCAACAGCAATGGTATTCAAGTGGGTGTGTCTACGACAGCATGTGCGCCATGCGCACGCTGGATGTGACCAACATGGGTGTCGAAAAATCTGCATACCGCCAGCCAGTTACACCTCAAGGTCTGAAGGCCATTGAAAAGGGTACGTTGACGTGGCTTGACGACGACATGTACAACAACCTCAACACCGGGGTTTTGGAGCAATATCTTGAGGAGAAAAACCTCGAAGAATCGTTCGAAGTTTCGCATTGGAACACTGGAAAGGTCCTCTATGGTATTGCGATTGGTGCTGTTTTTTCAGGCGTCACCGCCTACATCGGTCTCAAACTTGGGCTTGCGATTTCGGCTGCATGGTACATCGCTTACCTGCTTGGTATGGCCCTCAAATGGTCGCCATCTGAAGTCAATATCGCAACTTCTGCAACCACGGGTGCGACACACGCTTCGACGGGTTTTATTTTCACCTTCCCAGCGATTTTCCTTTTGGCTTCAGATGCACGGTATGAATTAGCCACGGGTCCACTGATCAGTAATGCAGATACCTTCAACTTAGCATTCGTTGGTATTGTTGCCAGTATGTTTGCAGGGTTCCTCGGCATCATGTATTTCATTATCTTCAGAAGGGTTTGGTTGGTTGAAGATCCATTACCACTCCCTGGTTTTGAAGCCACGCTCAAGATGCTGGACATCGCTTCGGATGTGAACACTGGTGCGGTCGAACACGCCCGTGAATCATTGAAAACCATTGGTGTGTGGACCGGTTTGACCATGTTGGGATTGTTCCTCGTTGAATATCCGTTGATTTGGGTGAACGATCGTAAGCTTGCATTGTTGGATTTCCTTGCTGAGACCTTAGCCATTGGCGACTATGGACTTGCATCATTCTATTCCAGCGGTAAAATTCACCAGCCTTCAGGCATTGATTCTGACGGTATTTCGCTTGGCTACACTCAATGGAGCGAATCCACCTCTTGGAACCCATTTGCCTACACCTACATCGGTATTGCACTGACGCCTTCGATGTTTGCCATTGGATGGTTCATGAAGACCCGGGTTGCCTTCTTGGTGAACCTTGGTACCCTTGTTGGTTGGTTCTTCCTCGTGCCACTCGTGGTCTGGTTCAACTTCCCAATCTATGATGCGATGTCTCAATCCAGCGTACCAATTCAATCCTATGCATCAGGTGAGGGCGCTGCGTTGCAAATGATCGCATTTAGTAAATCAGTTCGTACCATCGCCATCGGTTCGATTGTTGGTGGTGGAATGTTCGGTCTTGCCAAGATGTACAAGACCTTCCTCAACATCTTCACTGATATCGGTTCTGCGTTCAAGGGTGAAGGCAGTCAAGAGTACATGGAAGGCAAGGGCTGGTATGAATGGCCACTCAAGCACATCCCGATCTTCATGGGAGTCACCTTCTTTTCCATGCTGGTGATTTTCACCGTTGGTGGTTTCTCAATCCTTGCCTCGCTCGTGTTTGCCACAGTGCTGATCATGACGACCTTCCTCCTCGGCGCTATTGCTGTGCGGGTGATGGGTGAAACAGGTATTGAACCTGTATCTGGTACATCGTTTATCGTTCTCTTGATGCTGCTTGGTGTCTTCCTCAATTTCCAAGATTTACTTGACTTAAACACACAAGATGCAGTCCTTCTCGGTCTGGTTGGAACCACCGTCTTCGGGTCAGCGATTTCGATGTCCGGTACCGTGATTGGAGATTACAAAAACAGCCTCTACATCGGTAATCGCCCATATCACATCTCCAAAGGTAACATCATGGGTGTTGTTCCCGGTGCCATCATCGGCGCAGGTGTAGCCATCTTCCTCTCCAAGCAACTTGCTGATGGGAACATCTCCTTGATGGCACCCCAAGCAAATGCCTTTGCTACATTCTCAGTTATTTTTGCTGAGGGTCAAGGTGACTTGTACCTGCTCGGACTTGGGTTCCTCCTCGGTATGTTTGTCGAATGGGCTACGGGCATGGGTACCTCCTTCGGATTGGGTATGTACCTCGATGTCCCCCACACTCTACCAATGCTCATCGGTGGTGTCGCTCGTGATTCATGGGAAGAGAAGCGCTTGACGCCTCGTATTGAAGCGATCAAGGAAAAGGAAGGGACGACCGTAGCGGAAAAGCAACGTGCGTTAATCTTGCTTGGCACCTTCATGGTTGCAGCCGGTCTCTTGACAGGTGAAGCCTTCTTTGGAACTGAATCAAGCATCTTATCCTTCATTGATACTCTAGTTCCGAACCCCGATTCCCTCAGTTGGTACATCGGTCGAATGCTAGGATTTGTCGGTCTCAATGTTGCTATTGGTGGCGGAATTTACCTGCTCTTCAAGCGTGCTGGTGTAATTGGAACCTCCAATTCACTTGATGCAGTGCTCGAGGATTGAGCGTGATTTCATGACCTCAACCAAGCCCCCGCTATGGGTTTGGGTGTTGTTAGTCTCGGCGGTGTTTGGTGTCTCAAGTGCAGGGACTTTACTTCAGCAGATTGAACTTGATCCCTTGCTCAAGGCCTCATATCGTCTGCAATTGACTGCAATTGTTCTCTTGCCATTGGCAGTGATTCAATGGCGCCAGCAATCAAGTGAGATTAAAGCACAAATGTTCGAGAAGCGGACGCTGCTCATTCTTGGATTGAGTGGTCTTGCTTTGGCGATGCACTTTGGTGCATGGGTTGCCAGTTTGAAGTACACCACATTGACCCATTCCTTGCTTTTTGTAACCGCACATCCGTTGATTGTGGTCGCGGGTATGTTCGCATTTGGAATGTTCCTTGCTGGTGTCCGGCAACCAACTCAGCGTGAGTTATTCGGTGCAGTCATCGGTTTTGCTGGAGCAGCATTGACGCTGCTTGATGAGGGCACTCAACAGGGCGACAATACGGTCACGCTTTTGGGCGATTCCCTGGCGCTTCTGGGTGCATTAACAGTGGTTGGCTACATTGTCTGTGGGCGTATTCTTCGTGCTTGGATGCCTATTTTCCTCTATGCATTTCCAGTCACATTTCTTGCAGCAGTTCTCTTACTGCCCGCCTCGATGTTGCTTGAGGCAGACTTTGCGACCTACGGTGTTTTTGGATGGCTTGATGGATTATTCTTCAAGTGGTTCTTGGCGTTGGCATTGATTGCAGGTCTTTTGGGTCATACCGGTCTGAATACGTGTTTGAAGTACTTCTCACCCCTCGTGATCTCAGCATGTGTGACGCTTGAACCTGTGATTGGTTCGTTGATTGGCTACGCTCTTTTCGACACTGATTTACCAGGTCGCTGGACATGGCTTGGTGGAGCGATCTTGATGGTTGGTTTGATGCTGATTGTTACTGCAACACCATCCTTAGATGATACGAACCCTCAAACATCAGAAGCCGTCGAATAGGACTGATGACCATGGTCGATCAAACTCCTGAGGGCGGCTGGCTGCTTCTGACCAACGACGACGGCATCGAAGCCCCGGGCTTCAGAATGCTCGCACAAGCCTTGAACAAAGCTGGTCATGCCATCATCGCTTTTGCACCATCAGAAAATAACTCGGCAGCAGGCATGAGGATCAATCTAATGAAACCAATGAAATTGAGACCACGCCATGACCTCATTGCAACCTGGGGTCTTGACGAATCAAAAGCAGAAGTTCGTCTCTTCGAACTTGATGGCACGCCATGTGATACGATGATTGTCGCTCTTGACGGCGGCATTCAACATGTGGCTCCTGGCGTGGTCCCTCGCCTCGTTGTTTCAGGAGTCAATCTTGGGCCAAACATGTCTCAAGACTCCTATCATAGCGGAACGATGGGGGCAGCTCGTGAAGCAGGCTTGTACGGCATGCCTGCTCTTGCATCATCCTTGGCTTCCTTCGAACTGGACGGGATGGAGGGTGCCGTGAAAGCCACAGTCGATTTGATCGAGGTTGCTTTGAAAGCGCTTCCACACACTCCTGAGAATCTCCGACGCCCACATGTTGATGTCTCAGCTAGTCATCTCACACGATGGCCAGAGATTCCGGCCACACCTGCTTGGGAAGACGATCCTAAGGGGGCCTTACGTACAGCATTCCGTCATGGAGAACTCATGCTCAATCTCAACGTACCACCTGTATGGGATGGTTCTGTGACCACAACTCGTCTTGGAATGCGTTGGTACCGCAATGCCGTGAGTTTTGGTTCCATTGAAGAAGACGAAACAGCCCTGTTCACCATTGGTGGCGCAACCATTGATCACAGCCCAGTCCATCAGAGTGATTGCGACGCAGTCGATTCTGGACACGCCAGTGTAAGTTGTCTCCCTGTTTGGCCACAAACTCATCCGCTGGCTTTGGATGACGGTCTGCTCAAGTGGGTCTTGGAATCTTCAGAAGGTGGCTATCCAGCATGGCTTCACGCCTGATGGAGATTCAATTCAACTCCTTCATCGAGAAGAAAATGACAAACACCGACGGCCATATGTCCTTGCAACCATACGTCGCCAAGTGATCGTGTGACCACCGTCGTCGTGATCATCTCGGGCAATGGTTGGTCGTCACTTAACACAAAGGCAAGATCTTGGCCATGAATTGTAAAATCTCCTCGTTCCCCGGAGGCGTGTGAGTGTGGTTGGCTTTTGGAAGGTAATATTCCACCAGAAGCCCAAAGACGAGGTGCATCTGCATCGAGTGCGATCACGGTAGATTTCGACCACTCTGTGAGTGTGTGCGAAAGATCACCGCCAGAGTCATAGATTCCTGCTGATCGTTCAATCCAGTGGCCTCGTGCTGGTGTTGGAAGCTTGATCACCTTGGCAATTTGTCCAGCGACCGCACGCTCTTCTGCATGAACGCCCTTCAATTCAGCACCAATAAACTTGATTCGACGGGCCGGGCCTGGCCCACCCATGAGATGGAGCACGACTTCCGTGTCATGACGTAGGCCGTGACTCGTCAACAAACTCGACATCAAGGCCCTCACAAGGACATCCATCCGCCCGGCCGCTCCAGCCATGTCGTTGAGTGGAAGTTTGCCTTGTGCCATCGCCCTGTGGCCGAGAACAGCAAACCTACGCATGGTGCTCACCTACCGCTCAATGAAGGTGCGAATCGCATCACACATCTTCCCTTCATCTTCGAGAATAAAGTGGCTTCCATAGGCGTCGACAAGGTAGCCTCGAGGCTTAGATTCGTCGCTGAGGTCTTCAAGTCGATTTGCGATGACTGCGGTCATGCCAGCCTTTTCGATTTGTGCAGTCGCTCGGTAGATGAGGTCTTTTTGCTTGATGCCCGATTCAAGCTTGAATCCGATTCGAACAGCATCTTTGCAGGGTTCTTTGAGGGCCATGATGTGCTTCTCGCTTTCAAGCAACTTGACATCAAGCCCGCCCTGTTGACTGGCAATTTTACCTTCAGCTGGTGAATCGACCACATAGTCAAGAACAGCTGCAGCATGAACCCATGCATCGATGTTGTCGTTCGAGAGCGCCCTTAGTTCGGCCAGCATTTGTTTTGGTTGTGGTGCACGGATGACCAGAGGGAGCCATTCTGGCTGGTTTGCTGTTGTGATTCCAGCCACGCATGTGACGTCGTGGCCGTGTCGATAAAGGTCATTGGCCACAGCAAAACCAGTTGCCCCGCTGCTGTAGTTTTGTATGAAACGCACATCATCGATAGAGGAACGTGTCGCTCCAAGGGTTACCACAATCGACTTTCGTTGCGGCTTTTGGGCGTTCAGCAGATGGCAGAATGTGGCAACTGGTGTTTCGTGATGAGGTGTTTTTCGCTTCCCTTCTGCCTCTTCGCCCCAAAGCACATGGATGCCCTCAGTTCGTGCTCGATCAACCAGTTCACTTGTGATTGGATCCTTGGCCAAATCGATGTGCATGCTTGGGACCATCATCACGGGTGTGTCACGACTTCGGGCGACACTTAGCGCCATTAACAAGGGTCCATTTTGCAGACCATGAAGGTAGGAAGCCAAGGTGTCTCGTGTCGTTGGCACAACAAGCACTCCATCAGCCGTACTGAGTGCTTCCATATCGCCATCCCAATCTGTGATGACTTCACCTTGTGTCGCCCAACGAACAGCCAATGGCGTGATGATGCGCTGGGCTGCAGCGGTCATTATGACGGTGATTTCGGCGCCTTGTCGTCTCAACTCCCTTGCAATTCGCACGGTATCGACTGCTGCTATACCACCGGAAACACCCAACACCACACGCCGTCCTGCAAGGGCAGAGCCTCGCACTTCAACATCAGTATCACGTACCGCCATGGTTGCGCCACCATGCACACGAACATGATTGCTTCGGCGTAAGATGTACAGCGTTGAAGACGCCAGAAAGCATAGCCTCAAGTTAGGTAAGTCCGTCGATTTGTCATGGCCGGGAACCGTGGAGACGAACTTGTCGTCGCAGGAATGCGACCACAGCAATTCCTTGGAACAGGTAACCCCTATGATCCAATCCATCGCGGTACCTCGCTCATTCTCTTTATTGACAGTTTGATCATTTTGTTCGTAATTTATGCTCTTTCCACCATCCTCGCACCGTCGATTTTGGAAGGTTTACTCGGTCTGAGTGCAGCCCTTCTGACGATGAATTGGCTTGCCTATCGCAGGAAGTCGAAGGTCGCCTATTGGTTCGCTCCACTCATCATCGGATTTGCATCTCTCTTCTTCTTTTTTGAAGCGATCAGCATGCTGTGGATTGGAAATTATTTCTTCGCATTCCTGATGATTTGGGCATGTTTTAGTTCAGTTCGGAGGGTCATCACGCACTTCCATCCTGGATACCGCCATGCCTACCACAATACGACTGAAATTATCCCCGATCTTCCTCTTGAACCTGGAGAAATGTATGCTGCCTGCCCGACATGCCTCGCAGTTCTTGCAATCCGCCCAGCTATGCTTCACTCAAGCGACAGGTGCCCACACTGTCAAAGTCAACTTGTCAGCGATGAACTCAGTGCGAAGTACGAACAAGAATGAGAGGCGTTGCCTGTCTCAAAACTTAGGTTTGACAAACACTGTTGTAGCGTTTTCCAAATCGATGTCTTCATCAATGTCGTCATCGGGTTCTTCGGCGTCATCCAATGCTTTATCTGATTTAGAAGAACGTCCCGATGAGGATTTCACCTTCTTTCCTTTCTCTAAACGAATGATTTGTTTCTGCATCATTTCGAATTCGATTTCCATATCGTCCATCAAATCTCGCATTTCTTCCATACGAGTGCTGAGCCTCTTGGTCAGCTTCTTGAGTTTACGCAAGGTTCTGTCATCGGACATAGATATCTCTCCGTTCCTTTGGTCAATACCTTAGGTTCGCATCAGCGGGTTGCTAGGGTGAGGGAAGACCACATTTCTTCAGGGACTTCCATAGCGAGTCGGAGGCCTCCCATGGCGCCAAGACGCACCGGATCATCGACCACGTGAACATTGACTTCGCCCATATCGGACAAGCGTCGCTCAATCATTGCTCCAAGGCCCTTGATGCCCGATCCGCCACCAGCGAGTACCATGTTTCGGCGGAACTCGTCATGATATTCTGGGTTCGAACCAGCGATGAGTTGCTTCACATTGTCCACAATTGGGTCAACGATCGCTTCACAAGCTGCTTGAATGCAGTCTGTGATGTCGAGGTTCATGGCCTTACCTTCAATTGAGAAGTCGACCATGATTGGGTTTTCAGGCGTATGTGTGCCCACGAATGAGTACTGTTCCTTCCATCGGCGAGCCATGTCCTTGGTGATTTGGGCACCATTGAACTTGGATTGAATTTCCTTGATGAGTGCACGGTCAATGAAATCTCCAGCATGACCGGTGTGCATCTGATCATCAGGACCAGGGATTGTACCATAGACACGGCAAAGGTCAGCAGTACCTGCACCAATGTCAATGACGAGGGTGTGTTCAATCATGTCGAGAGCGTAAGCAACAGCAAACGGTTCAGAAATAATCATTGCAGCATTGACCGAGCCAGCAGCAGCGTCAAAGATAGCGGTCTTGTCAACGTAGGATGCTTCCGCAGGTGCACCAATGACAGCGACAACACGGTCATATTCTTCAGGGTCTGACAAGCCAATGAGATGGGTAATGAAGTGTGCAATGAATTCACGATCTTCTTGTGTATCCTTAATGACACCAAGTTCGAGTGGTCGGAAGAGGTTCAATGCGAGTCGATTCTTGAGTGCTTCTTCACCAAAAAGAACATCACGCTTGAGGAAGTTTCGTGCGATTGGGTCTTTAGGTGTACCAATTACAGTCAATTCTTCTTCTTCGTGACTGTCGGAGGAAACCATCACAGAGCGAAAGGTTCCCAAGTCAATTCCAATGTACAGTACTTCTTCTGCCATAGCCTTCCCATCGCGACCTACCTTATGAAGAATACCTCGCTGTTGAGCGGTCTTGAATGACGGTTGACAAGAATCAGACTTCACACAGTCGTGGAATAAATTCTATAGGATAGCGTACTGAAAGGGTGAATTTGAAATTATCCGCCTCAGCACCATGCTTCACAAGTTTCACAATACCATGCTGCATATTCCGGATACAATTTTGCCATCTTCGAACATTGAGTGCACTCTTTGAGAGCTTGATCGCCACAAACTTCCATGACCATTTGCACATGATACACATCATCGATACCGAGTTGCTGTCGCATTGACCAGAGCAATTGATCTTCGCTTGGAGAAATGATTCCATCTTCAAGGACGAGTTCGACGACGTTCCGATAATCTTCGAAATCCCGTATATCTCTAGCGTCAAGGACAACACCATTCTTTTCAGCAACGATGTCCGTACCTCCTGGATCATCTACGAAAAGGACCAATGATTCAGGTTTGAGTTTATCATCTCGAAGCTCTAAAGAGATTCGAACGCCTTCGAGGGTTGCATAGACAAGATTGGAATTGTTGTTGATGACATTGGTGATGGAGCGTGCAGTGTCTGCTGCGCTGCGTCCTCTTCGCCAACCATTTGGATCGGCGACGTTAAATTCGTAGAATTCTGTACCCAATCCAGGATATTCCAATCGAATTTCTTCCCCGCCATCAAATCCATTGGCAACGATTGTCAGTGCTGCAACTTCGGTTGAAACGATGTTGTCGTCATCATCGAAACTGATCATAAGCGGTTTGCGATCTTCTGTTGCGGTGTTGAAGTGGCCTTTCATGCCACTCATCCACTTTTCCTCCAATCGACCAAGCGATGCTTCTTGTTCTTCGGTGAGGTTTGAATCGACGCCTAGCACTCCAGCGAGGCTTCCAGATTGAACTTCTTTCTTGAATTCCTCAATCATCTCCGCGTCTTGCCTGTATGTTGGTGGCGGCATCCGACTCGATTCTTCAACATAGTTTGGATCAGCCCATTCATGGTTGCAAGACACGCACATGAGATAGCCCTTCATGGTTGATGATTGGGCTTCGCCACCACAGCGTGGGCAATCTCCACCTTCGGTGTATTGAAGATTTTCAACAGCATCGCGGCGGCCTTTCCTGATGTTCCCTAACCCTGCCATAGACTGGGGAGGTGATTGCCTTTCTATCAATTCTTTGGGCGATATAATTGGTGAATCAAAATTAATTTCACGCAGGGATTGCTTTCATTCCATAGCGTATGAGCCCTTCCTGGGCATAGATTCGTCGCACGACGAAGGTGACCTGATCACCAATCGAGGGTTCGTATTGTTCATCATCAGCGACCAAAAATACGCCACAAGGGCCTTGCTCAAATCGAACAAAGACCGTCTGAATTCCACCAAGAACAGGTGCCCGCAGAGCAAATTCAGATGGTGCGCCTGCTGCACTTAGTTTGGTCCATGATTCTACCACAGCCGATGCCAAGAGTGGACTGTTGGCTTGTTGCAGTCGCTTTCCATCGCCGTCCATTTGACGTGGTGGCCAAACGAGCGCCTGATCGTTTGATTGAGCCATAAAGCCCAGGCGTGCATCAGCACCTTCCATGTACGCAGCTTCAGAGACATAGGCGCCTTGGGATACGTGTGTAGAACTCAGCTCTTTTTCCCAAGCGGCTTGCATATCAGAGTAAAAAGTTGAATCCAATGACTCGAGTTCAGAGGGTCCGTGGAATCCTAAATCCCGTTCCAAATCATTGGTAAAAACCAAGGTTGCTTCCTCGCCAACCAAAAGGTTCCATTCGCATGCATCCTCTTCATCACTGCACAAGACAGTGACGCCAGTTGCACTCTTGACGGCAGACGCGTTGACCAATGGTAGGCTGCGAACTTCGTCGATCATGATTCCCCGGCTCGAAAGCAAGTGCAAGCCAGCAATGGTCATGGTCGTATAATCTGAATCCGCACCAAAAACAAGAACATCGTTGTGGATGTAGGGCGATTGCATCATCAGGGCGCTTTCATCAAACATGCCTAAGTAACCTTGCCACTCAATCACTTCGTTCATGAGCGATCCCTCCCAAACACGTGAACAGCACATGTAGCACCAGAGCCACCAACGTTGTGTGTGATCCCAATTTCTGCATCACGCACTTGTCGAGCGTCTTCCACACTTCCTCGCAATTGCTTGAACACTTCAACAGCTTGACCGGTTCCAGTTGCACCGAGTGGGTGTCCTTTGGATTTGAGTCCGCCACTTGGATTGATACAGACATCACCTTGGTTGCGTACACCCCGTTGTTCTCGGGCAAACACCCCGCCTTGGCCACGCTCTGCAAACCCAAGATCTTCGGTCGCCATGAGTTCTGCAATTGTAAAACAGTCATGAACCTCAGCTAAGTCCACGTTCGCAGCTGTAATTCCAGCAGCTTTGTAGGCTGCATTGGAAGCCTGTTGTGTGGCTTTGACTTGCGTGATGCTTGGGCGATCGTGCAATGCGAGATAGTCGGACCCTGCTCCAGATGAGCGAAGCCAGACGGGGTCGTCGGTGAATTGTCGAACAACATGATCGGCTGCAAGGATGACGGCCGAAGCACCATCTGATGTTGGGCAGCAATCATACAGCGTAAGCGGGTCGGCAACCATGAAGCCACTTTGTGCCTTCTCAAACGAAACCTGCTTACGAATATGAGCCATTTCATTTTCAAAACCATGCATGTGATTCTTGACGCTGATATTGACGAGATCATCGTGGGTTGAATCGTGCTCGTGAAAATGACGACGAGCCATGAGTGCATAGGTGCCAGGGAAGGTCAGTCCGGCAAGACGCTCCCATTCGGTATCGCCAGAAACACCTAGCCAAAACCGTCGGCGCTCTGCTGAAAGATCATTCATCTTCTCGATTCCACCTGCGACAACAACATCTGCTTGCCCGCTCTTGATCGCCATCCATGCATCACGTAAAGCAAATCCCGATGATGCACAAGCATTTTCCACACGTCGAACTGGAATGCCCTCAA
>CBFIIS010000034.1:0-18939 GCA_965662715.1 Candidatus Poseidoniaceae archaeon | reverse complement strand
AGAACTTGCCTCAACTCTCGTTCATACTGGCTGGACATAACGACAAATCGTTGTCAATCGTTCTTGATAACTTCGGAGAAAGACGCCCAAATTGATTCAAAATCACATCGTGTGTGTTTAGCCATAGCACACAAACTTCCTTCAACCCCACCCTACCATTCCATCCCGTGACAAGGCTGGCAGTCCGAACCGCTGACTTCCGTCTAGCCTTCAGGCTCATGCAGGCATTGAAACTGCGGAAGCTAAAGTTTGATCTGCTCGAGCAGAATGCACCACTACCACATGCTTCGACGGTTTGGATTGCGACTGAATTGGAAATCCTAGGCCGTGAGGATGAAGGATATCCCGTGGCTGCATCACTCGATGATATTGAAGGAGCACTTGAACGAGCCATGCTGCATTTACGTGGCGTTCACCGGATTCGTGAATTGGCCTTTGGAATCGATCCTGGGCCTCGTCCAGGCGTGGCGTGGATGGGCGATGGTGTTCTGTTGGGCATGGCTCAACTGGAACATATCGAGGGCGTTGTGGATCATATTCGCACCATCGAGCAGGCCATCGAACATGAGGTCAGTAAGGTACGAATTGGAAATGGGGCGCCACTGCTGAGGGACCACATCATCAACGATTGCATCGCTGCCAACTTCTGGATGGAAGAGGTCAATGAGGCAAAGACCTCGAAGGGGTTACTGCGCCACAATCACGTCGTTTCTGCAGTTCGAATCGCAATGTTACGAGGTCGGAGGGTTTGGGAACAACGAAGCATCACCCCGACCGAAGGGCAGCTGAAGGAGATACAACGCCGCAGTCGAACGATCAGTAACGGCAGAAAAACCATCTCTGCTGAACTCGCCTTGGCCGTAGCACGAGGCGAATTGTTGATCGAGGAAGCGTTGTCTGAATGACTACTCTTCTTCCATTTCATCCGTCGCTTGTTTGATTTCAGGGGCGTTTTTGACAACGCGATTCAGCACTGGCTCTAAGACCATAGGAGCAAGTAAAACGCCTGCGACGACCAAAAAGAGAGCAAAGTATGAAGAATTTGGAACGTAAATTGTCCCAGGCGATGCAGGGTCTGTGTTCAGTGCTAATTTGACAGTCCCAAGCCAAGGAATTTCGCCGCCTGCAACGCCGATGAGCCATGAATCACGAATTGGTCGAACAATGCCTGATGCACTATGAACGCCTGCTGAGCCGTTCACTGCACTTGGTCCTTGATCCACTGAACAATTGTTGTTGTCGCCAAGCGTCATGATCCCCGCTTGGGAAGGCGTCCAATTCCAAACAACGAGGAAGGGTTCAACATTTGCGTGAGCTGGGCGGTGACAATCGTAATACGCTGCATCCTCGCCATCAAATGCGATCGAAATCGTTGATTGATTGACCACGTTTGTACCGGGAACATTCCACGTCATGATGCACGCCCCGTACTCTCCATCCAATGCGATGACGGCATCATCATAACTTCCTCCATCGGGGCAATGCAGAACGGTTGGGTCCTCAGGTGCAGCACTTCGATCAGGATTATTGATCACATTGGGTACCACTTCCAAAATAGCACGATGGATAATTGGTGTGCCACCTTCACCGTTCTTGTCGTAAATGATGACATCTCCTGCCATACCGTGCCGCTCATAACCGTAATTTGGATGTGCTGGATTTGATGCTTCAGCAAAGGTGGTGACAGTGTCCATCGGTTGACTGTGGACAAGCACTAAATCGCCAGCATCTATGCTTCCAATCTCCCCGTTTGTGTCATGAATCATCGATGAAGACTCGACCACCACAAGCGGTGGCATCGAACCTGTATGGGCGAACAAACCCAACACGAGAAGAGCGATCATTCCAGCCGCAAGAGCCATTTCTCGCAGGAGATTCAACAGTGGGTCGTTGTCCGTCACCACTGTCCCCTCTGACTCACCGTCGAAGTCCCTTGCTTTCAAGGAATGCCGTCCACGATGCTTCATGACCAGCACCGAGTGCGGAAGCGGATTCATTACCGTCTGCTTTCCTTCGGCGAATCTCGGATGTTGATTCAAGTTCCATGAGTTCTTCCAAAAGCAAAGCATGTCCTCGCAAGGTGAAGAATTCTGGGAGCACGAGAAGCAACAAAATCGCAGAGATAGCGCCTCCTCCAATTGCCGCTCCTGTGAATTCGCCCCATGTCGAACTATCTTGCAAGAACAATATTTGACCAAAACACGTCAAAAACAGGATGCCAAGGGCTCCTGAAGCCGTTGCTGCATACCCCAATTGCCGTCCATGTTGTGCAGCCCACCATTTTGAAATCAGACCCAGTACCATACTTCGCCCCGTTGGTTAGAGGTCGAACAACTTCTTGAGGCTTCCTTTCATCAGGAACAACACTTTGTCAAATCAATGCTCCAAAAATCGCATATAACCTTGCCAATCAAAGAAGCATGTCATACCGACGGCAAACTGCTTGACCCAGAAGTGACGGTCCGGGGTGAAGTTGAAATGCTTTGGCGGGGGTGGGCCGAAGGCCCATTGAGGGGCACACGGTGATTTTTGTGCGAAAAGCAATTTTTTTGGTCCTTATTTTCCTTACTTCTTTGATGGCTCCAATCGCTGCTGGAGCGACAACTGAGACCCAGTTTCAAGATGGATCCTCATCGTACACACAGACCTTTGCTGGGAGTGGAAATGGCACGGCCGGAGACCTCTCAATTCCCTTTGGTGCTGAAGTGACATCGGCGGAATTCAAACTCCTTGGTGAAGCGAGCAGGACAACCTACACCAACTTCACAACAAACGCTCACTTTGGTGGCTTGGGTGATGGGACTTGGTCGGGCACACCACCTTCACCATTCACATCTGGAAATCGCCAAAACGTTAATGTCGACAATCAAGAGATGACCTTGAAGGGTAATCCTTCCCTTGCTGACATCGACATGGGGCGAACCCAGCAAATTCAATCCAAGGGTTCAGCCATCCAGAATACCAGCGGTCAGTTCGTTGCAAATGGCGATCAAGGCTACACTGGGCTCACCAAAAATTTCCCACAACTCAGTGTCAGCACAACGGCGAGTTGGAGTTACATCGGTGTTGTTGTACAAATCGATGACGAGTACCACGTCATGCGTTATACATCATCCGGCATGTACCAAGCGCCAACCATCTTGAGAATCAATGCAACATCGGGCGCCTACATTGGAACCGCAAGCGTCAACACCAACGGATGTAGCACAAGCCAGTATTACAGGATGGTTGATGCAACAGTGGATGGCTCAACAGTCTACACCGCTCACGATTCATACTATTACCTGACCAAATGGACTGTGTCCACGACAAGTACAACAACCAATGCAAAGCAGTGGAAGTGTGAGCGATCCTATTCCTTCAGTCCAAACTACGTCACGGGCGTTGATATTGATGATGCCACTGGAAAGATGTGGGTCTCAACATACAGCTATTCTGCTCAGGCGCACTATCTGAACGAAGTCGACAAGACCTCACCGACATCGGTGAACGGCACGTGGACGCTCGGCACAACTTCCACCATTCCCACACGGTATGGAGCGGGGCTAACTGTCAATTTCCCGACCATCATCTACAACGAATACGACCAGAGCTACAAAAGCGGTGTAGGGTACAGCTACGACAGTTATCACCACTACCTTCGATTCAGTGGCAACTTCATCGAACACATGGGCGTCCTCCCAGTCGCTGAGGGTGGCCACTATGGTTTGGTCGAAGCAGATGGTGGAAAACTGAGCTTTGCCTGCTCGAACACCGCTAGCACATCATATTGTCCAACCTCCTCACGGCACAAGATCTACAGCCATGGTGATGGAGCACTGTTCGATGCACGCACACCGACTTCCACCAGCAATATGATCACTGGTGCATCGGTTTCAATTTCCAAACCAATCTCTGAATTCTTCGTAGCCAGCATTATTGGATACATTCCACCAGGCACCAGCATCGAAGTTGACCTCTCGAATGACGGTGGTACAACCTGGCGAAACGTCAACGCCGGTCAGACCGTGAACTTCGCAACAGCAACGACGAGTCTATTGTGGAGAGCCACATTAAACGGCACCACCACCGCAACCCCAATTCTCGATGGCATTGGAGTCGAGTACACCACATCATACGTGACTTCTGCCTACATGTACGTCAATCAATATGTTGGCAGTGGAGCACAAACGACCGTTGCTGCTACGGTTGATTGGGACGCAACAACACCTTCTGGAACTTCAATTCGAGTGAATTATGGCTATTCATCCTCCTCGACGTGCACATCTGGATCCGCTGGCGTTCAATCATGGACAACCGCTCAAGCAGGCCAAACCAAGTCGATGAATCCAACCGGGTATTACATGTGTTTGAGGGTTGAACTCAGTTCTTCTAACTCTCAAAACACACCGACAATTTCCAACATCAGCATCGCACAACATGCTGACGCTCCTGAAGAATACGGTATCGAAATCGGTGGACTATTGGACCCTATGAAACCTGGCGAATGGACAACACCTGTTTGCTGGAGTCGACCTGCAGCCGATGGAGCGCTCTTAGGCCCATTTACCGTAGTACCTACGACTGCCTCATTTGGTGTTAACAACCTTCTCAAGTGCCTCAACGACCGAATCCCTGACACTGGAGCGGGTATTGCCAACCTTTCGATTGGCCTCGTATCCGGAACTTCGGGTGTTCTCACCCTTGAGTCATTCTCAATCACCTACACCGTCAACACGATCAACCTCGATATTCAAATTCCAGTTGGTGAAGTGTTGCATGAACGACTGCAACCATACGAAGTGGTCACACGACACATCATTGGTGAAGACGCAACAAGCATGTCTGAAGCGACCCTTACCCTGCAAACGAACTCCATTGCCAAGAATCCAATTATGACCTGGCAAAATGGCGATGTCTTCCCAAGCCCCAATGATCCTGAAGATTACATCGAATTGGACGCCTCATCGTGGTCGGTGGAGAACAATGGTATTCTCGAAATTCACTGGATTTTCCATGTGACCGCTGAATTCCCCGACCAAACTGGCGTCCGATTCAAGACGGGATGTTTGGACAACAGCGGTTCGGCTGGTTATTCTCCACTTGACTTGCTTAGCACGGAAACTATGGACGTCAACCGAAGCTTCGGATTGGGTTGGCTCAAGGTTCGTGACAACGATGGACGGTTGACGATGGACGATGTCCCCGACAATTCTTGGGTTGCTGCTGGTGAAACCCTCTACTTCCAAGGTGCAATGTGGTTCCAAGACACCCAAGACGCTCCAAAGGACAGTGCATTCGACGTTCGAATCTCACGTAATGGCTGGGTTGAAAGTACAGCGCGAGACACGACGAACAACAATGGTACCTTCTTCATTGGTATTGACTTGCCTGAAATTGATGTCCCAGATGGATTGACCTATGAGGTGCAAACCTACAACGAACGAAATCCAGCACATGTGATGCAATCCAATGGTGACTGGCAACGAACCTACAAGGTGGATGCTACAGCCCCTGAGCGAATGAATTTCGCACCTGAGGACGATGGCTATGAGGCTGCAAGTGTACAACAGGAAGTCAAGGTGCTCGTCAACGATGATGTTGGTCACCCAATGAGCCTCGAACTCATGTACTGGGTCGAGGCAGACCACGACTCGAATAGAAATGGCGAAGCTGACCCTCAAGAATATGTTTCAAAAACCGTTCACAACACGACTGAGGCCAAGAGCAAATGGTTCATCACCACCATCGATCACTCAAGAAATCCAAACATGGGCCGAGTCTCCTACTTCTGGCAAGGTGGTGACCAAGCTGGCAATCCACTCTTCTACTCCGCGATCGGTGACGATGATGAGATTTTGATGCTGGAATCAGAAGCAGGATTCCTTCATGATGATGCAACATTCAGAACACGAAAGGATTCGAGCGCGGTCTTCACCGGATTGGATTGGCACGGTCATGAAGACGATGGCGCCGTCTATGCTGGAATGGAACAAACCATCACGCTTGGTTTCATTGATGCGAACACTGCGATTGATTTCGAACACATTTCTTTGGTCTTTGATTTCGAGGGCCCTAACCCGTTGCGTGACGCTCAACGAATTTCCTATTCTGGAATGAACGACACCTTCTGGTCAGAAAGCGATTTCATCGATCTCTTGTCAACCAGTTCGATGCATGAAACAACAAATGAATCTGGATTACCGTGGATTCAATTGACGTTCAACTTTGAAATTGGATGGGATTGGCCGGATGAAGAAATGGGCGATGTAGCCTTGATTTACAAGGAACGTGGCTCTGAATTTGAAGATCGTATTCTCCTGCTCGAGCACACCTTCAGAGTGGAGAATGATTTGATGCTTGCACCGAGCGATTACCTCATCGAGGACATAAGTGAACCTCGAACTGGACAAGTGGCTGATGGAAGCCGGGTCCGTAAGGACGACAGGCTAGCTTTCACTGGAACCGTTGTCTATGAAGGCAGCAGCGTACCTGCACCTCGAGATGTTGGTATCCTTGTCGAAGTGTTCGATGGAGAAAAAATCTGGAGCGATGGTTCACTGACCTCTGAAGGTCACTACTCCGTCGAGGTGCCGCTCTCTGCTGCATCGACGTTGCAGTCCTCTCCGACCCGCACGTGTTTGATCTCGATCACCAACATCCCTGGGCGGGGCGAAGACATGACTGGAACGCTTGTTTCAACAACATTGCAAGTCATTGTCGATGACGCTGCACCTCGTGTCGTCAAGCGAACAACACCGATCAATGTCATTGACATCTCCGCAAATAATGATCTCACCTTCGTGCCTGTTGAATTCCATGGCACAGAAGATGCCGACCTCACTGGCTCGAAACAAATGGTCCACTGGGTCATGCGTGATGCGACACGGACCGTGACCATTGGAGCAGGTTCAACATTGCTCGGCATGCAACAAGACGGTCAAAATGTCATTTGGACTGGAGCAGTTGACTTGACCGATGGTGGAAGAATCACACCTCAAGCAGGTGACTTTGTTGGTTTCTACATTAGCGGCTATGATGCTGCAGGAAATCAATTCCCTGTCGTTTCGAACTCCGAAGCAAGCCCCGTTCCGGAATTAGCCGCAAACGACACTGATTTCGAACGACAATGGATCCGTCTTGGTGCTGTTGGCCCTGAATTGAGAATCCAATCAATTGATCTCTCTGACGACCACGTTTCACCAGGCGCTAGCGTTGAGGTGAGCGCTTCGGTCATCAACACTGGTGGCGACAACGATGCTCCATTCAAGGTCAGTTTCTACGCTGGCGATGCAGAAAAGCCATTCGATGAAGTCACGCTGACTGGTATCGATTCCAATGAAGTCATTGAAGTGACAACCATCTGGAGTGCTGAGAATGTCGAACGCGTACGAGTTGTTGTCGATCGTGACAACCTCATTATCGAAGTGAACGACGACGATAACAGTGCTGAGCATTCCGTTGAAATGGCTTATCCCAAGTACCTTGGATGGTTCGACTCGCCTCGTGAAAACCCATTGGCATGGATTTTTATCGTGACCTCAATCATTGTGTTGATTGGAGTCGCCTCAATTGCCGCAAGAACAAGCATTGATCACAGCGATGGCATGTTTGACGAGGAAGAAAACTGGGACGAAGATGAAGAAGACGATGATGAAGATGACGAGTACGACGATGATTGAGTCGCAGTACCTTGTTTTTCCCAATTTCACCTTCACCTTGAGACTGCAAATCCTCAAAAGAGGTCGCCATAAGGACCACTCGAAGAGGGTGGGGAGAGTATGTCGACCGTCTTTTCAATCCTTGACAAAAAACTCTCTGCTTCTTTAGAAAAACGTGGGTGGGAGCCGACACCAGTGCAACGAGCAGCACTCCCAGAACTGTGTGCGGGTGAAGATCGAATCATCATCGCTCCAACAGGCTCAGGTAAGACATTGAGCGCCGTTCTTCCAGTTCTACATCGATGTTTAAGCGAAAATTGGGACCCTTTGGCCATCCTCTACATCACACCGCTTAGAGCGTTGAATCGAGATGTGGATCGAAGGCTCGAGGAGATTACGAACGATGTTGGGCTTAGCGTTGGGCTACGTCACGGAGATACAAGTCAGAGCGAACGAGCACGCCAGACCCGTAAGCCACCTCACCTCTTGGTCACGACACCTGAAACCTTCCAGCTGATGTTTACTGGTAAGAATTTGAGGAAACTGCTTGGTTCTGTTCGAGCCGTTATTGTCGACGAAGTCCACGACCTCGCAGCAAGTGAACGCGGATGGCAACTCTCCCTCGGTCTGGCGAGATTAGAAGCGCTTTCAGGTCGAAAGGTGCAACGAATTGGACTTTCTGCGACGGTTGGAAACCCTCAGGAGGTTGCTCAATGGTTGTCTCCTAAGCGAGGTAAAGCAATCATTGCCATGGGTGAACGAGACACTGATTTGACTGTTGAATGCGCACAACCGCTTGCAGAAGACGAGGTTGGTGGCATCGAACTTGGCGTCACACCACGAGTGCATGCGAGTTTCAGACGGTTGATTGAGGTGCTCCGCAGTGAACCGCCTTGCCTTGTCTTTGTCAACAGCAGAAACGATGCTGAAACAATCGCTAATCGTCTTCAAACCATGGCCCCTGATGTCCAAATTGGCGTACATCACGGCTCATTAGCCGCTGACACTCGACAAGATATGGAAGACCGATTACGAGCCGGTGAACTTGCAGGGCTGGTGTGCACTTCCAGTCTCGAACTTGGGATTGATGTTGGAAAAATTAGACGCATCATTCAGGTCAAAAGCCCGCGTTCGGTGGATCGAATGCTTCAGCGCGTTGGACGAGCAGACCATCGGCTTGGAGGCGTCGGACGAGGCCATCTTCTCGCATGGGATGCCGATGAAATTTCGGAGGGAGCAGTGGTCGCACGGCGCGCTATGTTTGGTGAGATTGAACCTGTCGAGTGGCGCGACCGGCCAAAATCAGTCGTGGCCAATCAACTCGTACTGATGGCGCATTCTCATAATGCCGTGCCAATCGACACGGCAACAGAAATCATTGGCAATGCTTGTCAATTTGAAGGATGGAATCGGCATGATACTGAAGCCATACTCAAGGTGCTTGCAGACGGTTGGATCATTCGTCACACCCCCGACCCAAAAGAAGTACCGTGGTACAGATGGCCAGCCAAGGTCTATGCACATGCACAAGCTGAAGCGAAAGCAAAGAAGCAATCGCTTCCTGAGGAACGACCAAAATACAACGTCGCTGATGAAGACATTCCAACTGAACTCAAGCAGCTGAAGGTCGATGTACCAGAAGCCTTTGCAAAAGGCTGGTTTTCAACCGCCGGACGCACCCGCCAATGGGTCACAAATCATCTTTCGATGATACCAGACAAGCAATCGTATCGTGTCCGTGATGCAGTCACACGTCGAAGCCTAGGCAACGTCGACGAGGCTTTTGTCTTGTCATTAAACGACAGTGGAGAAGACGATGATGGATCTCGCCGCCAGTTCGTCATGGCAGGGCGCACATGGATGATCATCGATGCAGACCCGGAACAATCAGAATTGCTTGTCGCCCCGGTTTCAGATCAAGCCAGTGCACCACAATGGGTCGGTGAACTTCCTCCAGTCCCAAAGGCGATTGCTCGGGACATTGGACGATTGCGCCATCTCATTGCTGAAGACATTGGAGCCTATGAAGCACCGATTGAACACGACGACAGCGTCCTCGATGTCAATGCACTGTTCGCCGATCGGGATTCCACCTTGAAGGAGCATCCAATCGATGATGAAGCGATGGGGATTCTGGCAGAAACCATCACTAATCACTTGGAATTGACCGGCGTCTTAGCCACAGATCGAAAAATCACGATTGAAGAACGTGAGGATGCCATTGTCATCAATTCATGCCATGGTTCCAGAATCAATGAGGCCATTGGCCACTTCTTGATGGCCATGGCGTCAACCAAAACTGGCAAATGGGGTCGGTTGGTGAATGAACCAACGAGAATCAGCCTACAGACTGGAGACATATATGCTCAACACATCATTGGATGGCTTACAGAAACACCACCTGATGCGTTGCAAGGATTACTCAGTGTCACCTTACCAAATTCAAGGCAAGTGCGATGGAGGTTTGCACAAGTCGCCAAGACCTTTGGAATCCTACGCCATGGTGTCGATCCTCGAAAGATCAATCTTCAAGCCTTGCTTAGAAAATACCGAGGTACCGTGGTGATGGAGGAGGTGCTCGACAAGTTGTTCCATGAACGCATGGACGTCACCGGTGCACGCGATGTTCTTCATGCCATACAATCAGGTTTGATTTCCCTCGAAGTATCACCAACTGGACCCATGGGTGTGTCCAACCGATCGAGTCGCGACCTCTTGCTCCCCAATTGGGATAACGCCGCAGTTCGCGAAAAATTACGCACACGGCTCGTCAACGAGCGAGCTGTGCTTTGCTGCCTCAAATGTGGCAATGTTCGTCGCTTCAGAGTGGCTCGGTTCAATGAAATTGAAGGCATTCGCAAATGTTCGAAGTGCTCCGGTACCATGCTTGCCTGTGCCCGAGAGAGCATGCAGTCTATGCTTGAAGGATGGGTCGCTTCAGAAGATGAAAAGGACCAGGGGCGTATGATGAAAAACGCTGACATCGTACAAAGCCGTGGCTATGAGGCCGTGGTCTGTTTGATGGGGCGAGGGATCGGTGAAGCAACCGCACAGCGCCTATTAAGGCGCACCCAGCGAAACAATATGGAAGGGTTACTCGAAGCGATTCACAAGGCAGAAATCGAGTATGCTCGAACACGGCGGTTCTGGTCTTAGACCGGTTCAATCAACTGATTGATGGCAAGAGCTGCCGCCACAACATCACCGTCTTCCCACCAATCCACAGCGATAAATGTTGGACGCTTTCCATGCTGAAGCCAGCACTCAGTGGCCCGTTCGACCAAAAATTCGACGTTGTTGGCTTCTTCGCCCCTTGTCGGGTCCGAAAGGCCAAGAGGTCCACTCAGCCAGTTGTTCATGTGATAGACTGCCTGATTTGGATCACCTCGAAGTGGATCACAATTCATGTCCTCAGTGTTCTCTTCAGCGAAATTTGTCGTCCAACTGTGGGTCAAAAAGTCGTGAATCCATGGATGATTGGTGTCTTCAGATTGCTCCCAAAAGACGACCAATGGCGTTCCATCATCAATCATCTCTCCCAATGTAGGCCAAGGTGAATTCATTGGATGAACGAAGACCATGTCATACAAACCAGCGGCTTGAAACACGGCTTTCAAATGGTCAGGCTGCACATAATTCTCAACAAGCAAAGTCACCACATCTCGGGGTGAACCTTCCATGAGACTTTTCAAGTCACTCAACCATGCTTCAGCGTCCACATTTCCGTAGTTACAAGGGCTGAACCCTCGGTCATCATCGCCATGGCACAAGCGCACAGTCTCAATGCGCTCATCGCCAAGTGTTTCGTAGTGGGTATCGATCATGAAGGCACGCATACCTGCCTCCCATTGAGGGAAAAGACCTGTCATATGGTTCGCTGCAGGATAATAGATTCCATCTTCGTGGGTCGAGAATGCGTTATGTGTTTCAGGGAAGGTCACGTCTGAGTATGACCTCGAGCACAAGACAGCTAGACCATTGCACGCCTCTTCTTCCTGAACCGGTTCCTCATCGATTTGAGAGCCAATTGGCACCGTTGGTGTTACACAACCTGGAAGCATCAACAGGACAATGAGGGTCAACACGCCGATGGAACCCCGCATAAAACGGCCTTCATGTGCCAAGTCATCAATGACACGGTTGAATAACCATCATTCTGACGGGTCAATCACTCGTACCACAACACCTGCTTCTAGGAGCATGCCGTTCGAAGTGTCGAAGTCTTCTTGCCATCGTTCTGGGATGCTTTCCGGCGTCGGATAGACGACTTCACGGATTCCTGCTTGAATCAAAGAACGAGCGCAACGGGAGCAAGGTGGCCAAGTGACAAAGGCGGTGTTTCCTTTTAGAGAAACGCCAATGCGGGCAGCATGCATGATTGCGTTTTCTTCAGCGTGGCAAATCAATGGGTATTTTTTGTCGCGGTCGGTCAGCCGATCGTTGTCATCGCTGATGCCTCTCGGGAATCCATTGAATCCCGTTGAACGGATCTCTCGATCTTCGCCGACAACGACACAGCCTACCTTTGTCGATGGGTCTTTGCTCCATCCTGCGATGTGCGTGGCAAGGTCAAGAAATCGCTGGTCCCATTTGTCGCTCATCGTCGCACCAATACGAGCACATGGGCCGGCGCTATGATTGCTTCGCCATGAGCGATAGGTCTTCATTGCTCGAACGTCCAAGCGACTCGAGGATGTTTCCTTGTAAGTACAATGAGCCGAGACTGACCACCAATCCAACATCCACTGGATCTAATCCATCAAGGTGAGCAACTGCGTTCTCAGGATTTTCGTGAACATGAATCGAATCGCAAGGCCATCCCAATTTGGCAAGGCGATCGGTAGAGACGCCCGGATACCTTCCTCCTTGTGGAACTGTCAGCACAATGTGCCGAGGTGGGTGACGGCAACAAAGGTCGATCAAGGGCTGGCAAAACGCTTCGAGGTCAATTTGCGGTGATGTACCGAACAACAAACTCCATCCTGCATTTCCCTCTTTGCAAGCATTAGAGACATGATGCTCCAACTCGTGGAGGACTCGCGCCAATCCTGATGGATTGTGTGCAGCGTCGAGAATGAACGAATGGCCATCCTTGGTTGTAGCATTGATGTGTTGCATCCGTGCCGGCCATTGCACTGTCTCAAAAGCGGTATCCAGTGCTGAAGTTGGAAGGCCACTCTTCTCCAATAATGCCCTTGCCAAGAGACAGGCCTCCTCTCGAACTGAGGACTTGTTTGGGATCTCGATGAAGTCGACTTCAGCTGGTCGTTGCTGCTCACCAAGTTGGGGTTGGCCAGGTGCCTGCACCTGCTCAACTATCGCCTGTTTGACATCTTCATCCAATGGGTTTCGAATCAAAATTGGACGATCAGGGCGTGCTATTGCTGCCTTTTCTTTGGCGATTTTAGGAATGGTGTCCCCAAGTATGTCGCTGTGTTCAGCGCTGAGTGAGGTAACCAAGCACACAGTAGCAGGACCTGAACGAGTCGCATCTTTACGCCCACCTAACCCAGTTTCGAGGATCAACACCTCGACATGTTCCATGCTCGCACACTGCATAGCTGCAAGGTAAGTCGCCTCAAAAAAGGTCAGCGGTACAGCAGGGGGTTGACCAGCAGCTTGGTGAACAGATTGTAAAGCAGCATCAAATTTCTCCGCATCAATCGGTACACCATTGACTCGAATGCGTTCTTCGACCCGAATGAGGTGGGGTGATGAAAACAACAAGTTTGGTACATTGCTCAATGAAAGGGCGCCCGCAACTAAGGCGCAAACAGTCCCTTTGCCATTGCTTCCGGCAATGTGAAGAATATGTGGAGGGGTATGTTCAAGATTGAGTCGTTCAAGAACAGATTTTGTGTGATGCACGCCAAGGGCCATCCCGCCCTTTTTCGTGCCTTCAAGCCACGTACGTACCTCGTTCAACCACTCCGCCTCGAACGCTCCGAGCGCTCCCTTGGTCAAGAGCCTCTCGTCGTTCACATCAAAGATTGAAGGACGCCCCCGTAGGGGGCGCTCATATGCATCATGCTGATATGGGGACGCAACCTCCCATCGCCATGAGCAACGAAGAATCTGCAGCATCGCCAAAGCAAAAGGCGCAGGCTCAAGCCTCAAAGGAATTCGAAGCCATGGAGGCTGAACTTCGCAGAGAAGACAACCTCTGGGCCATGATGAGGGAGCAGATGACATCGATGCTCGGCATGATGGGGATGTTCATCCTCACCATCGTACTTGCACTCTTCATTCGTCCTTGGTACGACATTGGAGGCCTACATGCCTTTGGCGACACTGGATCGACACAGATCCGGTGGGTGGCGTTAGAACTGGTGATGATCTTCATCTTCACAGCGTTTATTCTCATGCTTGCAAAATACAAGAAAGACTGGGTCATCAAATACGGGATCATGGGCGTACTTGCCCTTGCATTGATGTATTCCACAGTGCCCTTAGCACACATGGTGATGATTGATCTCGAGCCAGAACCTTTTGCCTTTGAAACTGAACAAAATCTAGATGGCAGTCTTTTGGCTCATGTCGGCTTTGATGGGCATCTCATTTCCGAATTAACTGGTGGAGCCGGCACATGGGGTGACAACGTCACCTATTACGAAAACAACGGCATGAGTGAGAGCACACCTGCTTGGACAAACAGCCACGAACGCTTCCCTGCTGGGGATGGTGACAGAATTCAAGCCAGTATTGGTGACGGTGTGTTCACCTTTGCCAACGGGGCTTGGGTATGGTATGTCGATTCGAGCACCGGTGAAACCATTGACTCCTACGCTTGTCACGAATGGCAAACGAATGGTGAGGGGGAGAACTATTCGACCTTCCTCATGGAAATTGGGACTGCTTGCATGCTTGCATTCCACACCAATGAGGCAATGTACATCATCGATGAAGGGAACTTCATCCACCGATTCAACACCTTTGAAGAAAGCCCAGGCCTCATGGTAAAGCAGGCCACATGGAGGCTCCCTGTTGGCCTCGATGCGCACTTAGAAACTGCTCATGTCGAGGTGCTTGATGTCAACAAAGTGATGATCGCCGCCCCGAATATGGCCGTGGTCATCGAGTTGGAAGAATTCTCTGGAGTAAACGATCCAATGGCTCCTGAAGCAACGAATTTTGCCAAGGTGCTCTTCCAACACAACGCAACGAGCACCATTACTTCCGCAGACTTTGGGCCATCGCCTTGGTCGAAGGCGAAATACAACGTGGCCGATGCCACTGAAGGCCTCATTGTGATCGGCGAAGAGAATGGCGACGTAAGAGGATTTGAATGGAACGCAACGAGCGATTCTGAGTTTACTGAACAGTCTGCAATGATGCTTACGGGCTTTGGAGACACCATCCAATCGGTGCGCTTAGTGGACAAAGATCAAACTGGATTTTCAGACCTGTTAATTGTGACTGAAGACAAAGTGCATTGGCTGTGGGGGGCGAACCTCATTCAGCTCCTCAGCATTGATATCGATGAGGACTACATCACAAGTTGGTTCTCGAGCGATGCCAATGACGATATGCACCTTAACGTGATGTCTTCTAACCAATCAGTGACGGTCGAGACCGGCTTGGTCACAGAGGATATGGAAAACATCAGCGGCCTCCAATTGTACGATGTGCCGTTGGTGTTAGGCGTACTTGTTGCTCTCGTCCTCATGATCTTGCTCTATGTGCACAGTGAATGGTATGTCGTCAACACAGTTGGCGTTCTGGTTGGAGCAGGCGTTGTGGTCATGCTTGGCGTGGCCTTTGTACCGACGCTCATCATCATGTTCATGATTGCAGCAGCGATTTACGATGCTTGGGCTGTTTACAAGTCAAAGCACATGCTCGATTTGGCGGACACAATGATTGGCCTCAGGCTTCCAATCCTCCTTGTTGCACCACAAGAGAAAGGCTACTCATTTGTTGAGGAAACAACGTCCATGAAGCAGACCAGTGAACCCATGGTAAGGCCTCAAGGGGCACCGAAGAAGAAGAGCAAGGACGCCATGTTCATGGGATTGGGTGATGTGATTTTCCCTGGTATGCTTGTTGTGTCAGCCGCTCAGTGGCTGGACCACAGCGACGCTCTTCTCGTCGCACTATCAACCCTGATTGGCGGTTTGATTGGCTACTTCATCCTCATGACCTATGTGGCACGAGGACGGGCCCAAGCAGGCCTTCCTTTGCTCAATGGAGGATCAATTCTTGGCTATGTTGTTGGAGGGTTCTTCTTCATAGGTTCAACCATATTCGACTTTGGAATTTCGTTTTGAGGTGATTCATAATGCTTGAAATTAACATGTTCAGAAACAATCCCGAACTGATTCGTAAGGACCATGACAAACGTGGTTTACCCCATGATGCTATTGAAATGGTTATTGCTCTGGATCAAGAATGGATTAACTTACAACATGAAACAAATCAACTGCGTGCGAAAAAGAACGCTGCAGCCCGAGGCATTGGGGCGGCGAAGAAAGCAGGTGATGAGGAAGCAGCAAAGCGAATTTTGGCAGAAGTTGCTGACTTAGGCTCCCAGATTACGGCTCTAGAAAAGAAAACCGACGATGCAGTCGCACAACGAGACAGCATCCGAATGAGCATCCCAAACATCCTCCATGAGGACGTTCCAAAGGGCGCTGACGAATCAGGCAACACGGTTCACAGCGTCCATGGAAGCAAACCTGAATTTGAATTCGAACCACGAACACACAATGAGCTCATTGAAATGAACAAGTGGGTCGATCTCAAGCGAGCTGCTAAAATCGTCGGGAGCCGTTTCTTTTTCCTGAAAGGCGACCTTGCACGACTTGAATTTGCACTTCAACAGTATGCTGTCAATTTTATTCGAGAGCGTGGGTATACCTTTGTTCAGCCTCCAGTGATGATGAATAAAGAAGCCTATGAAGGCGTCACGGACCTGTCTGATTTCGAGACTGTGATGTATGGAATTGAACCGGACAAGTACTACATGATTGCAACCTCTGAACACCCACTCACTGCCATGTTCATGGGTGAAACAATTCCTGAGTCTGATTTACCTCTTCGAATCGTTGGTGTATCTCCCTGCTTCCGACGTGAAGTTGGGTCCCATGGACAATCAGACCTTGGAATTTGGCGAGTCCATCAATTCACAAAGATTGAGCAGATTATCATTTCAAGCCCGGAACAGTCATGGGATTTACAGGAAGAATTGCTACAGAATTGCATTGACCTTTGGGATGCCTTAGGCATGCACTACGAAGTGGTCAACATCTGCACTGGTGACATGGGAACGGTCGCTGCACGAAAGTACGATCTTGAAGCGTGGATTCCAGGAGCAGATCAATACAAAGAAATCGTCTCGTGTTCGAACTGCACCGACTACCAAGCCAACCGACTTCAGATCCGATACGGGCAACCTGGACACTCGGGCCAGCCGATTGCGCACACGCTCAATTCAACCGCTGTCGCTACCTCGAGGGCACTTGTCGCCATCATGGAGCAAAATCAACTCGAGGATGGTCGAGTTCGCATTCCTGAAGTATTGCAACCGCTGATGGGAGGCCAACAGGTGCTCGAACCTTGCACTTGGGGTTAATCCATTGGATTGATATATTGTTGAATCAATTGAATAACATGAATGAAGAAGAGCGAACGCTCTACTTTGGGTACGGCTCGAACCTCGATCACAATGATTGGTTGGCCTGGTGTGAAGAGAAAGGCGTTGACCCATCTGGGGTTGAAGAGGTTGGACCTTGCTGGCTTCCTGACTACCGATTGAAGTTTCACTACCGATCGCAACGTCGGAAAGGAGGTGCTGCTGATGTGGTACCCGCAGGTACTGGCCATGCTGTACCTGGAGTTCTGTTTGCACTCAGCGATCAGGCCCTTGGTAACATGGATCGAAAGGAAGGCCACCCTCACTTCTACAAACGTTGTGATGTTGAAGTCCTACTACCTGATGGTCGGTCATCAAGAGCGATGACCTACATGTTGGTGCCGAATCGTAAACAGGAATATGTCGCCCCAACGACGCATTATGAAAGCCTCATCGAAAGCGGCCTAAAAAAACGCAATCTTCCAATTGAAGATTTGAAAATGGCAATTGAAAATTCAGGCACTTCATATCCCGTGAGGTATGTGTTTGTTTATGGCACACTCATGGAAGGGGAATTCAGGAGTCAAACCTTGACCCAACACGCCTCCAATCCACCACAACTCGCTGAAGTGAATGGCACGCTGTACAATCTAGGCGATTACCCTGGCATGTTGCCATCCAAAAGCGGGCAAGTTCACGGAGAAATCTACGAACTTGATGATGTATTTCTTGGCCTTCAGTCACTCGATCGAGTTGAAGGATTCTATGGTTTTGCTGCAAGTGGCTCACTGTTCAAGCGCACCATTGTCAAGGCTGAGATCGATGGTCGGCATGTTTGGGCGTGGACCTACATATATGGTGAAGCAATTGATGCATCGCTCAAGATACCATCTGGGCGCTGGCGAACCACAGAATCATGATTCTTCCAAGGCCAGTAAAGCCACGCCTTGTTCAACTTGATCTCCAGCCCCATAGTGAACTGCACTCACCGTACCATCGTTAGCTGCAACAATTCTATGTTCCATCTTCATCGCTTCAAGAACCATGAGTGTGGTCCCAGCAGAAACAGATTGACCTTCACTGACAAGCACCTCAAGCACTTTGCCAGGCATTGGTGCTGTTAGCCCGCCACCATCCTCTGCGTCAGATGCGCCCGGTTCGATACGCTCGAGTTTGAAGGTGTGGCCCTCTGCATGAACCCACCACACATCGTCAACCTTGGCAACGTGGGCGAACGATGTGGTCCCATTTGCATTGGTGATTCGAAGACGTCCGTCTGCCATGATGGTAGCAGATAGGCCGCCAAGAGACCATTCATCACCTTGCTTTGCCACCGTGACCTCGATTGGTCCGTCAGGACTGCGGAATTGGTGATACATCACGGAAACCTCCTGTTGATGGTTTCAAATGGACTTGGCGAAGATTCGTCACCGCCACTGCCAACAGTTTGGCCACGATGTAACCCCGAACTTTCGCCAACAGCTGCGGCCATTAATGCAGCATCTTCGACCGAGCGAGGTACAGTAGGTTGCCAACCATCTGGCCATATGCGATCAATTGTGGTCGTGTCTGTCGTACCGTTGATCACTTCAGATTCATCACATAATTCGCGTAAGAAACGAATGTTTGTGGTTGTTCCAAGCACCACAAATTCATCCAAAGCCCTACGCATTCGTTGAAGCGCTTCTTCTCTCGAAGGCGCCCAAACGATGAGTTTGGCCAACATTG
>CBFIIS010000033.1:0-19193 GCA_965662715.1 Candidatus Poseidoniaceae archaeon | reverse complement strand
CAACGGTTTAACCGATCTATTGGGCAACCAGGGCGGTTTTCCAAAATTGATGAGTTTAATATTCCGATATGGGGCAAACCATTGGTCCCAATATTGTGCGTTCAAGCAAACCCAGATGAACGATTAGGCATGGGTCATTACGATCGATTAATCGAGGTCTACTCAGGAAAGGATACTCAAGGAATGTTAAGCGCGTTTCAATTGGATTCTTTGACTCACGCCGGTGCTCGCCAAAATGAAGAACGAAATCAAAAAATTGCCGAGTGGCTAGAACAAACGAATCATTCAGATTCCTGAATTTCTGCTTGCTCACGGGCTAACTCTCTCATGTCATCGACTTCATCCAATTCATCGACGATTTCCTCACCAAGGAGAGTCTCAAGGACGTCTTCCATAGTCACAAGACCAGCTGTACCACCAAATTCGTCGCGAACGATAGCAAACTGCTGGCGTTGTTCGAGGAACATTTCCAAAGCCTTGTCCACTGTCGTATCGGTTGTGAGGAACATGACATCCTTTCGCAGTTCAGACATTTTAATCTCCCACTCATCGCGACTGGCAGCCATCAAGAGTTCTGAACGAATGACAATACCCGAGATGTCATCGATTGAGTCCTCATAAACTGGTATTCTTGAAACACGGATAATCTTGTGTTCATCCAAGACTTCTTTAATCGTTGAATTCAATCCAAATGCTTTCATGACGACCCGTGGAGTCATGATGTCAACAACATGCATTTCACGTAATTTAAGCAAGTTGTGAATGACAGTTTCTTCGTCTTTTTCTATGATTCCTTCTTCTTCACCCAGGTCTGCTAAGGCAGCCACATCATCTCTTGTTACGAGCGCGTGATCGCCTTTTGGAAGGATTGATTTCAACATTTGAATCGGGACCACAAGGAAACTCAAAACAATGGTAAGTTTGTGCAACAGCCATCCAGTGGATCGAGCAAGGGGTTTCCAGTATGCTGTGCCGAGGGTCTTTGGAATAATTTCTGACAAAAATAGGACAAGGAGCGTCAACACAATCGATGCAAGGGTAAGAGCGTCGTCACCCCAAATCTTTGCTACTTCAGAACCCACGCCTGCCGCACCCATGGTGTGTGCAATCGTATTGAGGGTGAGGATGGCGGTGAGAGGTTTCACAGCGTCATCAGATTTGAGTGAGGCCCAGACAGCACCTGTGCCTTTGCCATCCTTTTCCCACATTGCGATTTGCGTGTGAGGTATAGAGAGGACGACAGCCTCGAGTATTGAACACAAAAAGGAGACACCTAAAGCAAGTGTGGCATAAAAAATAAGGAGCGTTAAGTCTCCTTCGCCAGTGCTATCAATTGCGGTTCCAACCACTGCCATTGCAGAATATTCCATGGATTTTCGAGGGCTCCTGTCCGTTCGGTGTACCCCTATCCATGCGGATTGGGTTCTTCAAAATGACGCTTTATGTATATGGGAGGAGGATGTTTGGTTTCCATACATATTTTCTCAATTCCTCATGTTAAGGGCTTGCCACAATGATGAGTTTAAGGGGAAGTCATGCGCCCAACGAATTGCTATGGCAGACGAACATGTCTTGATTTGTGTCGCATGGCCATACGCCAACGGACCGTTGCACTTGGGTCACGTTGCTGGTTGTTATCTACCCCCCGACATTCAAGCTCGTTTCGAGCGCGCCCTGGGAAACCGCGTTCTTATGGTCTCAGGTTCGGATGAACATGGCACCCCAATCACAGTAACGGCTGAACAGAACAACATTTCACCTCAACAAGTTGTTGACCAATATCATGCCATGAATCAAAAAGCACTTCTTGATTTGGGATGCAGTTGGGAACCACATATTGATCCGAGGGGCATCGAGTATGGCGGCTCACTCTTCAATAGAACAAGTGACGAGCGTCACAAAAAAATGGTCCAAGAAAATTTCTTAGCGCTACACAATGCAGGTCTTTTCGAAACAAAAACAATGAAACAGTACTATGAGCAAAATGAAGATGGTTCTGGTCGATTCCTTCCCGATCGATACGTCGAAGGCACATGTCCAAGTTGTGGTGCAGATGGTGCACGGGGCGATCAGTGTGATTCATGTGGCGCCACCTATGAAGCCGAAGAATTACTTAACCCAGTTTCTAAAATGAATCCCACTGCCGCAATAGAGATCCGAGATACGGAACACCTATTCTACAGACTGGATCTTTTCCAAGATGCGCTTGCAACTCACGCAGAAGGCCAAAAATCCTCTTGGAAATCAAATGTAAGGGCCATGACAAAGCAATGGTTGGACATGGGATTGCGTCCTCGTGCAGTCACACGAGATCTTTCCTGGGGCATTCCACTCCCCCTCGATGGCAATGAATGGGATGGAAAGTGTGTTTATGTTTGGTTTGAAGCGGTTCAGGGATATTCCACATGCGCTCGAATTTGGTCCGAAAGTGTCGCTGAATCAGCAGGCCATGCCAGAGGCAAAGAAGCATGGAAAGACTGGTGGTGTGTTTCAGAAGATGGCACCACACCGCGCCACCTCTACTTCCTCGGTAAAGATAACATTCCATTTCACACCATCATATGGCCTGCCCTCATCATGGGTCTAAATCATGCTCAGAACGGAAAGACCCTCGATGATGAAATCAATCTACCAGGACCAGGTGATTTCGCCCTTGAAACCAATGTGCCTGCGATGGAATACTTGATGCTCGCTGGAGGGCAATTTTCCAAATCTCGCAAGCATGCAGTTTGGCTACCATCGTTCCTCGAACGTTTTGATCCTGATACATTACGATACTATCTCAGCATTAACATGCCAGAAAATCATGATACAGATTTTAATTGGCCCGATTTTGTTGAAAAAATCAACAGTGAATTGATTGCCGCATATGGAAATTTCGTCCACCGCGTGCTGACACTTGGTCACCGTTTACCATCTGGTGACAATGGTCCATTAGCACCATTAGAGCGATCTCAATTGACACATGTACATCAACGCAAACTGGAGGAACTTCATGCTTCAATCACCGGTTCACTGCAAAAACATCGCTACAAAGAAGCGTTAAGATTTGTCATGAATGCAGCCCAATATGGCAATCAAATGCTACAAGCTGCCACGCCATGGAAATACCTCAAAGATGAGACACCATCAGATGCTCGCTCTCAATCCCTGTCGGATTTATCTTTTGGATGGAGAATTGCCCGCTATCTTGCTATCACAACTCAACCATTCATGCCGTTTAGTGCCCAAAAATTATGGAATTCTTTGGGCCTAGAAGGAGAGGTTTCTGAAGTTCTTTGGACAGAGGCAATCAATTGGAACGCACCAATGACATGGAACCCTGTTCAGCCAACACCCTTGTTCAAACGACTCGAACTCGATGAAATTCTTGCCTCAGAGCAAGCACTTGCCGAAACCAAAAGCGACACGGAATCCAAACCGGGTCACACCGTCAAAGGCGGCAAGAAAAAGAAAACCAAACCCAAGGAGGAAATGAACATGCCAGACGCACCAGAAGGAACAACATATCTTGAATTTGACACATTCATGAAAGTCGATTTGAGGGTCGGAACGATCGTGTCTGTTGATGACCATCCAAATGCAGACCGGTTGTACGTCGTCAAGATTGATGACGGAACTGATGAAGGACGAACAATCTGTGCTGGACTGAAAGCATACTACACGCCGGAAGAAATGACCGGGAAATCTGTTGTATTTGTAGCGAATTTGAAACCCCGACCGCTCCGCGGCGTCGTGTCCGAAGGCATGATGTTGGCAGCTGATGACGGTAATGAAAATGTACGGTTAATCACCATCGACGGTGACATTTCAACGGGTTCACAAGTTCGCTGAACCCTATTGAATTCTGTCGTGTACGGCATGCATGATCAATTTTGAAACTTCACTGCACGCTCCACGCATGCCTACGCTCTGTTCAACGACAGGTGCAGCCATTGATTCTGGTAAGGATGCAACATTGATTTCGACATTGAAGAGCGCTCCTTTTACAGCCGCGCTTGCAAGAAGGGATGCAACACCAACATCAGATGCAGCGTTCCCATTGCCATATAACGCAAGTTGTTCTAATTTTGAGAGCAATTCCATGCCTAATTTGGCCGTTTCCAATGGTACTTCAGCAGCATGTAAGGTTGCCAACCTGATGGCCTGCCTTCGCTCTTCGACCTCTTCGTCAGTCGTTTTAGGCAAACGGAAGGCCGCCACAACTTGATCGAAAGAATCGCTGTCCTCCATAGCCAACTGTCCCGCTCTTTTCCGAACCTTTGCCGTTAATTTCTTTGCATCCAGTGCAGCTTCCCAACCTTGTTGCCATTTTTCTGAACCGATGGTCAATTCACAGACCATTTCTGCTAGGGCTGCTGCCTGACCAAGCGCTACAGCGGCAGCAGTTCCTCCTCCAGGAGTGGCATTTTTTGATGCTAACTCGCGTTCGAAATCTAAGAGTGATAGTTCCATCCAATTCATTGATTTAAAGCCCCCTTTAGCGCATATTCTATGATTCGTTCATTTGGATCAAACCGGCCCAATTGATCCAATCCAAGACCCTGGATTGCCGCAACCACAATAGAATCCTCATCCGTTGCCGATTCATCAGCATACCATGCACCTGATTCCAGCATTGCAGAAAGGGGGACAAGACCGACGAGTTCACTCCCGGGAACCTCGATACCGTGATCACTTGCTATGCTCTTGCAAGCCTCAAAGGCCACATGCATAGGGCATTGTTCTACATCACGCAAATTCATCGAAACTTGACTGATACCATGAGATTCTAGAGTGACCCCCATGCCTTGGACCATTGGCAGCATACCAGGAACCCTCATTCTTCTTCCATCAGCCTGCTTAATCAATCGCCCTGTTGAACGAACAAGTGATCCTACTTTTTTTGCAACGAGTGCATCCCTTTCATCAAAATTAACATTGTAAGCAACTAAGATTCCACGGGCACCAAAAGTGAGACCACCAGATTTCGCAACAACATCATTCCATGAACTGGGTCCAAAGTCTGGATAACGAGTTTCGTCTGAGTGAGACGTTTCACCTCCAGACAAACGTGCTTCCAACCCTTCATATTCACCCTTGCGGATTGTGGAAAGAAGTTGCTTGGCGTCATTTTTTGCGGCATGTCCGTAGAGGTATGTAGGCACAGCACATTCTTCGGCCACCCTTGCTGCGAGTTGTGTTGCTAAATCAGCACATTCGTCCATAGAGATACCTTTGAGTGGTACAAATGGGCACACATCAACTGCGCCAAGCCGAGGATGTTCTCCCTCCTGTTCTCGCATATCAATTTCTTCAATCGATTTTTTAACAAGCAAAAACGCAGCTTCAGCCACATATTCAGGCGCACCTGCTATGGTGATCACCGTACGATTGTAATCTGAATCTGGTTCTACACCAAGAACGGCACAATTGCTCACGTGTCGAACAGAATTGATGATCCTCTCTATCTTTTGTTGGTCTCGACCTTCTGAGATGTTGGGCACGCATTCGACGATTCGCTCCATGCGCTGCGTTCAGAGCACTCGGACCTTGAATGTTGACCGTATGAATGCTCAAATCAACTGTATAGGCGATCAGGTGTTGATGACCTACCACCCGTAGTTTTCTTTTCATTCAACCTTGTAACAGCTAGCATGAGATCATCGTTTGTGACCGCACTGCGCCCATCTCGGATGGCAATCATTCCGGCTTCAACACATGTGGCTTTGAGTTCCGCGCCAGAATAACCCTCAGTTTTTTCAACTATTTTTTGGAGGCGAACGCGTTTTGTCGCCATTTTTGACGTATGAAGTTCGAGAATAGCCTTGCGCGCATTTTCGTCTGGCAATGGAATGGTAATGATGCGATCAAATCGGCCTGGGCGCAACAGTGCATCATCGAGAATGTCTGGTCTGTTCGTTGCTGCAATTATTTTCACATCCTCAAGTGCGTCAAACCCATCAAGTTCCGCCAAGAGTTGCATCAATGTACGTTGCACTTCACGATCGCCGCTGGTCGATCCATCCAATCGTTTTGCTCCGATAGCGTCGATTTCGTCCAAAAATATAATTGCGGGAGATTTGTCTTTTGCTAACGAAAATAATTCGCGAACCATTCTTCCACCTTCGCCGATGTACTTTTGAGCCAATTCACTGCCAACCATTCGTATGAATGTGGCATCGGTTTGATTTGCAACAGCCTTTGCAAGCAATGTTTTACCACAACCAGGTGGGCCAACAAGAAGAATACCTTTGGGAGGTGTAATCCCTACTTTCTTGAACAATTCAGGTGAAGTGAGTGGAAGTTCAATCGCTTCCCTTACCGTTTCCACTTGCTCATCTAAGCCTGCAACAGCATCATAGGAAATATCTGGCTTGGTTACCATCTCTGCACCGCTGACCATTGGATCCCATGCATCATGGAGAACCTCAATCACAGCAAGCGTGTCTTGGTTCAAGGCCACCCTTGTGCCTGGTTTGAGCGTCTTCGGTTCAAGGCGTTGATTGAGTGAGACTTGAAACACAGTACCATTCGAAGATCGCACAATTGCAGTTCTATCATCGAGGACATCTTGCAAATGGCCAATAATCAATGGTGGAGATTTGAGGAGACGAACTTCATCGTCAAGTCGCTGTGCTCTTTTTTTGAGGTTGCGGATATCACTTTCCATCTGAGTGCGTTCATTGATGAGGCTTTGTGCTTGATCCTGCAACGAAGCAAATGCATCCTCAAGATTTTTGAGTTCATCTTCAGAGGATTTAACCCTAGAATGTGCGTTTTGTTCAACATCCGTGCCCATAGCGCTCAAAGGTTCTAAACGCCCAGCGTTTATGAAGTAAAGGGCACTATATACTGCAACTAGGGTTAACGAAGCCTTCAAAGGTTGTCGGCATCACCCAATGTCGCGGACTGGTTTTTATGGCAGATTGTGAACTGTGTGGTGCGATGAAGGTCGGTGTGAAGCGCGTCAAAATGGGAAAAACAGAAGTCGCCGCTTGTGGCCGTTGCATTGAGAAAATGAACTTAGGGCCCAAGGAAACCGCACCGGGTCTTGCTAAAGCCCATTCAATGCACTCAAGGCCAGCCCATACCTCGGCGTATGCTGCGCGAGGACGTAAAGGCAAAGATATCATGCTCAAGAATGAAAAGGAGTTGGCATCGGACTTTGGTAAACGAATCAGCAGTGCACGAAAAGCCAAAGGATGGAACCATGCCACGCTTGGAAAAAGAATGGCCGAAACGGTAAACATCATCAAAGCAACCGAATCTGGAAAACGACCAACAGATGGCGTATTGAAAAAATTTGAACGCATTCTTGGCATTTCACTATGGGTTGTGGCATCAGAAGAGACCACGACTCGCATTGATCAAAGTTCGAGCAGGGGCATGACGCTTGGCGACTACTTCACCGATAACAAGTGATTGCTGTGAATCAAATTTCTGTTCACGCAATATGGCTCGCCCAAGACGACCCCAAGAAGAACACAGCTGTATTAGCTGCCAAACGTGGCAATTTGAAACTCCATAAAAAAATAAATTCTATCCCGCGTAAAGGCGTGATTCTTGAGCCGTTATGTGGCAAGGTCTTCGGACCAGAAGATCATGAATTAATCCTCACTCGTGGTGGCTCCATTGTGGGACTTGACTGCAGTTGGGCCCACATCGAGACGAGTGTTGAACAAGTCATGAAGCGAACACGACTTCAGCCACGAATGCTTCCACTCCTCCTCGCTGCAAATCCAGTGAATTGGGGTAAACCTGGCCGATTGACCACAGCTGAAGCCATAGCGACTGTGCTATACCTCCTCGGACGAGTTGATCAGGCGCATGAGGTCTTAGGGGCCTTTCGTTGGGGTCAGCGTTTTTTCGAGTTAAACAAAGAGCCACTGGAAGCCTATGCTGCCGCCACAACCAGTGCAGAACTCATACAATTGCAATTTGAATTCTTTGACCTAGAACATCTCAAGGATGGAGATGATGACGATTGAAGCATTTGTATAGATCCACTGGGATTCAACGAATCCTTCCATCAAAAAATGTATTGGAAGCTGACGATTTAGCCATTGAGACCATAGTGAGACTTCACGATCAAAAAGGAACATTCGCCTCGCTTTTAGCCACGCCGAGCGATTTGAAAGCCCTCTATGTAGGGCACTGCCTCGCAGAAGGATATGGAAGGGTGGAATACGATGACATCGTGATCGCTTCAACCGAGGAGAGTGGATACGATGTGTCGTCACAAGCCACTGTTCTGAAGGGTGTGCACCAAGAAGATCGTCAACGGGTAGTAACATCTTCATGCGGCGCCTGCAATGCACCCGGCCTCGAAGAGTTGGTCGACGGCCTCCCTTCATATGCCGGAACTCATTCTGTAGTGGACCTCGATATGCTGAATCAAGGATTAGATGAAATGAAGAAACTGCAACTTGGTTTCCATAAAACAGGGGGTATGCATGGCGCAGGCATCATGGATCCTGATCATGGCGCCCTTTGTGTTTCTGAAGACATCGGAAGGCATAATGCTGTAGACAAGGTCATTGGGATTGGTTTTTTGAAAAACATTGAGTTTGACGGTACTGTACTCTTGCTTTCCGGGAGATGTGGCTGGGATATCGTTGCAAAAGCCGCACGAACTGGAATCGGAACAATTGCATGTGTAGGTGCATGTTCCACTTTGGCTGCTGACACTGCTCGTGCCTTACAGATGCGAATTTATGCCTTTGTGAAGCCGAACCATTGTGTGGCAATTGGCACTCATGCCACCTCGCACAATGACAAGCCTTGAGAACCCAAGGCGTCACGTTGGCAATGAGGCATAGGTATGAGAGGGGACTTTTCAGCGGAAACACCTGTTGATGACCTTAAATTGAAAATCTCAAAACCTAAAAAATCAGCTGCTGGAATACCGGCAGCTCTCTCTTCAATGAGGCACGGAGTCAAAAAAATGGGCCTGGTTAAAACCGTCAAAACACTCACGATGGTCAATCAACAAAACGGATTTGATTGCCCAGGTTGCGCATGGCCAGACCCTGACCATCGCACTCCATTCGAATTTTGTGAAAACGGTGCAAAGGCCGTCGCTGATGAAGCAATGAAGGCCAAAGTCACACCCGAGTTTTTTGAAAAACACAGCATACAATCACTCGCTGAACGGTCAGATTATTGGCTCAACAAACAAGGACGAATTTCACATCCCGTGATTCTAAAACCTGGATCAAATCACTATGAACAAATTAGTTGGGAGGATGCCTTTTCGACAATTGGATCTGTGATTAAGAATTTACAATCAGCTGACCGGGCCGTATTCTACACTTCAGGAAGGACTTCAAATGAAGCCGCATTTCTCTATCAAGCCTATGTCCGTGCTTTGGGGACAAACAATATGCCCGATTGTTCAAACATGTGTCACGAATCCAGTGGAAAAGGCCTTGGGAAAACCATAGGGATTGGTAAAGGTACTGTCACACTTGACGATTTCAATCATGCCAACGTCATTCTTGTGATTGGTCAAAATCCAGGGACAAATCATCCTAGAATGCTCACAGCTCTGAGGGATGCTAAGCACAAAGGTGCGACGATTATCCACATCAACCCCCTTCCTGAAAGCGGTCTTCAAAGGTTCAAGCACCCGCAAGACTACATGAAATTAAACCTCAAAACTACACAACTCTCAGACCACCATCTGCAAGTTAAGATCGGCGGGGATGCAGCCTTGTTCAAGGGGTTCATCAAAGTTCATCTTGAGCATGGTGGCCTTGACCAAGAGTTCATCCAATCCTCAACTGATGGGTTTGAGAAGATGGCAAAGAAGGCTCGTCAAACCCCATGGGCAACCATTGTCCAAGATTCAGGTCTTGACCAAAACACAATCGAAGAGATTGGCAAAATCCTCTCAACCTCGAAAGCAACGATTGCTTGTTGGGCTATGGGGCTCACCCAACAACCAAACGGCGTTGCAGTGATTCAAGAAGTGGTAAACCTCCTTCTGATGGGTGGGCATGTTGGCCGACGTGGAGCTGGTTTCTGCCCAGTCCGCGGCCACTCCAATGTCCAAGGTGATCGAACTGTTGGCATTTGGGAGGCGCCTAGTGATGCGTTCCTCGACCGTATGGAAGAAGGTCTAGGGTTCAAAATGCCACGGCATCATGGTTACGATGTCGTCAATGCCATACGGGCGATGAGGGATGAAAAGGTGGATGTGTTTTTCTGCATGGGCGGAAATTTCCTATCCGCTACACCAGATACTAAGGTCACTGCAGAAGGCCTCAAGAATGTCGAACTAACAGTTCAAGTCTCAACTAAATTGAATCGATCTCACCTCGTCACTGGAAAAACTGCGATTATTCTTCCATGTCTTGGAAGGACCGAACTTGATGTCCAAACAACTGGTAAGCAATTTGTCACTGTTGAGAATTCAATGGGCATCGTACACCGATCAACTGGTGGATTGGAACCTGCCTCACCTTCCCTTCTGAGTGAACCCGCCATCGTTGCTCGCCTCGCCGAGGCCAGCCTTACTGAGAGACACCTTGATTGGTTAGGTCTCGTCGAGGATTATGATGGAATTCGAGATTTAATGGAACAATCCCTCCACGGTTTTGATGGATATAATTCCAGGGTTCGTCAAGACAACGGATTTGCTTTACCTAACCCGCCTCGTGATTCACGTTCCTTCGCAACTGCCAACAACAAAGCACATTTCACCACACATGAATTGCCCGTTGTTGACGTCGGTATGAATCGCTATGTCATGATGACGATCCGTTCTCATGACCAGTACAACACGACAATCTACGACGTGCATGACCGATATCGGGGCATTCACGGAAATCGTAGAGTCGTCATGATGAATGCAAAAGACATGGCTGAACGGGGATGGAAAAACCGACAACCTGTCCGATTGACAAGTCATTTTAAGGGCGAAGAAAGGACTTCTGATGGTTGGCAATTGGTTGCATATGATATTCCCCGTGGTAATGTGGCCACATACTTCCCCGAATCGAACAGTCTTGTACCATTGGATTCAACAGCAACAGACTCCAACACTCCAACTTCAAAATGGATTGTCGTATCAATAAATCTACCTGGACATCGTCCTTCGGAGTTCGAAGAAGAATGAGTCAAATCGGTTATCTCGAATTGATTCGAACCAACGCTGCATTCCGCCGGCTTTGGTCTGCATCAGTCATCTCTATGCTGGGTGAATGGTTCAATACCATCGCCCTTTTCCTCATCATCTATGAAAGTACGGAATCGGAATTTTTACTCGGATTACTGTTCACGATGCGCATGGTCTGTTTTGCCCTCTTTCAACCATTTGGTGGGCTTCTTGCCGATCGTATAAATAGAAAGAAAATCATGATTTGGACCAATATCATTCAAGTGTTTTTGGCGCTCTGTTTCCTTGTTGCACAAGATGCGGATCATATTGGATGGATCTATTTACTCACTGGCCTAATGATGATTCTTCATGGGATGTACGTCACAGCTGAACGGGCATCCTTGCCCAATATTGTTCCTAAGGAGCACTTAGCAACTGCCAATGCTCTTGATGCAGCAAGTTGGTCAACTGCCCTTTGTGTTGGTGCCATGCTTGGTGGCATTGTTGTGGAGTTTTATGGAACAGATACCGCCTTCATTATTGATGCTGTGACCTTTGCGGTGAGTGCCCTTCTTCTACGCCACCTTGTGATACCTCAAACAATTGACGAAGATATGAAAGGACCATTATTCTCATCTGCGATTTCAAACATCAAAAGGGGCTGGTCAAGAATTGTTGGTGAAAAACGTTTGTTGAGAATTGTTTTTGCAAAATCCTCTTGGAACATTGCCGGGGGCGGTTTAGCAGGTGTATTCCTCGTTGTCGCAGGTTCAGACATAGATGGATTTGGCATGGCTCTTGGTTTTGGCATCTTCTTTTTCGCCCGAGGCATCGGAACTGGAATTGGCCCCATTCTCGCACGGAAATATTTAGTCAATCAAGACCGATGGCCAGTCCTTGTTGGTCTCCTAGTTTCAGTCTCTGGTTTCTTTTACTTCCTAGTGGGCTGGACACTTGATCAAAGTCTCTATCTTACTGTGGTCTTGGTGATTCTGGCTCATGCGGCATCAGGCGCAAATTGGGTCCTCTCGACCATCCTTACTCAACATTGGGTGGAGGATGAGGTCCGCGGAAGGGTCTTTTCCATGGACATGCTCATGATGTCAATTGCTTTTTCAGTTTCCAGTGCGATAGCAGGGTACCTGTTGGACATTGATTTTTACACATTGAGAGAGGGATTTTTGATCTTTTCAAGCATTATGATTTTGTCAGGTCTTTTCTTTACTTCATGGCGTCCGGACGTCATTAAAGCAAAACACAACCGTGGCTAAACAATACGAATGCTCAAGGAGAGGCTGGTTTTCGGAACATCATGGTCAGCAGCGCTGAAGGTCTAAGGCTGCACCTTGGAGAAGGTATTCCCAGCGAATTACCTGACCATCCTGGTATCGATCCTGCCGTCGATCATGCGCCAAAACGCCGTCAAATATTATCGCCTCGTGAAAAGAAATTAGCACTACGTAATGCATTAAGATATTTTGACAAAAAACACCATCCAGTCTTAGCAAAAGAATTTGCTGAAGAATTGAACACATTTGGTCGCATCATCATGTGGCGGTTTCGCCCCACTGAATATGAAATGAGGGCTCATTCCCTCGAGGAGTACCCTGCAAAAATACCAGAGGCGGCTGCGATCATGCTGATGATTCAAAATAATCTCGATTCTGCTGTGGCTCAGTTCCCACACGAATTGATCACCTATGGAGGCAATGGATCAGTGTTCCAAAATTGGGCACAATACCGCTTGACCATGCAATTCCTCTCGCATATGAGGGAAAATCAAACGCTGGTCATGTATTCTGGACATCCAATGGGTCTTTTCCCGTCAAATGAAAATGCACCTAAGGTTGTCGTAACCAATGGAATGATGATTCCAAGCGAATCAACCCCTGATAATTATGAACGGTTGAATGCTCTTGGCGTCACTCAGTATGGTCAAATGACAGCGGGCTCTTACATGTACATTGGACCACAAGGCATCGTTCACGGTACAACAATCACATTGCTTAATGCTGCTAGGGCGCACCTTGGCATCTCTGGCGATGAAGGGTTGGAAGGCATCACATTTGTCACCTCGGGCCTCGGAGGCATGTCTGGTGCTCAAGCCAAGGCTGCAGTTATTGCAGGAGCATCATGTATCGTAGCCGAATCCAATGCGCACGCTGCATACAAGCGTCATGAACAAGGGTGGCTTACAGAGGTGACAGAGGACATCGACGAAGCCATTGATCGAATGGTAGATTCGGCGGCGGCAAAGCAGGCGATTTCAATAGGCTTCATCGGGAACGTCGTCGATCTCTGGGAACGAATTGTTGCACGTGAAATACACGTTGATTTGGGTTCAGATCAAACAAGCTTACACAACCCATTCCAAGGAGGTTATTTCCCTGTGGGCTACACATATGAAGAGTCAGCACTGATGATGTCGAACGAACCAGAGCGATTCGCAGACGAGGTCAGAAGCACACTACGAAGGCATGCAACAGCAATTAACACATTATCTTCCCAGGGCATGTATTTTTGGGATTACGGTAATGCATTCCTCCTTGAAGCAGGTCGAGCTGGCGCAGATGTGCTCAACGTGGATGGTTCGTTTCGTTATCCAAGTTATGTCGAAGACATCATGGGGCCAATGTGCTTCGATTATGGCTTCGGACCGTACCGGTGGGTCTGTTGCTCAGGCGATCCGGGGGATTTAGCGAAAACGGATGCAATTGCCTGCAACGTCCTAGAAACCATGATGGAAACAGCGCCAACTGAAATTTTGCAGCAATTGAAAGACAATGTGCGCTGGATTAAGGAGGCTGGTGCCAATAACATGGTTGTTGGTTCACAGGCTCGAATCCTCTATGCTGATGACGAGGGGCGTAGAAATATTGCTTCTGCAATGAACAAAGCCATAGCATCGGGTGAACTCTCAGGCCCTGTTGTTCTTGGTAGAGATCACCATGATGTCTCTGGAACAGATAGCCCCTACCGGGAAACTGCTAACATCAGAGATGGCTCCATGTGGACTGCCGACATGGCAGTTCACAATTTCGTTGGCGATGCATTCAGAGGCGCAACTTGGGTCAGCCTCCACAATGGCGGTGGTGTTGGTTGGGGTCAAGTCATGAATGGCGGTTTCGGAATGCTCCTTGATGGGAGTCGTGAATGTGAAGAACGATTACAGTCCATGCTTCATTGGGACGTCAACAATGGTGTCGCACGTAGGGCATGGGCACGTAATGACGGTGCACAATTCGCCATCAAAAGAGCGATGGAAGCAGAACCACTTCTCAGCGTTACATTGGCACAGCATGCTGATGAACATGTTCTTGATGAAGCATTGAATGGAGGTGATGAATGATGAGGCTTTCTGTTGAATTTGATGGATCCACATTATCACCTGCTGAAGTAGAAAGGATTGCTACAAACAATGCTGATGTGTCTATTTCTACAGACGCATGGCATAAGGTGGAAATTGCAAGGGCAGTGGTTGACGGTATTCTTGAACGTGGTGAAACGGTCTATGGCATCAACACTGGATTTGGCGCACTTGTCGATCAAAGAATATCTCCTCAGGATTTGGCACAACTTCAAACCAATCTGATCCGTTCACACGCTACGGCACTAGGCCCACCCATGTCAAGAACCTCGGTGCGAGCTATGATGGCGGTGAGGATCAATTCACTTGTCAAAGGCCATTCGGGCGTCCATCCAGATGTACTGAAACAACTCATCGCATTTTTGAACAACGATATTGTTCCATTCGTTCCGCGGATTGGGAGTTTAGGTGCGAGTGGAGACTTGGCTCCACTCTCACACATGGCATTAGCGCTCATTGGAGAAGGTATGGTTCTGGACGAACAGGATTCACCAGTGCCAACAGATGCTGTCCTCAAGCAACATGGTTTGATTGGCATAGGATTACGTGCTAAGGATGGATTGAGCCTCATCAATGGCACCAGTCAAATGTTAGCCTTCATGACCCTAGCAGAGCGCAGATTACATTCACTTCTCCCCTTAGCAGATATGATCTTGTGCACCTCAATGGAAGCAAGGAAGGCGAGTGTCCAACCTTCAGATGAACGTGTGCACAAAGCCCGACCACACCCCGGACAATCACTGGTCGCAGAACGTATCCGTACACTCATGAAGGACTCTCCAATTTTGGAATCGCATGCCGATTGTGACAGGGTCCAAGATGCGTATTCATTCCGTTGTGCACCTCAAGTCCATGGGGCAGTACTGCAACGGTATTCTGCAATGGCAGAAACACTGAACATAGAATTGAACAGTGCAACAGATAATCCACTCATCTTCCCCGATCCAAAGAACCCTGGTCCACATGAAGTTATTTCACAGGGAAATTTTCATGGAGAAGTCATCGCTTTAGCTGCAGATTCCATGTCTGCGGCATTGTTTGAACTCGCATCTATCTCAGAACGAAGAATCGACCAAATGCTCGACCCTGCTCGTAGTGAATTGCCTGCGTTTTTGGCAAGAGATTCTGGTTTAGAATCCGGGTTGATGATCGTCCAATATGTTGCCGGGGCATCGTTAGCAGAATTACACGGTCATGCCACGCCGAGAGCCGCGTTCTCAACAAGCACCTCCGCTGGACAAGAAGACCATGTCAGCATGGGTGCGACAGCCGCGTGGAATTTGTTAGAAGCTACACAGCGTCTTTCTGAAGTCCTTGCTTGTGAATTATTTGTTGCATGTGAAGCGCTCGAGTTCGAGTCTTTACCTCCATCACCTTACGTTGTGGCTCTAAAGCAAAGGGTTCGAACACTGGCCAAACCGTTGGATGGGGATCGAACAACAAGCAGTGAATTGATTCAGATTGCAGATGCCTTGTCCGATGGGGCTTGGCTGGCAAGAATTGAAGCAGAAATTGGACGTCTACCACGTTAAATTTCTTCTAATGTAGTGCGGATCTCATCAAGTCCAGTCAGTTGGCGAATTCTAAATTTTGATGTCGTAAGTTGGCTTGCTGAAAGAAGATCTTTGTTCGCTTCGATTGCTCGATCCAGTTCCACCGCCGTTCGTACCTTTTGCTCAACTTTTGAGTACAAAATGTATGCTTCATCGTCATTCATATGCAATGCAGGCTCTACCTCGGATACATCCAAACCCATTCGCCTCCACTGCAGGATCCTCTTACGCAGTATACCTCGTGTGAAACCAACATTTGGCAATGTATTCAGCATAACCAATTCAGGTAAACCCTCTTCGGTTACCTGAGGCGAGGGTGCATCTTGTACAGAGGAATCTTCATCACTTTCGATTTGAATAATTTCCAGTTCTTTTTTGATGACCAATGATGGGGCTTCGCGCTTAAATCTCGCTAACCAAATTGAACTGAATGCCAAGGCGTCGAGGGGGAGAAGAATGCTCCACTGTGTCCGATGTACATCATCCCTAAGTGTACGTATGAAGTTCAATAATGTCGTTTCACCGTGTAATGATACGAGCCACTCAAGACCTTCGAGAACAATCACGCCATGATGATGATGAATTCTCGATTGAATCATGGTATGAATTTGGTCTAAATCTGGTGAGATGTGTGCCTTTCCTGCTCGATGTGTCAGCCAATATGTTTCTATTTTTGTCACATCGATTTCATTTAACAGACGGCGATGAGGCGTACGCGAAATATAGACGAGATGATCTTTGGTCGATTGACTTTGCAAATCGAGCCATTCAAGGAGAGAATTCTCATCCGTCATTTCCTTGCTAAAGAGGTGGCCCTTTTCCAAGGTTTCAGGTTCATCGACGCTCAAATTACCCCCTCCATTGGTATGCGTAACCGTTGAAAGACTATGAATCATTATATCCGTTGTTGTCATCGGTTGGTTAGGTGTGCATATGACAGAAGAGATGACCGAAGAAGTTGCCACGGGTGAATGTGGTGCTTGTCGAGCCGTAATTCCATTGGATTCCGAACAATGCCCTGAATGTGGAGTCTCCTTCACTGGAGTTTCTGATGAAGCTCTTGGTGAGTGTGGTGCATGCCAGGCGCTAGTCCCACTTGATTCGACAAAGTGCTCACAATGTGGTGTTGTTTTCATCGCCGATGATGTTGTTGACGTCCTGAGAAACTGGCTAGTATCGACTGGAATTACAATACCGATGCTGTTCAAAAAATTCGATACCGACGGCGATGGACAAATTGATTCATCGGAATTGAAATCAGGCCTACTGAGTTTGAATTTAGCAGACCTCCCGCCATCACAAGTTGATCGACTGATTGAGACCATTGATGCGGATGGCGATGGTCGACTCGACCTTCGTGAGCTTCATACTACAATTACAGGTGATGATTTACCACACGATACGCCAGAAGAATCTGAAAAACCTGAGGAAGAACCTGTTGAAGAAGACACGGATGAATCCGAAGACGAAGAGCAAATAGATGAAGATCTTGAAGAAGATGTTAACGAAGAATCGGAAGATGCGGAAGAGGATACTGTCGAGAAATCGGATTCAGAGCCAGACGAAGTCGAAGACGCGGTTGACGATGATGGAGAGGATTCTGAAGAGGTGGCTGAAGAACCATCTGAAGAGGAATCGACTTCCGAAGAGAGCGAAGATGTTGTTGTGTTCGATGAGGACCAAGCCGAAGATGAAGAAGACACTGATTCTGAAGATGAAGAGAGTGCTCAGCAGAGCCTTATTCATAGAATTGCAGATGCAATGGATGAGTCAGAAATCTCTGCTAACCGATTCTTCAACGATCTCGACAAGGATGGAAGCGGTTCTATCGATGTCTTAGAACTGGTCAACGCTCTTGGTGAACTCATTGAAGATGATGTTTCTGCAGATGACATTGAAGAATTCCTAAGCGTGGTGGATGAAGATGGTGATCGTACCATCGATATGGTGGAATTCATTGCTGCCCTTGAAGAACTTGATGATGCAGATGAAGTCGTTGATGAGGGTGCTCTCATCAGTAAGAAAAAGGAAGAAAAGCCGTTCCCAACAGATATGCAAAGAAAAATGATGGGGAAGCAATGGAATGATGTTGTTTGGCCACTCATCCATCTTGCATTTGGAATGTTCATTGCCCTCATTGTCCTCAATGCATTTGGTGGCATCGGTCCACTTTCAGTAGACGGAACGGGCGGTCCAGTAGAACTTGACATGAGTGAAACATTGATTCATCCAGATGGATTGAGCAATGGGGACATCTACAATTGTGATCCAGACTACCAAATTGGCGACTGTAAGAATTCCTTGACACCTCTCGCAGGTGATTCCTCCTCAATGCCAGCTGGTTGGTACTGGGATGGTATTTTGTTTGCAATCCTTGGTGCTGGCGGGCTTGCAGGATCACTGTATGCACACTTGGTCCTCATGAAGTCTTGGAGAGCACGAGCAAAGGCCATGAAGGAAGTACAAGATGACAAATCTGATGCTGAAGACATGGCGACTGAATCCGAAGAAGAGGCTGCAGAAGATGCTGATGATTTGGAACAGGAAATGGATGATGCGCTCGAAGAAGATTACGAAGAAGAACTTGAGGAGGAGGGCGAAGAAGAATCCGAGGATGAGGAAGAAGGTGATGACGAAATTGACATTGGCTCCCACATTGGTTTGACGCTTGAGGACGAAGAGGTCTTTGGAACCATCATCGAGTTTGATGATGATGAAGAAACAGTTACCATAGAAGAAGATGAAACTGGTGATATCATCACCGGCTACCAGGAAGATATGTTTGTGGAGTGATTCGGTGGCTTCCGACCCACTCGAGATCTATTCGAACCTCGCTGCTTGCCCTAATTGTGGTTGTTTAGAACGAAAGGGGACCGTACGCTGTGCTGAATGTGGAACCTTTCACTCCGGAATTCATATGGAAGAGCGTATTGTTGACGAACATTCGCCACCAATTGAACGCGCACCCATTGATCCATCAGCCTATTCACTTTCTGGGTCTCAGGAAACGCCCCAAGAAACGTTTGAAGAGACAGAAGACCTTGTTTCATGGGATGGTGGCTCATCAGATTTCACAATGGATGACCAAGAGGAACCGCCACTCTCTCGAGTCGACCCAGATGAACTCGATCTCCCTGAACCAGAAGACCTCAGTAACATTGAATCTTGAGCATATTCATTTGAAAATCAA
>CBFIIS010000032.1:0-19417 GCA_965662715.1 Candidatus Poseidoniaceae archaeon | reverse complement strand
GTCATCCCAGTCTTCGATTGCGCACCGTACACTTGGTATCAGACTTCACAGCAATTTCACAGTAGCTCTGCCTGATGTTGCTGGTACGGCAAGGTGAACCACCAGTCAACCCTTTTTCAATACATCGTGAATCACTTTCACTCGAGTCGATGAGCAAAAGAGCGTGCATAAAGCAGTGCTGCAACTTCCTCATCACCTGTTTTTAGATCATCGATTCGAATACTTGGCCATGCATCGACCGGGCGTGCAAGCCAACCAACTAACGGGTGCAAGCGTCCATAGTGCACAGGCTCTTGTCTGACAACTGTTGCTAGCATGTCGTGAACATCGAGCAAGGCGGGCTTGCCGATCCCATCTGGGACCAGATGAATTTGCAAAACATCCTCAAGCGCTAGCATTCTTTGAGGATGCTGAATGGCAAGACCTGGTAGCCCACTTCGTTCACCAGGAGGGCGTGCAATCAAAGCTGGCCATGAAATCTTTTGTTCGCTTAACCAACGCCTTCCAGAAGTTGAAGAAAGTTGCACCAATAGCCAATTCCCTGACCAAACGGTCCACCATGCGTTAGGCAACAGCCGCATGAGTGTCCGCAAACCTTCAGGAGAGGTTTGTTGATTGTGCTCAATCATTCGAACGGTAGTGCCCCATGCATGCATGAGGGTGCCTCGGGGTTGTTGAATGGAGGCGTCAAGACATAACTGCATACAGACTTGATTCCTTTCGTTTAGAGGCATACCTATTGGGAACAGTGCTTCCAACACCTCCTGGACAGCGTGGGGTTGCTTCAACCATTGCTTACACGCGGCCTCGACCATTCGTTGAAATTCATCAGGCAGATGCTGTGCAGTGAGCAGGACTGCCGCACTCATCCAAGGTTTCAGTTGTTCATCTTCGAGGTAAGATTCGTATTGTAAAATCGACTGTATGTTATGAGTAAATCGCTGCCTTACCTTGTCAAGTGCCTGATTGGCCCACTGTGTTGATGCCACTGGCATGGCCCGAATCAATGTCGAAGTATCACATGCCTCGATGGGTAAAAGATCGGCCCATCCAGGCTCGAGTGTGTTCCGTAATCGTATCCACCGGCTGCTCCGTTCAGTGTGCGGGGTAGCAATCCATGAAGCGAGTGGAAACAGGCTTTCAATTTGATTCGCCCACTTCTCATCCCCTTCAGGGTAAAGGGATAATGCATGCCATATGTTCTTTCGTTGATCTAGTGAATGAGCGGTGCTTGTGAAGTTCTCGTACTGAATGTGCTCATCTCTGGCAGCATCAATCAACTCCAGTGCAGTTGTGGGTATTTGTTCATGGACGGACGTAGGCCGCGTTTCACGAATGGTTTCCATCAATTTCACAGAGAATACTTTGCCTCTTCCAAGTCGTAGGATGACCACGCCAAGTTCTCCAGCGGATTTTAGTGATGCTGCTGAGTGAGAAAGCCGTCTTGCTTCACCACTTGAGGTCAGCAAGATCCTACAACGTTGAGATGCTATCAGATGTTGCAAAAGCTCCTGGTTGCCATCCACTTGATGTTCCCATTCAACAACTGATTCCAACTCGGTGTCGGCAAGGTACCATTCGAGCAGAGCGCTCGCACCCACGCTTGTTGTTCCAGAGAAGTTCACTCGACTCAACACCTCACCAAGGGTCCAATTCGCTTTTCCAAAGTCGGCGAGAAGTGCTCGTTGCAAAGCGATTGGTGGTGCCGTGGAGGTGTCATTCACCAAGTATCTGCAGAGATCTTGGAATCGAAGTTCGAGTTTCTTTGTGGCTAGACGTGGATGCTTTCGTCGAAGCCAATACCACAAAGCCTCCAACGGCAGCGTTCGCTCGCCCCCACCTTGGTGCAGATGTTCAAACACAAGAGCGCCATCAGATAGTGCCTCGAGCGCCATTTTCCGTCCAACTTTCGAAGGAAGATGCCCATGTGTCGACATAGGTGGGCGTATTGGTACAGCGTTACCAATCGTGTGGCCCATGGTATGTTTGCCGTAGGTAAGAGCCATCTCAGTGGTTGTCTCGAGGGTGCTGAACCAAGATCCAGGAGTCATGCTCCAGGTGTTGGTTGGATCCATGAGTTGTGCGTGAACCACACAAATGGAAGGTGAACGCAACGACCAATCGCTGAGAGTCCCTTGCTCTAGGGCTGGTGGAGGTGCCGTCGGTTCCAACGTGACGAGATCGTACCAACGGCTCGACTCTGTACGCACAACCGCCCAAGCCCCCCCTGTGTTTCCATTGGAGTCGTCAACGGGCGCGAATGGGGTGTCGATGGCGTATTGGGGGAGTTTGATGAGCTCAGATTTCAGTTGTTTCACATAACCAAGCAGGACATATTGTCCATCGTGACCAAGTAATATTCCATCCGCTCGAGTGGCACCTTCCAGAGGGGCATCTTTCAATCGAGCAAGTGCGTCATGCTCGAGGCGGAGCCTTCCTTGATCTGTGATGAAGTGTTCTGCCCCTCGAATTCCTGCTTCATCGTCCCGTCCAACATCGCCCCGTTCCCTTAATTGGCGTAAAGCAAGTGAAGCGTGGGGCATTTGCAACGATAATGCCGTGGCGATGTGGGAGACTGTGCCTCCACCATCAAGTAACCAATTCAACACCCGTCGTTGGTAGTTGCTGCGAATGCGCCCTTTTGACACCAAGAGTCACCTTCTCTCGGTGGTCCACGGCCACTTAGATAAATGTTTCACTTTGGAGTGCTTAATAGTTACATCAAGTTATACATTTCCAGTGGAGATGTGACTTTTTACTTACATCGGCATCCGGTGATGTTGAAAATACACCACAAAATGGTCAGCAATGGTAACCAACTGTCCTGATTCGGAGCAATGGTTATATGAGCGGCCTCGTTCATCTGTAGCAGTGGCACTCTCCCTTAGCGGGAAAGTGCCTCATGACAGGAGGAAAAACGCATGAAAACCACACGAATCAGAGAGAAAATCAAGAAATTCTTAGGCGACCGACCCCGTAATACGGCCGAGATCCTTGAACACATCAACAGCACCATGCGACATGGAACGACAAGCCAACAACTCGGTAACGTGTTGTCGAAGGACAAGGACATCGTGAAGGTCGGCTACATCAAGCGCTCTGGGATCCTTTCAGGCGGCTATGATATCTGTGAATGGGCCACTCGAAACTGGGTTTCTACCAACTGTCCTGGTTGGGAAGAAGGAACTCCAATTATCATCGACAATGAAGGAAACGTCACAACCGGCGCTTCTTCCAACAACCGTCTTTGATTCCGTTCATTCATCGTCACGCTATCAGCCGATGAGGTTGGTACGATCGCTCATGCCGTTCGTACGATAGACTTCAAATGAGGCGGACTTGTCGCCGTGCCATGGAAGGCTTAGACGCAACAGAAACCTACACCGTTCGAGACATCAATTTAGCCGACGAAGGTGCCCTTCGAGTTGACTGGGCTCGTGCTCGAATGCCCGTGCTTGCTAAGCTCAAAGAAGAAGCAGAACGCACAAAACCACTCGCGGGCATGCGTGTGGCAGGTTGCCTTCACGTCACCAAAGAAACCGCAGTCCTTATCGAAGCCATTCGAGCCGCAGGTGCCGAAATCTCCTGGTCGGGCTGCAACCCACTTTCTACACAAGACAGCGTTGCAGCTTACCTTGCCAAAGAAGGATTTTCAGTGCATGCATGGCACGGCCAATCCAACGATGACTTCTACTGGTGCATCGACCGTACCCTCGAATTCAAGCCGACACTCACCCTCGATGATGGTGCTGATTTGATCGTTCGTGTTCACGGTGAAAAATCGGAATACGCTGAAGGCGTCATCGGTGGAACTGAAGAAACCACAACTGGCGTCCACCGCCTCCGTGCCATGGGCGCTGCTGGTGACCTTCGTTATCCAGTGATCGCAGTCAACGATGCAGTGACCAAGTGGGATTTCGACAACGTCTACGGAACAGGCCAATCCACCCTCGACGGTATCCTCCGTGCAACATCGGTTCTCCTCGCAGGAAAAACATTCGTTGTTGCAGGGTTTGGTCATTGTGGCAGCGGTGTTGCAATGCGAGCTCGCGGCATGGGTGCGAACGTCATCATCACCGAAGTTGACCCTCTACCAGCACTCCGCGCAGTGATGGAAGGTTACCGTGTGATGACGATGGATGAAGCCGCAAAACTTGGCGATATTTTCTGTACCGCTACTGGTATGGAAGACGTCATTGTTGGACGACACTTCGAATCGATGAAGGATGGTGCAATCATCGCCAACACTGGACATTATGACTGCGAAATTAAAATCACTGACCTCGAAGAATTATCCACCTCAGTCCGGACCATCCGTCCCGACAATGAAGAATTCCTCATGGCGGATGGCCGCCGAGTGTTCCTCTTGGCCCGTGGGCGTTTGGTCAACCTAGCCGCTGCAGAAGGTCATCCATCTGAAGTCATGGACATGTCCTTTGCTAATCAATTCCTTTCCCTTTGTCGATTGGCAAAAGAGGGCGCTTCCATGAAGAATGAAGTGTATGATATCACGACCGAACAAGACCAGGAGCTCGCGACAACAAAACTTCAGACCCTTGGTTTCAGTATTGATGTGCTTACCGACGCTCAACTCGCTTACCTTGACGACTATACAGTCGGTACATGAACAGCTTGAACGATCTTCAGTCTCGACTTGGCTGGTTGGTCCTTGCCTCAAGAGAAGCATTGAAATGACCGTCTTCTCGACAATCACGTGCAGGAGGGGATGATATCGCGCGCATCCACCCAATCAAATTCTTGCAACATCTCCCAGCAAGGATTGGTGTCTTCTTTTCAACAAGAAAATTAGAGCGTGCCAATAAAAAAGCAGCGAATGAACCAAAACTGGAATTCGATCGTTCGCTCAAATTAGCAGTATTGTTGTTAACATGGAAACGTCCTGAACTCCTCGATAAAGCGCTCGAAACCTTAGCGATTCAGACCTATGGGGAATTTACGTTGTTCATTTCGAACGCGAATGAAGAAATTGTCGAAATCGTCGACAAAAAGGTCGCTAAATATCAAGACAAAATGAACATTGAAGTCATTCATACATCGAATGATCGCAAAGGTTTCAGACGTTTTGATCTCTCAAAGAGACTCCATGCTGAAGGCTATGATGTCATGATGTTCATCGATGATGATGTTCGTTTTTCAGCTCGCTATGTCGAGGTGGCCATGTCTCAATACGAACCCAAGTCATACAAATCCTGGTGGGCATGGAGATTAAATGGCAAACCCTACAAAAATCCAAAAGATCGAACTCGTGTCCAATCATTGAACGAACGCGTGGACTACTGTGGAACAGGAGTCAGCATCATGGACATCAGTATTTTTTCTCATGAGGCCTTGTTTGATCATCCAAAAGATGCACTCCACATTGAGGACTTGTGGTTGTCCTATTTTGCAGACCATGTGCTTGGATGGAAATTAGAATACCTCGATGTCCCCAATATCATCCTTGGTGGAGGTGATCAATTCGCCCTGTACTTACAGATACAAGATCAACCGACCAATAAAGAGACATTCGTCGAGGGCTTACGGGATCGTGGTTGGAAGGTTTGACCTTGTTCACGCCGATGATTTGCCTTCAAAAATCGCCATTGCATCGGCAACTGAAGCCCCTTGGCAAATGATGGCATGACACGCCGCAGTCATTCGAACGGCTTCTTCTGTTGTGCGTTGGTGAATATTGCGCCCTGTTGCTGCACCCATGCAGTTGCCAACGCTCATTTGGTCATGCAACCGTTGAAGGAAATCCAATGCTGGAAGCGAGCCGCCACCTGAGCAGATAATTCCGGTTCTTCCAGCGGCTTGTGCGGCGATAGCAAGGGATTCTGGCTGCGTCATCCCTTCAAATGCAGTGGGGTAATTGACCTTTGCAAAATCTGCACCGATACAGGCAGCGACACCAGCGGCACCAGAAATCAACTGAGGGTCTTTCTCATCCGCAACGGCTTGTCCTCTTGGATACATCCAAACCACGGCAATCATGCCTAGTTCGTGGGCTTGGCGGATGAATTGAGCAGCCTCAGAGAGCATTTCATGTTCATATTCGCTACCGATGTAGACCGTGTAGCCAATGCCGACGACATTGATGCCGTTGTGGGAGAGGGACATGACGTCATCCATGTCCCACATCGCTTGTGAGATAGGATCGCGTTGAGCGGTCTTGACCATGTGGGATTTTGAATTGAGCTTAACGAGGTACGGGAGGTCAGGATAATCACGGGCGTATTGAGAGATGAGGCCCAATTGACCAGCAAGAACTCCAATTGTCCCTGCATCGTGGCAACGCTGTCCAATCTCGAAGAGATGACCTGGGTCGTTTGATGTCGCTGGTATTTTGTTTCCACCGTCATAGAAATCATCGTTCAAGTGTTCGATTTTTTGATCGCATGCAAACAGATTCATCTTTCCTGTTCCTGCGGTTGCAGCATCCATGTTTGCGATGTATGTGTCGATTAAATCGTTAGGGACATCTGCTGGGACATTGTACTTGGTCATCGGCTCACCTGTGTTCCGTGCCAAAGGCGGAGGGACCTTCAAGACTGCGGCCGGTTTTTTTGTAGTTCAGCATGCGCACATCCATGAATGTGAGGTCACAAACTGCACGTGGCAGTTCGTCTCAATGTACGAGAGTTCTTCACTGTCCAGTGAAGTTCGCAACTCGCTTTTCCACGTATGCTGCAATGCCTTCCTTGGCGTCGCTGCTGTTGAACAAAGCTGCTTGTAATTCTCGCTCGAGCGCCAAGTGGTACTCGAATGGAATCTCAGGTCCAGTTTGGCATGATCGCTTGATGTTGCCAACGGCCTTGACTGCCTTGTTCGGGAGAGTAAATTGACCACACCAGTCGAGAATATCTCGGCGGAAGTCTTCTGCAGACCCTTCCCAAATGTGATTGATGAGGTTGCAGCCATGTGCGTCCTCAAAGGACATCAATTCGCCGGTCACCATCATCTCAAGGGCCTTCGCCTTGCCAATCAAGCGCGTCAAACGGGCAGTTCCACCGGTACCAGCGAGGACACCAAGGTTGATTTCAGGCAGGCCGACCTTACCGGAGTTCTTTCGTGCGATACGAATGTCTGCAGCCATAGCGATTTCAAGTCCTCCACCGACGGCGTGGCCGTTGATGGCACAAACAACAAGTTTGGATGTTTGCTCAAGTCGAGAAAGGGTTTCATTGGCGTGAAGGCAGAAGTTGTACTTGAAGCCGGGTGTGACGCTGTTCAACATTTGAATGGATGCACCAGCGGAGAAGAACGACGCTCCATTTCCGGTCAAGACGATGCATGTCACATCGTCATCGAAACGAGCCTTGACGATCGCAGTGTCGATGTCTCGCATCATTTCGTGGGTGTAGGTGTTTGGTGAGCGGTCATTTGCAGCTTCGAGAGGAGCACCAGCAGAGTCTGAGGTGAGTTCAATCACTGCGATGCCGTTGTTTGTGACACCATAGTTGACAAGTCGGTTAGGCATTGGTTCGAGGGTCAATCCGTGTAGGTCGTCCATGGGTCATGCCACACGGACTCGTATTATGAAGAAATCGCATGCTCGGATTGCTCATCCTTGGAGGTTTCAGTGTCATTAGCGAATGAGGTTTCCCCACCCTTTCGGCGGGCTGCATCCCATTGGGATCCCACGGCTTTGGCTGCTTCGGACTGTTCCCAGACATCTCTTTTGAGTGCCTTGCGGAATGGCATTCTTCTCACACCTCGACCCATTGCATTGGCATCATTCTGAAGCATGAAGGGGCTGACAATACGATACAGGAGGCCTTTGTACCATGTTGGCCTGAATAATTTCCCAATCCAAACCAAACCATCGTCTCGCTTCCTCTGGTCCTTCATCCATGCGTTGCACATGCGTTTGAATGTTCGATCTCCGACCCTATTCATGAGCCAACGGTTGGCTACACTGGTGCGTACATATGGCATCAATTGCTTACGCACCTCGGCTTCATAATCACCTTTTCCAAGCAGATCATTTGCTGCCAAAACGCCTGACCAAACAGCCATTCTCATGCCAAAGCCCCACATGAAATCTTGAAGGCCACCTGATTCACCAACATAGTAGCGGCCATCCTGCTTGTACCTCTTGTTGATTGTGAAGTCGCCTTTGCCTCCGACCCGTTTGATCGGTTTTCGATTGAGGTTTGGATAATGCGCTTCATACCAAGCAATGGTTTCGTTGAGGAAGCGATCGCTTTTCTTCTGCTTGCGCCAAAGGCAGGTGCAGATGAGGCCAACACCATCGATGATAATCAGGTAGGAATAGGAGCCTGGAGCGAGTTTGTCGTTCAATTGAAACCCGATATGATTTGGGTGATCGGTGTGAAAAATCTCGCCATAGGCCACTGCAGAAGTGCCTTTTGGGCCACAAGCAATAATCGTACAGTCCTCTTCCTTCACCCTTGATTTGTAATGGATTTGTGCGCCTGCAGCAAGAGCTTGTCGCTTGAACCCCTGATCGATGGTGTGTTCAGAAGTGCCACGCTCAACAATTCTGTAGGCTACCTTTGACGTAGTTGCTTGAGTGATGACGTCATCGGGATGAATTAAGTCCACAACATCGAATTCAGTTGCTTTGAATTCCGAGGTGTCAAAACCCCACGCCTTGAGTTGGTCAAAAAAATCTTCATCCATACTCCAATTTTCGAGTGCCTGAAAATCACCGTCAAATCGAGCACCAGAATCAGCGCGTATGTCATGGACATGCACTTCTTTTCCAGCACGAGCCAGAAGCGTGGCAGCAGCCAAACCTGAGAGTCCAGCGCCCATGATATGGATTGCCGCCTCTTCGCCCATGGAATACCCCATGGAGGCGTGAGGTTTGAATGATGCGTTCTCTTCGTGTAGACATGGCCGCTCATATCATCATCGAAGAAGCGCTTGATGCGCTTGATGAAAATGCGCTTAAGACCAAACTTCCGTTGGATGGATGTGGAGCAGTCGTCTCTTTTTTGGGAATTACAAGGGGGATGGAGGGTGATGCGGAAGTCCTTCGCTTGGAATTTGATGCATGGCAAGAACAACTCTCCTCCGTTCTTCACGGTCTGGCTGAACAAGCCATCGAAGTGCACAAGGTTCGCTGTGTTGCGATGGCACACAGGGTTGGATCTGTAGGGCCAGAAGAGCCAATTGTTGCCATCCATGTGGGCAGCCCTCATCGTAAGGAAGCGTTTAGGGCATGTGAATGGCTCATCGACGAACTCAAGAAGCAGGCGCCCCTGTGGAAAAAAGAAGTGACCAACAAAGGTGAGTCATGGAAGGCAGGCTTAGGCTGAGGGATACATCATGGAAAAAGAGATTGAAGGCATAGTGCACATTGGATCGAAACCGGTCGTCGAACGCCACGCATCAGCCACAGGCTTGCTTCATCTTCAAACAGCCACGGTCTTGGCCATTCAAAATAAAGAAATCAAGAAGGGCGATGTTCTCGAAGCCTCGACCATCGCAGCCATTCAGGCGGTGAAGGAAACGCCACGAATCATCCCTCACTGCCACCCTATTCCCTTGGAGGGGTGCACTGTTTCATGGTCGTTTGAGGGCAACGCTCTGCGTTGCACTGTGAATGTAGCCGCTCATTACAAGACAGGCATCGAAATGGAGGCGCTCACCGGCGTAAGTGCAGGCCTATTGTGTGCGTTGGACATGGTAAAATCCTTGGAGAAAGATGAGAATGGGCAATACCCTAGCACTTCAATCACTGACATTGTTGTGTTACAAAAATACAAATCAGGAATGTAAGGGCTCTCACCGATTCAATAATGCCCGATGAATGGAAGCAGTGAATCGATTTGTTCGTTAACGCATCGTAATACATTGACATTCTTGGGTCTGAATCTGATCGTTGAATGTCCACTCTTGAGCGGTCGTAATTCATCCACCAATACACTAGGATGATAGTACAACGGAAGAAGATAGAGACCGACGTGGGATTTTTGGATTCGAACAGTAGCAAATGGTCTTCCTTCCTGAGTTTCGATGCGCAAGTCACCTGGCTCATCACACACCACCTTCAAACCAACAGCACTTACCCTGACCCTTTCTGCGAGATCAATCCACAATGAAAGTAAATTGACGTTCTTCATAATGTGGCGAGTCAATTGCAGTTCTTTTGCATTCGTGTCCGACCGTTTCATTGATGGATGGGGCGCGCTCGTCTTGAGCCATGGGCGACGCCGGCGACCTTTACCATCACTTTCTGGAAGCTGTTGATCAGGCAGCAATTTCGAGCGCAGCATGGCGCGGTTTGGGTGAGAAAGACAAGGCCGATGAGGCGGCAGTCGAAGCCATGCGTCGTACCTTTGACACCGTTCCATTCGACGGCCGTGTGGCCATTGGAGAAGGTGAGCGGGATGAGGCGCCAATGCTCTACATTGGTGAAGAAATTGGTAACATGGTTGGCGTTGCAGGCGCCCCAATGATTGACATTGCAGTGGATCCGCTTGAATGCACGAACAACTGCGCTGACAATTCGCCAAATTCCATTGCAGTGCTCGCAGCCGCCCCCCGTGGTGCTCTCTTGCACGCACCGGATTGTTACATGGACAAGATTGCTGGTGGAGAAGAACTGGTTGGTGAAATCAGCCTTGATGGTGGCGTTGCTTACAATCTTGAACAAACAGCATCTGCTTTGGACAAATCGATCGAAGAAGTTCGAGTTGTCGCTCTTGACCGTGATCGACATGCAGACCTCTTTAGAGAAATTCGAGCGACTGGTGCACAGCTTGAACTGATGGGCGATGGTGATGTTTCTGGAGCGATATGGGCAGCTCGCCCAGATGGACCATTCGATTTACTCATGGGCATAGGTGCTGCTCCAGAAGGCGTCATTTCAGCTACGGCCATTCGTGGCCTTGGTGGTGTGTTCGAAGGGCGTCTGGTGTTCCGCTCAGATGAAGAAGAAGCCCGGGCAGGCAACATGGTTGGTGATGATTTAACCCGACTTTGGCAAGCCAATGATTTGTGCCAAAGTGAGGATGCTATTTTCGCCGCTGCTGGTGTATGCGATGGTTATCTCCCTGGTGTCATCCTTGGAGAAAAGACGACGACGACTTTCAGTGAAGTGATTGACGTGGCCAGTGGAACGGTTCGCAAAATCGAAACCACTCGAAGCCTTTGAGTCGTTTGAGTACCTTCAAGAGGTAGCCCCTCCAGAACATTCCATGGGCGTCCAACAGGTTCGCATTGAAGTTCGGTTGCCTGAGGGGCACTGGGCGGGCGATGTTACTCGAAGTCACCCATCTGCAGTGTTGAGAATAGAGGAACATATGCCGCTTCGAAAAGGCCGGGGAACCGCGAAAGCGGCGTGCAGTGAAGACATCGCTTCGACTGTGAGCCAACACCCTGGGATTGAGGAGGTTCGTTCCTTCGATCGACAACACTTTGCCGTGGACATCATCGCAGGAGGTGGTGGTTTTCTCAAGCCTTTGTTAACGGTCGGTGTGATTCCACATACGCCTTTTGAGGTCAGGGATGGTTGGGTTGACTGGACAATCGCTTGCGCTCAAGGTAAAGTGCGTGAATTGATTGCAGGTTTTGATCAAGAACACATTCCATATCGCTTGCTTTCGACACGCGGTGTGTCATCGAGAATGCTCACACCTCGACAAAGGTTGGTCTTCGATACAGCAACCCAGGAAGGGTTCTATGATGTGCCAAGAAGAATTTCTCTCACCGCTCTTGCAGCAAAATTAGATGTGGCGAAGTCGACCCTTTCCGCACAACTTCAACGAATCGAATCAACGATTATGCATGCGTTTGCAGATGAAGTCAGAAAGCGCAGCCCCTAACATGTTCGTACGAACATGTTCGCAAAGGCAATAAGGTACTCGGCGTACAGGGGTATGCATGGACAACCTACCGAACACATGGGACGAATGGATCGCAAACTTCAGCGAATGGCAAGACCGAGTTGGATTTAACCGAGAATGGATGGGCGATTTCGACCTCTCCGTTCAATACGACTGGGACCGAGCCGGCGATGTTATCGAATTTGGTGACTACGCAGGCCGACCAAAGTGGGAGCGCTCACTTCAGGTTCCACACCAAAGCATGCGTGACGCACTCGTCACCATGATCACCGTCCAAGGCGACACAGAATTCGCCTCTGTCGAGCAACAACGCCACCTGTTGGCCACCGCTCCAACCGATTACGACCGATACGCTGCAGCTCGCATCATGGCAGAAGAACAGCGACATGGATGGCAGATGGCTCACCTCCTCATGACCTACTTCGGCCAACAAGGTCGCCGTGAGGCACAGAAACTGCTCGAACGTAACGCACAGGATGGCGACCGACTGCTCGGTGCCTTCAACAGGCCTATGCCACACTGGTTGGATTTCTTTTGCTACACGATGTTTGTCGACCGCGATGGAAAATTCCAACTTGGCATGCTCTCCACTTCGGCATTCAAGCCACTTGCTGCGTCGATGGGTCCTATGCTCAAAGAAGAATCATTCCACCTTGGAACAGGTTCCAACGGACTCCGCCGTGTCATCAAGGCCGGTGTGATCCCGCTTGACATGCTCCAGCGATACATCAACAAGTGGGTTTCAACCGCTCACGACTTGTTTGGTGTTGATGCATCTTCATCTGCACACTGGTCCTATGTTTGGGGCGTCAAAGGCCGATGGGATGAGCGCAAGAAGCTCGAAGCTGGCGTGGAAGTCGACAAGGAAACGCTCAATGAAGAAGCCCGTGGGCACTACCACACCGAAATCGTTGGCGAAGTGCAAAAACTCAACGGATACCTTCCAGAAGGCTCTCCACAACTCTACGTACCTCACGAAAACTTCAACAGAGATATCGGTGCATTCAAGAAAACCAACTGCACTGTTGATGGTGAAGAATTCCAAGGCACTGAAGAAGAGTACCAGGCTTACCTCCACACCATTCTACCAACACCCCAAGATGAAGAAGACCTCAAGGAACTCTTCAAGCAAGAATGGGTTGCCAACAAGCCAATGTCTGCTCGTCAAATTGCATCCGGTATCGGTGCAAAAGCTTGAGTACGTCACGGGGGCCTTTTGATGATCCCAGTTTCGCTCTATGGCGTTGATGTCGACATGTGTGATGCGTTCTACGCAGCGCTGCCCGACCTTGTTGCGGACAGCGTTGATGATGAAGCGTATTCCAACGCGCTCTTTTCAGTCGAGAGTGAGGCTTCGCTAGAACATATACGCATTGCCGATGTGTGGGCGAATCACTTGCCCTTCGCTTGGCCCGAGGACATCACCAATGAGGTCGAGATGACGCTGCGGACCACAACATATCCAGACGTCTCAATGCTTGAGCATCTCTTGACACTCGATCATATCGATGCGCAGCGTGTTTCTGAATGGATGCATTTTAGCACCAACCTCTTTCCCATATATTCTGAAACAGCATGCGCAACCCTTACACGAATGGGTGTTCCAACACCCTACCAACCCAACGACATTGCTTCGTATGGTCTTTACGTGTCTCGCCTCGAGGGCCTGAAGATGTACGCTCCTGCAGCAGGATTACCCGAAATCGGTTTGCCCCGCTCCCGCATGCTCCAACTTGGTTTGGAGCGGTTTGAATGAAACATCTGCTCATTCATCTCAAGCTTGTCATCGTTGCCGCAATTTGGGGGCTTGGTTGGCCAGCAGGGCGTGTTTTAGCCGAAGAAATGGCACCGTTTGCAGCCGCATGGTTGCGCTATGTGGTCGCCATCGTTTGCTTTCTGGTGTTGCTGCAGGCGACCAATAACTGGGCCCTCCCTACTCGAGGTGAATGGAAGCGGATTGCGCTTATCGGGTTCTTTTCCACTGTCGTCTATCAGGCCTTTTTCATGTTTGGAATGCAGTACACTGCTGCAGGTGATGCATCGCTTATGATTACCTTCAATCCTTTTTTCACAGCCTTGCTTGCCATCGTTTTTCTCAACGAGAAGATGCATTGGCGTCTTGGCACGGGTCTTGCTTTGGGCATCAGTGGTGTCACCATTTTGTTCTTGTATTCACCGAATGTCGACATTCCGTTCAATGAGCGGGCTTTGGGTGATCTCCTCATTGCGGCAGCAGCCTTCTCTTGGGCCTGCAATAGCATTCTGATGAAGAAGGCCATGACCACACCTGCACCCGATGCAACAGAATCGATGTCACCTCTGCATCTCACCGTTTGGTCTTCAGTGGTTGGTTTTCTTCTTCTCACACCAGTTGTGGCAATTGAGACCTGGCAGGTTGGTCTGCCCGATTCAAACATGAACGGGTGGATTTCGTTGGTCTTCCTTGCCGTGTTTTCAACCGTGATTTCCTATGTTTGGTTCGCCGATGGTATTCGCACAATCGGTGCGGGAAAGAGCGCCCTCTATGTCTACTTGGTACCTCCATTTGGGATCCTAAGTGGTTGGCTTCTGCTCGATGAGAAACTCGGGGTACCTCTCTTGATTTCCTTCATTCTGATCGTCGGCGGTGTGGCATTGGCTCAAAGTCACAAGTCAATCCCCGAGGAAGCATCATGAAGTTCGGCCCCTTCGCATGAGGCATGGAGATACGAGAAGTCGCCGTGATCGGTGCTGGAACAATGGGCGCTGGTATCGCCCAAGTCTGTGCTCAAGCAGGTTGGAAAACCAACCTCTTCGATGCTTTTCCAGACGGTCTTGAGCGTGGTATGGCACGCATTGACGCTTTTTGGGACAAAGGCATCGCTCGTGGCAAAACCACGCCTGAGCAAAAGGCAGAATGGGCTACGCGTCTTCATGCAGTAGGCGACATGGCTGAAGCCGTTGGCAAGGCTGACATGGTGATTGAGGCTGTTCCAGAAATTCCAGATTTGAAGCACAGCATCTTTGCTGATCTTGACCGCTTAGCACCGGCTCATGCCATCCTTGGCACCAACACGTCCTCGCTATCAATCGCTGATATCGCAGCGGCTACAAGCAGGCCCGAACAGGTCATCGGCATGCATTTCTTCAATCCGGTTCCAATCATGAAATTGCTCGAACTCGTTCGTCACGATTCAACCAGTGATGCGACAGTCGCAGGTGCAGAAGCGGCTGGAATAGCCATGGGTAAAACCACAATTTTGGTCAAAGATGTACCTGGATTTGCGACCAGCCGCCTTGGTGTTGTGCTTGGCAACGAAGCGATTCGCATGCTTGCCGATGGTGTGGCGAGTGCTGAAGACATCGATACTGCGATGGTGCTTGGTTACAAGCACCCAATGGGCCCACTCAAGTTGACCGATCTCGTTGGTCTGGATGTGCGTCGTGACATCTTACTCAATCTGCAGCGTTCGTTCAACGACGACCGATATGCGCCACATCCACTGTTGGAAGAGATGGTGGCCAAAGGTCATCTTGGTCAGAAATCCGGTCAAGGTTTCTTCGAATGGAACTAGTCAATATCGGTTGACTTGTTCTAGAATTGTGGCTTTCTCTTTTCGATGAATGCAGTTACGCCTTCTTTGAAGGCTTCAGTGGTTCCGGCTGCTTCAATTAATGTGCGTTCATGTTTGAGATGGGTCTCAAAATCCTGTGCGGACTGAACGTCCAACAAATGCTTGGTCGCTTCTTTGGTGTGGTTGCCCCATTGACTCCATCGTAGTGCCAAATCAGTAGCTGCTTGAATCAACTGTTCATGTTCGACAATGACATCAATTGCACCATGTTCGGTGGCCTGTTGGGCGTTCCAGACCTCATTTTCGAAGAAAAAACGACGGGCCGGTTGATCGCCTACCAAGCGTGGAAGAAGCCACGTTGTACCACCATCAGGTGAGAGCCCCATGCCAGAATATGAGGCGGCCATTTTGGCTTGAGGTGAACCAACTCGGGCATCACATGCAAGTGCGAGGCCTAAACCTCCACCAGCGCATGCTCCATTGAGGGCGGCAACGCAGATGGTCGAGGATTGACGCATTCGAACCAAGAGAGGGTGGAGCACACCAGTGAGGTCACGAATGAGTTGAGGTGCATCACCATCTTCAATCGATTGTGCAAAGGCATGAATATCGGCGCCAGCTGAGAAGAATTTTCCATCCCCTGTGAGAACGAGTGCACGTACATTGGGGTGCGTTAGCCCAGCATCAATGGCTTGAGCGATGATTGGAAGGAATTCTCTTGAAAATGATTGAGTGGCTGATTGGCCAGAAAATCGGATGAGCCGAACACCATTGTCGTAATCTATGGATTCGACGCTCAACATGCTCACCTCAGAGTTTGACGTTGACGTTCTTCACCTTGGTGTAGAAGCGCATGGCGTCTTGGCTTTGTTCAACACCGATACCGGATTGCTTCCAACCGGTAAAGGCGGTTTGTGGGAAGGTGATTGGGTATTCGTTGATCGAGACCATACCGCTTTCCAAATCGCGAGCCATTGAATGGGCCCGGCTGAGGTTGTTGGTCCAAATACCGTTGAGCAAGCCAAACGGAGAGTCGTTAGCCAAAGCAAGGGCTTCGGCATCTTCGCTGAACTTAGTGACAGCCAAGACAGGGCCGAACAATTCGTCATTGAACAGCAGATTGTCTTTGTCAACACCGGTCACGACAGTGGCTTCCATGAAGGCTCCATCGCCTTCAATGGCCTTTCCTCCACAGACGACGGTTCCACCCATAGCGAGTCCAGCCTCGAGCTTCTCAAGCACTTCTGCGCGGTGAGATTGATGCACGAGGCTACCGATGCGTACGCCTTCAGACATGCCAGGTCCAACCTTCCACTTGCCCACTTCAGCAACAACGGCCTCGACGAGTTCATCATGCACATCTTCGTGGACAATGAGTCGAGATCCAGCCCAACACATTTGTCCTGCATTCATGAAGATACCAAAGCAGATGGCCTTGGCAGCATAGCGAAGGTTTGCATCGGGGAAGATGATGTTGGCGCCTTTTCCACCGAGTTCAAGCGTGACTGGAGTGAGGTTTTCACTGGCTTTTGCCATAACGGCTTGTCCTGTTGGCACACCGCCGGTCAGGACCACACCATCAACGCCAGTGTGTCCAGCAAGAGCATCACCAATGAGGCCACCAGATCCGGTGATGACTTGGAGCACGCCAGATGGGAGGCCAACGTCGGCTTCTTCCATTGCTTTGGCCCATGCGATCAGAGAAAGAGGAGTCCACGATGCTGGTTTTGCAATCACGGTGCAGCCCGCAGCAAGTGCTGGCGCAATGGAGCGCAGGGCGAGTTGAAGTGGGAAGTTCCATGGCACGATGTGAGCGGTCACACCGAGCGGTTGACGTAGGGTGTAATTCAAGCGGTTTCCAGGGACTGGAATGGTTGTTCCTTCGATTTTGTCGGAGAGTCCAGCGAAGTATTCGAGGGTCCATGCACCGTAGCGAATTTCAGATAATGCTTCACGGAAGGTTTTGCCGTTGTTGTTGGATTCAATGGCTGCCAGTGCTTTTGCGTTAGCGTAGGTTGCTTGTGCCATTTTGTTGAGAATGCGCCCACGTTGTGCAGGGTCCATGTTCTTCCAAGAAGCATCATTGAATGCCGCACGTGAAGCCTCCACGCAACGGTTGACATCGCCCAATGTTGCCTTCGGTGTCGTGGCCATGACCTCGCTTGTGGCAGGGTTCAGAATATCGGCTGTTGCTCCATCTTCTGCGTCACACCATTCACCGGCAATCCACATCTGTTCTGCGCTCATGTTCAGTGCCAAGTGCTGTCCCCTCAAAGGCATTCGGATGGCAATTTGTTGGTCTAAACCCCACCGAAGCCTCGACTTTGTGCGAAAAGACTCATCAATGCACCCATGCCACAGCGAAGTATGGCTCGGAGGGTTGGTTTGGGAGAACAAGCCGCCAAGACCTTGGCCGACCGTGCACCTCGGTTGCTTGTGATCGCAGGTGCTACTGGAACTGGGAAGTCCACCGCCTCGGTTCAACTTGCAGCAGATTCTGGTTTTGCTCGTCTCCTTTCTACTGATGCTATTCGAGAAATCATGCGTGCTTGTGATCCTGAACGTACCCAAGATAATCTCCATCGCTCATCCTTTTCTAAGGGGTCCTCAGGCGAGCCAGTGATTGATTGGCTCGACACCTGTCAAGCGGTTGAAACCGGCATCGTTGCCACCATCGATCGGGCTCGTCGTGAAGGGATTGACTTGCTGATCGAGGGCGTACACATCAATCCCAGTGAACGTCTTCTGAGGCGTTGGAGGGAAGCTGGAGGTATTGCAGTTGGCGTTGTCATGGCAGTGAGTGAAGAAGAACGTCACAAGGGCATGCTCCGTTCAAGAGATGCCCATTCATTCCGTAGAGCAGATCGTTATCTTGCAGCGTTTCCTCGGATTCGAGCCATCCAAGACGGTCTCACCGACCGGGCAAAGATTGCTTCTTGGCCGATCGTTGATCTCTCGATGGTGAAGAGTGATACACATCGAATCAAACATTTGTGAGATGTAGCATGGAACGAACATCAGAAACGCTGATTATTCGTGCGTGATGGTGAAATCCAAGGGTACGGTGAGCATTGCATCACCATCAGAAACACCGAGTTCACCAGTAATTCTCAACGTCGTCGAATTTGTTTCTGTAACTTCAATATCAATCATTTTCACTTCAATACCACGAACTTCCCCATGGTGGAGCATGTCGTTGTGCACGCCATTCATGGCTGTTTGACCGGCATCAAGAGGCTCAAGACCGCCATCAATCCAAAGTTGTGTTCGTGCTTCAACAAGTTCTGGAAGTCCTTCTGAAACCTCTTGTGCTGTGATGATGACACCGTCTGATGCAGTATCATGAGGAAGGGTCAGTCCGGCAACTTTGACCCCAAAAATGGCCATTGAGAGCAAGGACATCAACAGCACAACACCCGTGGCAAGCAGCATCTGTGCTGTGTCACGATCTGCTGAGGAATTGAGCGGTGTCATCTGCATCAAGCAGCACCTCCTCTTGCCCATACATCGAGGGTTACTGTCCAGGCATTCGCATCAACAACCACGAGGTGGTGGACCGTAACCGTTCCACCAGCCGGTGTTCCAGTCCGACCATATGGCGTTGCCACGCCACTGTTTTGGGTCAGCCAACAATTGGCTTCCTTACCAACAGCAATGCTGTCTTGAAGCAGTGCACAGGCGTCATCAAGAGCGCCGTTGTCAAGCAATTCTTCCAACCTGCTTTCGCCTTCAATTTCCGCCTCTAACCCAAGTGCATACCTTACGGCATCGTCACCAGCAATTTCGAGCGAGGCATCATGAGCGACAGATGGTGCATCTGGGACATGAACTCGAATAAGGAAGGTCGCTGACATGAAAAACAGCCAGAACAGGGTCAACATCTCGAGGATGTGAACTTGGGCTTCTTCATCCTGAATCATTCAACCACCGAAGTACAATCTTGCAGGAACAAAGGCACCAGAGGATGGGTTAAGCCCTGGAACTTCGGTGATTCCAATCAAGTTCGGTGTGAATGCAAGGAAATTGAACACCACCAATGACACG
>CBFIIS010000031.1:13492-19463 GCA_965662715.1 Candidatus Poseidoniaceae archaeon | reverse complement strand
CTTCTTGGACGGCTGGGACACGGGTAGACCCGCCAACAAGGATGACCTTGTCCACGTCGCCTTTCTTGATGCCAGCGTCTTTCATGGCTTGTCGTGTCGGACCCATTGTCCCCTCGATGAGCTTCGAAATTAAGTCTTCAAATTTAGCACGGCTCAAGGTCATGTCCATGTGTTCAGGTTGGCCATCACGCATGGTGATGAACGGGAGGTTGATTTGGGTTTGTTGCGTGCCTGAAAGTTCGATTTTTGCCTTTTCTGCCGCTTCCTTCAGCCGAGACATTGCCTGGGCGTCCTTGCTCAAGTCAATGCCAGTGTCGCGCTTGAACTCAGCAATCATCCAATCGATGACTTGATCGTCGAAATCATCGCCACCAAGTTTGTTGTTCCCGGCTGTGGCCTTCACTTCGATTTGAGGTTGGCCATCGACTTGGTAAATTTCCAAAACTGAAACGTCAAAGGTGCCTCCTCCCAAATCGTAAACGAGAATGGTTTGATCTTCACCCTTATCGACACCGTAGGCAAGCGCTGCTGCTGTTGGTTCGTTGATGATTCGAAGCACTTCCAATCCTGCAATGCGCCCGGCATCTTTTGTTGCCGTTCGCTGTGCATCGGTGAAGTAAGCAGGGCATGTAATCACTGCTTCCTTGATTTCATGACCAAGGTAGGCTTCTGCATCTGCTTTCAACTTCTGCAGAATAAACGCTGAAATTTCTTGAGGCGTGTAGTCTGTGCCATCGACATTTGTTTTCCAATCTGTACCCATGTGCCGCTTGACTGACATCATTGTTCGATCTGTGTTGGTCACGGCTTGTCGCTTGGCGGTCACGCCGATCATCCGTTCGCTTCCGTCTTTGGCAAACGCCACTACAGATGGGGTTGTTCGTGCGCCTTCTGCGTTCGCAATGACGACGGGTTCCCCGTTTTCGATCGTTGCTACACAGCTGTTTGTTGTTCCTAGGTCAATTCCAATTACTTTGCTCATTTTTTCACTTCCTTATGTTTTCAAAAGATGGGGATGCCACCGTCGTCCTCGTCATCATCATCGTTAGAATCGCCTACATCGATGCTGACGTCTGGTACCTCAATGGTCTCGTCGTCGTGTTCGACGGCAGAGCCTTGTGGCGTGAGTTTGAGAGTGATGTCGAGGATACCGTTATTCAAGGACCAATCGACCAAGTCTTCGCAGGGGTGAGGCAGTTCAATTTGGGCCAAAGGGGCCGGCATTGTGTCTTTGATGACTGAAATTCGGTTGCCCTTACGCACGAGTTCGAGTTCGAGTTCGCTCTCCTCGACGTCACCACGAAGGGTGAAATCAACGGTCACTGCCATATTCCAGCCGTCAAGATAGACATCGTTTGCTGGGATGTTGATGACTTCATCGAGTGATTCTTTGACTTCTGGTGCTTTGATTTCAACTGGGCTGGCGTCAACTTGGATGTCCATGCCCAGATTGCTGAGGATGTCTTCCATGGATTTTCCAGATTGAAACATTTTGGCCAGTTGGGACAAATCAAAGTTGAAGTTGACATCGCCTTTTGCGATTTTTTCTGCATCGAGGCCCATGTTCTCGAATTGTGATCGGAATTGCTCCATCATTCCACGAATCTGTTCTTTGTCCATGTGCATGCCCATGTTACGGAACATTTCCACAAGTTGTTCAATCAGTTTTTCTTCCCAATCTTCACCATTTGTCATGCACTTGCCACCTCACTACTGAACCATCGGTTATGTAGTGGGGACTGAGTCACCCTATATGAAGGTCACGAAACAGAAGCCATGCTTGATTTCGAGTTGATGAACAACTCTTGAATCCGTGCTCTTTTCTGGATGAAGTTAAACATCAGTTCAAAAGCAGGAGGGCAAAATGACGGCCATGACAGAAGCGTACGCTGTGGATGGGGAAAACCCATTGCGTGCGTTGTGGAAGGTTATTGCAAGCTCGACAATCATTGCTTCGATGTGTTGTCTTCCTTCGGTGGTTCTCGTCATGTTTGGGCTTGCTACCGTTTCAACGGGAGCTGTCCTTTCAGACACCTTGTATTGGGGGGAAGATGGATATGCATGGTTTAGGCCACTGATGAGCTTGATCGCACTAGCAAGCGTTGTTACTGGATTGGTTTTTTACTTTCGGAATCAAGGCATTTGCACCCTTGACCAAGCGAAAAGGGAACGACGAAAAATCGTCAATGTCTCACTTTTGGTTCTTGTTGTGACATACGTCAGCTATCTGTTGTTTAACTTCGTCATTCTCACGGAAATAGGAATACAACTCGGTCTTCCTTGGGAATCAAGCCGTGAAGGTTATGCCTTTTGGCGTTGATTAACAATTGCCCCTGGTGGTTTTGCAACCAACACCCCAATCTCCATCCTGCATCGCAGACCTGGTCGCTTCGAGCAGACGATCTTCAGGCGTTGCGATGTCAAGCGTCCCCTGGTGGAATGCAACAGCAATACGAGCCCCTCCATATTGCCAATTCACCAATTGGATTTTTGAATTTTCAATTGAAATAATTGTCTTTGCGACTCCAATTGGAATTACAATTTCTCGTGGGTTGAGGTGCATGCCCATACCCAGTGTTTTTTGCACGGCTTCCTTACTAACCCAAAGTTCGATTGCATGTTCTGGCGATTGACGCAGGGTGTGCAACTCGTCACCCTTAGAGATCAGATCAAACGCATTCGATTGGAGACCTCTCGTTGCTGGTTCGGCATCAATACCAATACGCCACCCATGTTCAATCAATGCGACATAAGCCCAACCTGAAGCATGACCAATGCTCAACGATGGAAGCGGGGTGTTCCTCCATACACCGGAAATGTAATGCAAATACGGCGCCCTTTGTTCGGTGCGACTGACCATCAAATCAGCACTGTCAATGCCCCATTCTTCAATGGCCCATTGCAACAACCATCGACCCGATAGGTGTTCTTCATGACGCTTCTTGGTTGCAAATGTTGCGACTTCATCTGCGTTGGCCAAATGAACTTCTTCAATGGAACGTGCATGCACTTGTGTGCGAACAATGAGCATTCGTGGCCGTTCTACACCCGGGGGGTGAAGCACTTCCACCGACATCCAAACCACCTTCAGCGATCAAGCGTGAACGAATCTTCTGCCGATACCGGAGCCATTCCCTTCAGACGCAAGCCCTTGAGGGCAAGCACCGGAGCATCGTCATCACCAACAATTACGACGTCGTGAACCGTGACACCCGCCTCTTCAACTGCAACCCGCAGGCTACGCATTCGAAGGTGTTCATCGCGTTCAGGCACCCTCAACATCGATGACCATTCGATACCGACTGGGAGTGAAGAGAAACCTTCAGTTTCCATCGCCACAAGTCCAGCATTTTGGAACCCTGCTTCAATAAGCATTGGTAGAGCTTCGAGCAAAACCGAACCGCCAGATGCTTCATGGGCAAATTGATCCGACTGCGGCAATTGATGTCGCATCAAAGCGATTCCATCCGCTCCTGGCATCGATTCATCCCCAACGCCACGTAGCACACCACCATGTGATTGGAAACGAGGTCCGTGGAAATAACGTCGATAAATGAACGATGGCCCTTCAATGACTTCACCCAGAGCAGGGATACCGATATTGGGCAAAGCATGGACTTCCTGCTCAAGGAATGGACAGATATCATCGCATTTCTCAACCAAACGAACCAGCGCCTTGTGGTGCTCTCGTTCCCCAAAGATTTCGCCCTTTGAGTTTGTTAAATCCGACAGGAGTCGGCATGAAATCCAAGAAACCTCGCCCTCAGTGCGCTCATACTCTGCATGAATTCGCACCGTCATCGCACCCTTGAGTAATTTCACAGGCAGACCGAACTCAACAGATTCGAATCCGGCCAAACACGTCGATGGACGCAGCAATAGAGCGGATTCTGCAAACATCTCGAGTGCCATGACTCCGGGATGATAAGGTACACCCTCGATGGCGTGATCGACAAGGAACGGGTGATCTGCGGCAGAGAGGGTCGCTTGGGTCAGCAAGGATTGCCCGTCCTCAAATGAGAGGACTTTGTCAACGAATGGGAAACGTTCGGGGTCTGCAATCACCGCTGCCATCTCAGCGGGAAGACGGAGAGGAGCTTCTCTAAAGGAGTCGAAACGATCCATTGCCCCTAGAGAACCGCAACCAATCACTCGGCGTTTTCCACCAGCAAGCGCCTCACCGACGAAAATCTCTACACCTTGTTCAACCGAAAGTGTATCAATTCCTGCTGCGGCAAAAACAGCCTCAATTGAACCACGTGTGGCCATTCCAACATCACGCCAACCAGTCCAGCCAATAGCGACGGCTCGGCAAACACCAGATGCGGTGAGCCGCGCCATTTCTGCATCAAGCACGCTGTTTGCTGCAGCATAATCTGTTTGGCCACCATTACCAAATCGACCGGCAACACTGGTGAAACAAGCAGCAAACTTAGGCAGTTCCGCTCCAGAGGCTGTGCATGCTGCAAGCATGCATTGCCAACCATCAACTTTGACGCGAACCACCTTGTCGAAAACAGAGGAAGCCTTCTGACCCACAAGTTTGGAATCTTCCAAACCGGCACCATGGACAAGTCCAGTGATGACCCGTCCTAGGGAAGCACCAACCTCAACCATGCCCTGATAATCCATCACATCCACCGGATGGTAAGATGCCGTATTACCTGTTGATGTGATACTGGAGAGTGTAAGATAGACATCCCTGCTCCTAGTAAATCTCTGCCATTCACTGTTCCATTCAACAATGGTCACTTTACCAGATTCGCTCGCAGCAGCCATTCGCTCTCGAAGCGCCATACGTTCAGATTCAAGTTCTGCATCGGTCCAATCAACCCATGCTTCTGTTTGTTCAATGAGGCGGGAACGGCCAAGCAAGGCAAAATGTGCCCCTGCATCCGGTGATGCTGTAGCCACGCCAATAATCGACGCTGCAGTAACGCCTGAACCGCCGCCGGACACAAGCCAAGTGTCATCTGATGTGAGCGGTTGCTGTTCATCGACAAGATCTTCTGCGAACGCCACGAGAGTCCAACGACGACCATCTCGATCAAGACCGATCTCAACCTCTCCGGCAAGATTGAACACATCGTCATAGATGATGTTCGCCGCATCAGTTGGCTCGAGAATTAACTCTGGGTGGAGGTCAAGGGCACGGCATCGAACATGCGGTTGCTCAAAAGCATAGGATTTGGTGACGCCTGATGCGGCACACTGAACCGAATTAAATCGCTCACCAATGTTGCCGTGGCGTCCATCAAGTGCTGTGACTGAGGCAACAACACCCGATTCAAGACCAGCAAATTTGGCATCCAATCCTTTGAGCAAAGCAAAGTAACCCTGAGCAGCCAGTGCAATCTGGGTCGATGGTGTTGCGTCTTCAGCCCATGAAGCACTTGCAAGCTTGAGCGGAGCCATGTGAAAGAGTGCAGTGATGTTGTGTTCATTCAATGCTTCACACACCGCCGCAACGTGTTCTGGGTTCCCAGGATCTGCTCGGTAGACCGTGCGTTTCCCTTCGTGTTGAATTGACATGTCGCGGATATTGCTCTCAAAGCCAATGCGTATGGCCTCCATGCCATCGGCCTCAAGACGCTGGCAGAACGCTTCTGCGATGCCCCAGCCATCATCGGTGACAACCGCAGTACCGGTAAGAGAAAGCGGCGATCCTTGGCCTTCTGCTGCTTCAACTTCTATTTGCCAACGGCGTGTTGAGTGTGTTGTTTCGTTTGAAGTATGAGTTGGGGTTGATGCGGTTTCAACCGTTGGCATCGCTGTTTCTGTCGGAATTTCACCGCCTTTCATCTTCAAAATGTAGGCTGTAAAGTGGTTCAGCGTCGGGTGGTCGGAAAGAACAAAATCTTCATCCAACGGAAGCGAAAAGGCATCCCGTACATCCCCCATAATCTCAGCCTGTTTGACCGTATCAATGCCTAATTCACCCTCAAGGTCTTGGTCCATTTCAATGAAATCA
>CBFIIS010000031.1:11077-13482 GCA_965662715.1 Candidatus Poseidoniaceae archaeon | reverse complement strand
CCGTATGTTTGACAACAATTTCAACGAGTTGTGCGTTCACATCGCTGTTTGATGCCAACGGCGTGGATGGCGCTGGTGGTGCTGATGGCGCCGGCACAGGTGCCACGGGTTCACTCTGAGCTACAGGTGGTGCGGGCATTGTCGGCTTGGTCGCCGGCTGTGCAGCACCGCCCTGCATGCGTTGGATGTAGCCGATCATGTGGTTCAATGTTGGATAATCTGAAAGAATAAAATCTTCATCAAGAGGTAAACTGAACTGTTCTCTGATGTCCGCCATAATTTCGGCTTGCTTCACAGTGTCAATACCCAATTCTCCTTCGAGGTCTTGGTCAAGTTCAATGAAGTCAGCAGGATAACCTGTATGCTTGACCACCACTTCAACAACCGTGGCGTTCAATGCATCGTCGTCGATAAGCCCTGTCGGCGCCATTGCAGGTGCTGCTGGTTCAGGAGCAGGTGCTGGCGCAGCTTGTTGTGGTTCCTGTATTGCCGCTGGTGAAGGGGCAGGCGCTGGCGCTTCGCCACCAGTCATTCGTTGAATATACCCAATCATATGATTCAATGTTGGATAGTCTGCGAGAACAAATTCCTCATCCACTGGCAAACTGAATTGTTCCCGTATATCGGCCATAATTTCAGCCTGCTTGACGGTGTCAATACCGAGTTCTCCTTCCAAGTCTTGATCAAGTTCAACAAAGTCTGCAGGGTATCCTGTGTGCTTGACAACCACGTCGATTACAGCACCGACAACGTCACCTTGGGCTTGACCTGCAGGTGGCGATGTTGGTGCAGAGGGTGCAACTGGGGCCGGCTTAGGCGCTGGTGGAGTGGGTGCTTCTGGCACCGGCGCTACGGCTGGCTCGGGCACGAGTGAAGGCTTGCCTTCAAACGGTGCAGTAATCGACCAAGGATCGCCTTGAACGCCGCCGTGCAAGTTGTCTTCACCATCAACATAGGCTACAAGTTTCTGATCAAGCAAGCGCATGACCACGTCCTCTGTACCTGCAAGTTTACGATTCCAAGCAAGGAATTTCGCACCATCAATGCGTTCTCCAGTAATAGGCCATCGGCGTACGAGAGAGAGAGCCATTTGTGAGCCAAAGCCCGCTGCAAACCTCAAACCATACTTCAGGTTTGGATATGCTCCACCGGTTGAAAGGTTAAGATTACCCAATTCAGGATCAGTTTCTTTGTGGTTTGCAATAGGAGGAATACGTCCGGTTTTCATACCATGGAACATACTTGCATCTTCGATCCCTACCGCCATTGGATGGCCGGTGAATCCTTTCGTGTTGGCAATGACAAGTTTGTCTGTGCTGTGTGTAAATGTGTCTCGTAAGGCTCGAACTTCAGATTGAGCAGAACCTCCACGAGCAGGCGTGTAGGTCTCGTGCGAGAAGAACACCGTGTCGGGTGCGATTTCATGGCGGTCAAGGTCCCAACGTTCTTCCATCTCAGTTACAAAATTGTCCACGGTTTCAGCCACGTGTTCGACATCGAGGCGAGTACCATGGAAGGCTGAGTTCGCTGTTGTAGCTCCAAGCAGTTCAGCGATTGGTTGCACGCCTCGTTCAGCTGCCTCTGAATTTCGTTCGACAACAAATGCTGCTGCGCCCATCCCAAGGATCAGACCATTGCGACGGCGGTCGAATGGCAAAGCTGTTTCTTCGACCACATTATTCGTCGCTGCTGCACCTGATGCAGCGAAGCCACCGCCAATCCATTCCCACATATCGTCCCCAGTGACATCATCTGCAGAGATGATGACCACTCGGTCAACTCGATCAGCGTTCAACCAATCCTCAGCAACACCGAATGCTGCTGTAGCAGAAGCACAGGCGAGGTTGATGATGGTGTTTGGTCCACGGATACCAGAGTATTGTGCAAACTGTGAATGGCCCATAGCGAGTGTTTGGAACAGGTAGCGTCGGTCAAACCGACCCTCGCCGTCATCTCCGTTGGATTTGGCATGCTTCAATGCCATTTGGAACCCAGGGAAACATGATGCGAAGACAATACCTGTTCGGTCCCGAGTGTGTTGAGGCACTTGCCAATTACGAATCAATCGCAATCCACCCTTGCCAATCTGTTCAACTGGAGTGAGTGGAATCGCAGCGTCTCGTAGAGCGAGTAAACCGGCGGCCATGCCCAGTTGAGTGGTGATGTCCCAAGCGAGGATGACCTTGGGGTCAATACCAAATTCTTCTGCCAAATCAAACGCACCCTTGACACCAGCAAGTTGTGGAACATCGCCAAAGGCCGTGGCTTGATCCATATTGACCGACCCGTCTCGTCCTTTGATGAGGCGTACGATGTTCTTGTCAAGCAAGCGTTGTTTGTATTCATCTGTGACTTCAGAGATGCATGTTTCTCCGCGGACAAGCCGTTCAAACGTGTCCTCGTTG
>CBFIIS010000031.1:0-11067 GCA_965662715.1 Candidatus Poseidoniaceae archaeon | reverse complement strand
TCGGCTTTCCGTCGAGCCATCGGGTCATGAACGGAAGCGACACTTAGACCATGCGATGTGTGATTCGAGCGACGAGTCATCGAAGTCTTTGGTGACCATGACGAAGGTGGGTGGGCAATCCAACGAGCGATGTCTGCCACAGTTGTTGCGCTGCTGACATCTGTTTCAGGATCTGTTGAAGCCTCGGATGCAATCGTCTTGAACAACGAAGCGATGTCGCCTTCGGACAGGCCTAATCCAAGACGCAAGTCGACCATGCCGTGACAAAATCGAGCAGGATAGCCACACAGGGCAGCGATTCGATCGCCAAGGTAGGCGTCCTTTGCCTTTTGAGCTGCGACTTCAGGATCTGTTTCGACCGCCGATGGTACACTCACAACCTGCACGGCTTGAGGTGTCGACGGGGCACCGGAAGGCAATGGTCGAGCACGTGTTTTGAAATCTTGAGCAGGTGGACTGGAGCGATGTGCTTCAATTGGACCGGCTCTAAATGCCTCGGTAAGCGAGGCAGAATCTGGCGCCGGCCAGTGCACTGGTCGACCCGCAAGTGCCATCGTTGCCAAAGCGGTAAGGAACGAGGCTATACCGCCTTGTTTTGGATGATTTGTCATCACTGGAAGATGGGGTTGATCTTCGAGGATTTGAACAGCAAACATGCTCAGTGCTCGTTTTGGACCAACTTCGACAAAGGCTCTTGCCCCGGCCTCATACATCGTTTGAATTTGTGTCGTCCATTCAACCGAAGAGGCCATTTGCAATGCGAGTTTGCTGAGCACTGCTTGTTTGGAGGCGTCCAAATCTTCTGTCGTTGACGGATTCATTGGATAGAATTCGCCGTCGACATTGGCCGTGATTGGGATGGTTGGCCAACGAATTTCAAGACTCTCGAGGAAGCGGCGCAGTGGTTCGTTTGCAGGCGCTACAATCCTTGAATGGAAGGCATGGGAGGTGGCTAATGGCATCGATTGGAAGCCCTTTGCTTCAAAAGCGGCCATGGCCTCTTTGACTGGGGCAGTTTCGCCTGCAATCACAGTCATCTTTGGTGAATTCTTATTGGCTGCAATGACGTATCCGTCGATTGAATTGATGATCGCTTCGACTTCTGGGTAAGGTGCACTGACACTTGCCATCAAGCCCTTGTCATCAATTTCAACCGCTCCCATTTCAGTGCCTCGTGCGGCTGCAGCTCGCAAGGCTCCGTCCATGTCAAGAATGCCTGCAGACATCAAGGCTGCATATTCACCTAATGAGTGGCCTGCGACCATGTCAGGATGCAATCCGTGATCGTTGAGTGCTCGCTCAATCGCCAAATCAGCGGTGAGCATGGCTGGCTGAGTGTACTCGGTTTGCTTGAGTTTATGCTCCGCTTCGGCTTGTTCCTCTTTCGAGAGGTTTGAACGAAGGACAAAGCTCGATAACGTCTCGCCCTCGAGAACTTCTGTCATCGTTTCATCTGCCTGTGCCCAGACCTGTTGAACAGCCGTGTACCGCTGATACAAATCGTGAGTCATACCGACATATTGACTTCCTTGACCCGGGTACATGTGAGCCACCTTGGCCTTCGCATGCAAAGGAGCATCTTTGGTAAGAAGAACGCCTTGAGCTTGTAAGAAACCCCATTTGTCTTCATCATCCATGGCTTTGAGAGCAAGAGCGCAGCGTTTGGAAAATTCTGCCCATGATGTGGCGACTATTGCCATTCGAATGGCTGATGAAGCATCGAACCCTTTCGAGGCTTCATGGAGGGCGTTGGACAATCGAATGCCCTTTGGATCCTCATCAAAAGTCGCACCTTCGAAATTCAGGCTCCCGAGTGAAGCCTTGAGTTCTTCCATGCTCGAGGATGAAAGAAGCAACATTCCGCCTTCTACGGCTTTCAATTCTTCGTGCGTCATGCTTGGACGGGCTTGGCCATCAAAGATTGATGAGACGTCTGTCGATTTGGAAGGTGTGCTTTTAGCTTCAGAGTAAGCTTGCCATCGTTGATCCCAAGAAGAGGCGAGTTGACGATGATATTCAGGCTCATACCCCTCAAGGGCAACATGGAAATTGGTGCCTCCAAAACCAAATGCAGAAATTCCAGCACGGCGAGGATGGCCTTCAGGTTGTGGCCAATCCCTTGCTTCGGTTGGCACAAAGAATGGAATCTCATTCCATTCAACAGTTGGGTTGGGTGTTTCAAAACCGGCAGATGGTGGAATTGTTCGGTGATGAAGTGCCATGACGCTCTTCATAATTCCAGCAATACCCGCTGCTGCTTTGAGGTGGCCAATTTGAGACTTGATTGAACCAACGGCTACATGGTCTCCATGAGGTAAACCGTCCCATAGCAACGAAAGTGTGGAGAGTTCTGTCGCATCGCCAACCTTGGTCGAAGTTCCATGCGCTTCAACCAATTCGACGGTGCTGGCTGAATATCCTGCTTGGTTGTAAGCCCGAGCGATGGCTTGGACTTGACCGCGTTGACTTGGTGCAGTGATCCCTTTTCCTCGCCCGTCCGATGAACCACCAATGCCCCGAATAACGGCGTGAACTTCATCACCATCACTGATGGCATCACTAAGTCGCTTCAAAAGAAGAACACCCGCACCTTCGCCCATTACGAAGCCGTTGGCTCGAGCATCAAATGGGGTCGAATGCGTCGGTGAGAGTGCGCCAATAGCACTGAATTTGGAAAAGGTTGCTGGATCCATTGTCCGGTCTGTTGCGCCTGCAAGCATCACATCGACTTGGCGGGTTTGTAAGAGCCGGCATGCATCCAAAACAGCAGCCATTGAGGAGGCACAGGCAGCGTCCATTGCATGGTTTGGCCCCTGCAAATCAAGGAGATTTGCTACTCGCCCTGACACAACATTGGCCAATTCACCTGGCATGGTATCTTCATCGATTCGGGGTGCACCTTCAACCAATTCGTTGGTAAATGCCTCCAGATTGTTCATCGGCATGCCATGCTTTTTGGCGACCTCAGACGTATGGTTTGACCACACCCGAATATTGGAAAGATTCCGGTTTTCACCACCGAGGGCATTTGCGAACACAACACCGCACCGCGTACGATCGATGTCTTTCGATTCCCCATCATAGCCTGCTTGTTCGATCGCATCTGCTGCGACAGCAACAGCCCACAATTGGCACGGATCAATTTGAGGAAGGGTGCCCGGGGGCTGACGCCAACGACGCCAATCGAATTCGAAGCCTTCTACAAGGGCTCCAATCTTCGAATAAGTGAATCCTTCTTGGTTCTCTCCAGGCCCACCCTTACGGTAGAAATGGCTGATTGGTCCGGGCCAACGGCCTTCTTTGATGTCACGAATGCTCACCTTGGAATCAATGATATTCTGCCAAAAGGCATCAATGTTTGGCGCATCAGGCATGAGTGCCGCAAGGCCAATCACAGCAATGGGCTCAAAAGGACCTTGGTCCAAACCTTCGCAAGGTTTTCCGTCTGCGGTTTTGATGGTCATACCTTCACCTCATTCTCCCATAATGCTCTGTGGCACCATCGTGATGGAATAGCCTCCATCAACATAGATGCATTGACCTGTGACGCCACTCGCCAATGGGCTTGCAAGCCACAATGTTGCTCCCGCTACATCGTCTTGGTTTACATTTCGACGCAATGGAGCGTTCGCCTCGACATGGTCAAGAATTTTGTCAAACCCTGGAATACCACCTGCAGCAATGGTCCGGATTGGTCCTGATGAAATCGCGTTGACCCTGTGACCTTCTGGGCCGAGATGGCAAGCCAATTCACGCGTCCAGCATTCAAGAGCTGCTTTTGCCATGGACATGATCCCGTAATTTGGAACATAACGCGTTGAAGCGGCATAGGTTAACGTCACAGTTGAGGAACCTGGATTGAGATAAGGCAAGGCATGCTTGAGGCATCGCTGGAGTGAATTCGCGGAAATCGTCATTGCAGTATTGATGTCTTGGTCTTCAACAAATAGAATCGGACGGTCAAAGCAACTTCGAGGAGCAAAGCCGATCGCATGGATCATGATATCGGCTTTCAATCCGGGGTGTTCTGCTGCAAATGCTTCAAAGAATTCCTTGGTTGTCGCATCCGATGCCACATCCAAGGGGTAGAAACCACCAATCTGCGGTAGCTTGTCCTTCAATTGGAAAATACGACTCATGAATCGCTTTTGGTAACCGAGGTATAACGTCACGCCCGCTGCGGCCAATTGTTGGCAAATTGCCCAGGCAATCGAATCTTCACTGGCAACGCCGAAGACGAAGGCGGTCTTTCCTTGCAATTGTAGCATAACAGCACCTACCCAATGGGTAGGTGTTGGCCGGCACACCTATCCTATGACTGTTCCCTAAGTCGAACTGGGTGAAACCGCTAATCTGCGACCCATTTTATTTCGCCGGCCACAGTTACAAATCTGCGAACATGTCGTCAAATTCGTCGGCCTTTGAATCACTGTCGAGATCCGAGAAAAAGTCATCCAAATCATCGCCCAAGTCGCCCAAATCTTCAGATTCCTCAGGTAAATCGATGGCTATTGGCGTTTGAACAGCCTTGGCTTTGGGGGCTTTATCAGCAGAACGCTTGGTTGCTTTTGCCATCACAACAAGCAACAACAAGACGAGAATAATCCCTCCACCTATTGCAGCGTATTGCAGGATTTGATCGCTATCAATTTCCTCAAGATTGCCGCCGAAGGAGCCGGATTGACCTGGGGCAACAACATTGAGTTGCACGGTAATCTCGCTGGCTGGAGCGTCGGGATCAACTGTGCTTTCTGCTTGGAAGATCACAGGTAATCGAATGTCTTCAGTCAACTCAGCTGGGGAGCGAACCGTGAGGGTGCGCAGACTCGATGTGCCTTGATATGGCACATCTTCAGCAACAAAAGCACCGGTCGGGAATGAGAAGCCTGCTGCTGCAAGGTCGGCTTCATTTGCGATGGTCACTCGTATTTTGTCGTCATCGTTGCCCTTATTTGTGAATTGGAATGTGAAGTCAACTTCCTCTGCTACCGTCATTTCTCGGGTCGTCTTGTCGGACATTGAAAGCTCAATCATGCCATAAGAGGCAATAGAAAAATCGCCGCTGTAGGATTGATTGACAACCCAAGGTCCATCGGGCAGTTGCCCATAAGGCAATCCGTTCCACGAAGTGACTTTTGCCTCGAGTTCAAAGCTGTAGGTCAGCGATGCTGGAAGCCTGGTTTGACCAGTAAAGATGACGTTGAAGGTTTCTTCATCACCAGCAGCGAGGGTAAATTCATCTTCGCTTAGGGTCATTTCGACATTGACTCCATCCCATTCGACTTTGCTGACTTCGATGACTTCACTTGCTGAAGTGGGGTTGCTCACCGTGCATTCGAGGATCGCATCTTCGTAGGAATTGGGATGAACGTCCATGACTGGATCTGCCCCGCAATCAAGTTGCACTGCGGGCAGAGGCGACTCCTGTGCAGACACAGATGTGCCAAGTGCAGGAAGCATGAACAAAGCCACCACAAGGGCAGCGGTGAAGGTCATGCCAAAGCGTCCCATGCATTTGCGGTATCGACTCTATCTCATCAATGTGATGGAGAATCGGACCCGTGCCGAAGGGTCCTGTCTGGGTAGGTTCATTCCGAGGGGCCGTACAATAAATCCGGCAAATCTTGGTGTGCTTTCCAGAGGAATGATTCGTCAATGCCTGCCTGAAGGAGTTGCTGGGTTCTTTTTGGTACTGTTTTAGGGCCAAGAACTGCGCCTGGCCGCCTCAGATCATCCATGTAGTCGGTCTCAAGCAAGAAGCCGTGGCTTGAGGATTCTGCGGTGGCAATCACCTCTTCGATGGCGCCTTTCCCAATCAATACACTTGGTGTAACTCCTTTGGTGATGCTGGAAGTCAATGTTGGAGGAGCGTAATGTCGAACCAGTCGTTGCTTATCGAAGCCCACCTTATCTGCCATTTGTGCAAGGCTGGCATAGGTTGATTCTAATTCCCCCTCCACGTGCAACTGAAGCGTGATGCCCTCTCTTTTGGCCATGCTCATGGTCTCTTCTAACAAGAGATTCGATAGGTCCCAGACCCGATCGCTCACAGGCCAGTGAGGCCGACCCACTTCACCCACGGCGTGTGCCTTTCCTTCGTGAACGAGTTCGACCGCCGCGTCAATGCTGTTGCGGTAATTGTCCATGGCGCGTTCTGCACCTGATTCACCATCTTCATTCAACCAAGCCTCAAACTGATGCGCAAAGGCTGCCGGGTGAGGCCCTAACACCACACGCACGCCGAGGCCATGCACATCACGAACTTCCCCCGCCATTGCCACAGTATCGTTGTATGTCGTTAGATGGCCTTCCCTTGTCGTTGGAGGCGATTGGAAATCAGGACAGTGTACAAGGATAAGATCGGTGCCACCCGCTCGTTTAAACTCGCCAGCTGCTTGAAGAAAAAGGCCTTGGCGATTAAGGTGGAAATGATTGTCCACGATTGGACCATTCCATTGCTGAACAGAACTCAAAGCCAACCCTCATCCTTCTGAAGACGCTGATGGTTTTCAACGCATGGGCGAAAGATGGCCTCAAATCCGCTCTATCAAGAGGTTCTTGTCGGTAAATCGCCCTTTCCAATAGACTGCAGCCATAGCAACCATGTTTCGATGGCGGGCATCGGTTGCAACACACCGTCCATTTGGCCACATGTGCAGGGTGAGATTATGGCGAGAATCTTCGATGATGGTGCAGCCAAGTCGTTCGTCAAAGGTGGCGGTACCAGCACCGAAATCACCTACAACACTCTCGACAAGGAGCGCTTGGCCAAATTCGAATGAAGCAACAACGGGGCCGAGTTCAGTCTCAAGACCAGCGTCATCACGTCCAAGACGAAGCATGAGTTCTTTTGCAGCGGCACGAGCCGCTTCGACTCGGTGTGTGCCATGGACCACAATTCGACCCTCTTGGTCGATGACGAGTGTTGCACGGGGCCGATCGAGGACTTTGATGACCACGCCACCGGTTTGTTGTCCGCCAAGTTGAGCCACAACAGCATCTTGGTCCACGGGCTGAGGAGGAACGAAGCGAACCAGTTGATTTTCGATTCGTACATCCATTGCATTTGCTACCATGCTCACTCCTCCTCTGTGCTGGCCGTGTCGGTTGGGTTTGAAGTAATCTCCTCTGGTTCTGGAAGAGATTCAAGCGCTGCAAGAACTGCATTTCGGTGAGGTAAAAACAATGGTAGAAGCAACACTGCATCACTTCCATGGGTACTTCGTAAGTCCGCTAATGCACCTCTTAGTCGCTCTGCATACCTTCGGTCACGTGCTTCGACCACAGCTTCACCGACAATCCACTCATTGAGGTCCCACCATGTGGTCGAGAGCACGGCTGCAGAACCAAGATTTGGCGAGACTCCTTTTGGCGGTTTTTGAGCAAGAAAGATGTTTTTCTTGACGCGCTTTCTCCATTTTCCACCCAAGGAAATCATGCCAAGCAATTTTTTCCAATGGGACGCTGCCTTGGCCTCATTGGTCAGGTGTTCACTCCACCGCTCATCATCAGCAGTTGGTTCGACAAAATACACCGGGCGTTGATGTCGTTCTGCATTCCTATGCAATCTTCGTGGCTCAGGATCGGGGAAACGGCCGGATGACACATCCTCTACGAGTGAGATTTCATCGAGATAAATGGCCATAGCTCCACCAGAGATCAAGCCATGGGCAAGGTTCACTCCCGGTGACTCTGCTTCGTCTTTTTCCTCTTGAACCCACATGTCGACAACATCTGGTGCTTCCAAAAGTGCAAGACCGTGCCATTCGATTCGAGGACGCATAGAGCGAGGGTACACCACGGTTGGAAGGACACCGTGAAGGATGATTTGGCCTCCATCGGGGTCGGACCACTTGTGGTCTGCCCAATCCAGTCGCTCTGGCAAAAGAGCCACGCTCACTGTTCGTTGACCCAATCTTGGAGGGCTTGAACGCTCCATCCTTGGTCAAAGTAGCCTTGAATCTCTTCTTGACTCCATTGTGGGAACTTCGCCATCGCATCTGCCATTTCCGGGGAAACATGTGCTGCAGGAGCAGGCGTTGATTGTCCTGGAAGTTCAGCATAAGCCTTAGATGGCTCATCTTCGTAATCGTCGTCAGCAAACATGTCTCCACCATCGCCTCGGCGAACGAGCACCAAAACAACAACACCAAGAATGACAACAATAGTGATCAAAGCCACGAGAATGAGCAGAACTGTTGCACCGTCATCGGATTCACTCTGCACCTTCACGTTGAATTGTTCACCTTCTGCTGAACCATTGTACAAGAGTTCGTTTGTGGTGTCATCGGAGATGAGGTAGTACATTCCAGTCGTTGCTCGGGTAAATTCTGTCAGTTCAATCGTGACCCATTTCTTGTCGAGAATATTGATGTCGCCAGTTTCGATTGTTCCTTCAAGCACTGGAACGCCACCTGCGGTGACTGAACGCACCGAAAGGGTGGTTCCGCCAGCCATTGTTCCGTCATTACGAACTTCGATTTGGAGTTCCATAGCATCACCAACTTCTGGTGAAGAAGGTGTCAAAATTGTGTTTTCAACAGCAAAACTTGGTTCTTCGTGAATGAAACGGTAGTTTGACTTGTGTTCTTCTGAGCTGGAGAAGATTGCAGCAACACCGCCCTCTTCAGTTGGTCCACCGCCGAAGATAACACCTGCACCTGCAGAGTCCTTCGCATCGATCCACATGACGAGTTCGACGTTGTTGATCTGTTCTTCATCGGGCTCAAATTGCCCTTCTTCCAACGGCCACAAATCAACGCAAGAGGCGGAGGCAGCATAGGAGCCACCAAGCGGTGAAAGGGTCAATTCTGCCATCATTGGTTCGTCACCAAACGATGTTCGGTAAATCGGCCAGAGAATGTCATTGCTTGCATCGGAGTAGAAGGCCCAAGCCACATTGACGTCTCCTTGGAAGAGTGCTTCACGTTCCTTGAGAACCACTTCGACATCGACACAGTGGTAGGTCGAGGTTGGCATGTCACCTGAGATCACCTCGCCGGTTGCACCGCGCTTAGCAGTCCATGAATCGGTGTTAACTTCAGGAGGATTGCCATCGACCTTGATATTGAATGTCGAACAGCCATACGAACTCGAACCAGCACACACTGCAGGTGTGGTATCAACAGCCCCTTCTGGGAGGCCCATTTGATCGCTACCACAGGAAATGGCATCGTCGAGAGCAGTGGTTGGATCATCGAATGGACACAAACGGAACGAATACTGGTAATCGTTGGCAACTGGTGCAGCTGTAAGGTTGATTTCGAAGACACCACCAGTGAATGTGTGGTAGGTCACTTCACCTGGGAATGGAACATAGCCTTTCGCACCATCAGCAAGAGCGGCTGATCTTGTGACTTCGAGGGTGAGAGGAATCTCCGGGGTAATGAACACGTTGTTATTGATTCCATCCAAGTAAGCGTATTGACCATGGAAGGATATGGTGTCACCTGGGTAAACGAATCCTTTGCGTACATCTTGAGTTTGTGGTTCTGAGAGATCCTCAAACATTGGTGTGACCATAAGATCGTTGACTTCATCAGTACGGAAGTCAAGTTGGATACCGTCGCTGTAGTACCAGTCTTGGATGTGCCTTCCTGGAGCAGGAAGCATTCGGTACCTTGGGTTGTCAAGGTCTTGCATGTAGAGCACAGGATTGTTGAGTGCAGTGGTCGCGCCGAGCACACCCCAATCGATTCGAATTGGTAGATCAAGCATGAAGTCTGCTTCGAACGGATCGATCAGTGCACCGCCATCCATTCGCAGCATGCGTGGTCCATCTGAAATTTCACTTTCTTCGAGGATTGTAATCCAAGGCGAATCGGTCCAAGCAGTTTGGTTGCGAGGGTAATAGTAGACGTTCATATCGTCACGATCATCGGCAAGGTCGATGTGGAAGTACGAGACATCTCGCCATCCGTTGTCATCATTAGCTTCCACGACCAATGAGTATTGGTTGCCAGCGTACATGGTTTGATTCCACTTTCCATCATATTGAGGTTGGTTGGAATTGAGGAAACGCCCGTCCTTTGAATCATCGATGAAGAAGTTTCGAATGACTGGAGACTTCGAATTCATGGAGACATAGGTGAAGTGATCGTTTTCAAATCCAGGAGCGCCCCCATCAATTGGATTGCCTGCAAGGTCATAGCCTTCAATCCAAACTGAAACTTTGCCGACAGGGTCTGCACCAATGTTGGCCATATCACTGAAGGTTCCAGAGTAATTTGCAAACGGTGCTTCGCCATCGTCATTGACTGTGACGGTGATATATTCACTCGCATCTGCAATACCGTCACCATTCGTGTCGTGATCGTTTTCGACCCAGATCTTGATGTCGAGGGTTGCTGGTGGATTTGGCAAATCGTAAGCGCTAAGTCGGATTTGTTGGTTGGCAGATGGCACAACCCACGTGTCATCGACCATGGTCCTCCAATTGCTTTCCAATGACGGATCAACTTGGCCGTTGAGGATCTTCACATCAAGTAGGCTCGGGTCGAGTGTGTCGATGGAGAGGTTGAACGGAATGGCACAGTCACTGTCTGGGCGGTACAGTGCTGCAGGGCACAACGTGTCGCCACCTTCGTAGCCGTCGATTCGGAACCTGTAGGTTTCATCACCTGCTGCAAAGCCAAGATCGATGTTGAGGTCAAAGTCGCCGCCAATGACACCCGATTGGTTGTCCACACTGACCCATTCAATCGAGAAGTTCTCATCGGATGTGTTGATCGTCTTCTGTTCTAAAACCATGTAATATCGGCTTGGGTCAGGCGAAATGTCAAGGTTCTCAAGTCGGATGCTACCAGCGATGTTGACGATTTGATTCGATTTACCATCGTCCAAATCTTGAGCAAGACCAATGTCATTTCGAACTTCAAAGTTGGTGATCATTGCGTCGTTCTCTACGGCGTTGCCACCCGCTGGAGCAAGCAAGACTGCCGATGGAAGGCCATTGACGCCGTTTGCTGCAAGCAGACCTGAATAGATACGAACCTCGTCGGTGTCTTCCCAATATGAGTTGACGATGAATCGCCATGTGATTTGTTTTCCATCGGTGATGTCGGATTG
>CBFIIS010000030.1:0-19666 GCA_965662715.1 Candidatus Poseidoniaceae archaeon | reverse complement strand
GGCCCAGAAGGTGGACCAGAAGGCGGCCCGGTTGGTGGTTTCGAAGGTGGCCCTGAAGGTGGCCCTGAAGGTGGCCCTGAAGGTGGCCCTGAAGGCGGCTCAGACGGGGGAGTTGATTCATCAAGCGCTGAATCATCTGACTCTACTTCCTCTTCAACCGACTCTTCGGCCGATTGGTCTGCCTGTTCTTCGATCTCTTCTTCAACAGGTTCGTGAACTTCTTCGGGAGTGACTTGAAGCCCTCCAACATCGCCAAAGGCAGCGTCAAGCATATTTCCAACCTGCGCTATCTTTTCTTCATCCCGTGTCTGTTCAACAGATGTTTTTTTTCCCGCCATGGAGGACTCCCCATTCGGGCCACACGGCGCGGCTTAAATAGCCGTTCCGTTCCGGAGTGTTTGCATAAGCCCGCTTGGTGTAGAGGTTATCATGCAGGATTGTCATTCCTGCGACCCGGGTTCAATTCCCGGAGTGGGCGCCACACTCACATAATCACTCTCCGAGAGGCCATGAACGGGTAAACAGCGGTTGAAATACCCTTGAACCGAAGTAAAGACATGGCTCTGAAGTCTAAACTCGGTGTCTCGGCTTGCCTTTTAGGGGCGAAGGTGCGGAACAACGGCGAGGGCGCAGAAGTTCGAAACCTCACCGGAACATGGGCTCACCATCTCGAATTGATTGGTGTGTGCCCCGAAGTTGGGATTGGAATGGGGGTGCCTAGGCCGACCACTCGTTTGATTCATCGAAATGGAAAAATCCACCTGATGAACCCAAAGACCAATGACGATTTCACCCAAGAAATGATCGATTACGCAGAACTTCAGTCAGACGCACTCATCAATGCAGGAATATCTGGTTTTGTTTTCAAAAAAGATTCCTCAACTTGCGGACTTGGACAGGTGCGAGTTTACCATGACGACCAACCACAAGCAGTTCGTAACGGAACAGGTTTGTTTGCCTTGATATTCACAACTTTGAATCCCCACATCCCTGTGATTGAAGAGGAGCAACTCAACGATCCGTCACAAGCAGAACATTTTCTCGCACGAGTCGAATTCTTCTCTCTATGGCTCGAAGAAGGGCGCAGCGGCTGGAATACCGATCGCCTGACACACTTCCATAACACAAACGAGCTCTTCCTGTTGAGCAGGTCTCCTAAAGCAAAACGTGAACTCGGTCGTCTTTTGGCACATGCCTTTGAACGTGGCGACCACCCCGAACACATTGCACATGAATACATGTCTGTGGCACAACAGTCGCTTAGCGTTTTGACAAAACCGGGGCCAATCGCTCATGCAATGGAAAGGGTCCTCGGGCGATTGAGTCAGAACTTGTCAAGGGTCGAACGTCAAGAAATGCTGGACGTGATTCACGAATACAGAACAGGACGCCTCCCAAGGTCTGTCCCCTTGATGATGCTGAGGCGTCTTGTTCGCCGGTGCAACATGGAAACGGAAACCAACGCTCGGCTCATCTCACCAACCCCTCTCAGCCTGGGCCTCATGGCCAAAGTCTGATGAGTTCAATTCGTCCTTCATATACTGTAAAGTCCTACCTCTTCAAAGGAGGATTACACATGAGTGAAATTTTGTACCAAGTGAAGATAGCAGATGCGACCGGCCACACCGTCGCACAGATGACCAAACCCGAAATCGTTGCCAAGGCGACGGAGGGACAAGGGACATGGGTGTTCGTCAATGATCGCCTCATCTCCGTTGATGAACTCAAAGGCATGGCCTTTGAAGCAACAGATGAGTTCAAACTGATGCCTGGCCTTGTTGGCGGAGTCGACCGTACATACACCGTCGAAATCGCAGACTCGACAGGTCATACCAGTGTTCAGATGACACAGGCTGAAATCGTAGAACAAGCATCAGAAAGCAACGGCGCATGGGTTTTCGTGGACAACACGATGGTCGCAGCAGCTGATATTGCCGAGATGGACTTCAGCGACGTTCAGAAGGTTCGAATGGTTCCGCCGCTTGTCGGCGGCGCATCAGCCAAGGCCTACTAAGTGGAAATATCCACTTTACCCCCTCCCTCTCGCGACGGACAGGTTCAAGAGAGGGAGGCAGGTCGGGTGGAACGGAGTCGAACATTATGGTTGAACTCGTTGATTACAAATGTGCAGTGTGTGGAAGCCTAGAATCGTTCCACCGCGAGCGAAACGGAATCAGTTGCAAGGCATGTGGATCTCGAATCTTCATGAAACTCCGCCGCAACGGAACCAAGCGCCTCGTCGCAGAGTGAACATCTTCACACGCAGGGTTGAAAGACCGCTGGCGTTCAGTGCATTATGATGTCCAGTTGGCTCGTCACGAAAGCACCAGTTCGTTTTGACGAACTTCTCTTTCCAGACGCCGTTAGGGCAACCATTGAGCGCACGGCAATTCAAGCCAATCCTCCACATCTTCTTTTGTCTGGTCCGCCAGGTGTAGGAAAGACCGCAACGTGGAGGCTGATTGCTCGTCAGGTATTGGGGCCAGCATGGGAAGCGAGAACACATGTTCTGCAGGCCCGTGATCTTGCACGAACTTCAGGTGCTATGTCGAAATTCGAAGAATTTCTACGTCCTGAAGGCTCGTCGTCCACTGATACGCTTGCTGGCCGAACAAGTTTAGATGCATATGATGCCTCATTCTCTGGAACAGCAGCAACAACTCCGGCTCCCGCTGGAAAAGAATCCACTCCTGAAACAAACCAAGGTCGAGCACCAGTTTCTCGCTTGATTGTGATTGAAGATGCGGACCATCTTGGAACAATACGCCAATCTTACTTGCGTCGTATGATGGAAAGTGCGAGCGGAAGCGCCCGTTTTATTTTCACAACACACACTCCATCAAGGGTGATCGAAGCCCTTCGTAGTCGGACACAACACATCCGTCTCCCAGCTCCTGGGCGCAAGGACATCGAGCGGCGGCTGTTCACCATCGTTAACGATGAAGGGGCTACGCCAGCACGGGGGATCCTCGGCGACATCTCACACATTGCGAATGGAAACCTCCGAAAAGCAATCTTCGTAACTGAACTTTTGAGTTGTAGGTCGATGCTCGATGATCGAAAGAATCTGCAACACCTCATGACTGCAACCTCCGTAAAGGAAATGCAGCGCGTCTTGGAAGAGGCCTTACGAAACCGAGTTCACGATTGGCGATGGGAGAAAATTGGAATGAAAAATTCACGAGTCCTCAAGGGCGCCATGGGCGCATTGGACCAGGTTATGGGTGAAAACAACCTCGAACCCGAAGACGCAGTTGTCCATTTCCACCGCCTGCTTACCGCAGGTCGAATGCAACTTGACGAAACCATGCTCTCTGAATTACTCATTGAATTGGCAGAATGTGATGTTGCACTTCACAAATCAACCCAAGGACGAATTGAATTGGAACGATTTTTACTCAATGTCGCTGAAATAGGGCAACGCTATGCTCATGCGAAAGCATCATGATTGGAAGGCCAACCGTTCGGATTGGGCGTGTAGCATAGCTGGATAATGCGTTGGCCTCCTAAGCCGAAGATCCCGGGTTCAAATCCTGGCGCGCCCGTTGCTTTTTTTCATAGTGCAAACCGCTCTTTGGTTGATGATGGAGTGGCAAGAGCCAAATTCAATCACCTCTTGAGGCCACATGGCGGACCTACCTATGAGTGATTCTAAGTCTTCTGGGTTTGAGAAAACCCTCACTCTCCCTGACCCGTATGGTGAAGGGTTTGAACATTCAGAAGATCCATTAGAACATACAAAGCAACAATGGGCGATATTAGAAAGGCGGCGTTTGATTATAGGGCGTCTTGCGAGAAAACCATCACTGATGTTGTGGCGGTCTTTCAATGGCCTCTTTCTCGCTATTTTTGCATTCATCAGTCTGCTTCAACCGTCACTGATTGAGGCAGTCGGCGGCTGGGTGTTCTTGTTGGCGATACCAATCACAATCGCTGTTGCTCCGAGCGTCATCGCAGGCGAGGCATCATGGCAGGCAATGCAGGCTCGAATCTCCTTGCGAGAACAAGGGGGCGTCCAAGTTGGAAAGCGGCATGCACTCCGCGCCCAGCCAGGTATGGACCGAATCCTCGAAAGTTTGCGCGATCAACGCCGAAACAACCTCATGGCAAGCGTGCTCTCGGGCGTCTCTTTTGCGCTGTTGATTTTGGCATCGGCAATTCAGCCGAATTCATTGGCATGGAACCTCGCCCTTCTTGTGGCCATGACCGGTGGTGTGGCCCAAACCTTCCATTCTGTGTTCTCGTATGATTTTGTTCGTCAACAAGGCGACCCCTTCCCCTCCCTGGTGTTTCACGCACCAACGCACCACCCGACTCAGCTCGGAAGCGTTCTGGGAGATTTGTTAATCGCTCACCTCGATCCAGATTTGTTATTGGAATGGGAGGAATGGCGTCATTCCTTCAAAAAAGCCCTGATTCCAGGAAACATCTCCAAGCAAGCCTTGGAACGGCTTCTCTACATTCTCCACCTTCACATGGAAGAAGAAATTACTGAGGAAATGGCGTTTGAAGAATTCAAAACCTTCATTCTCGCAGATCGTGTGGAAGGTTTGCTCATGGATGAGGAGAGCCGGTTTAATTGGCGTAGCTTACAGCGATTAATTGCCCATGCACGAGGTTGGCAACCTGGTGCGTTCCTTCTCCTCGATCGACTGCAGTATGACCTTCTCGCAGGAGCGCCCCCACTCCTCCGTGCTGAATGGCGTATGGACGTGGCACTCGACGAAACCTGTCATGCTGGCGCAGGCAACTTGTTCATTGCACTCAATAATCAAACATTTACAGAACGGCATGTTCGGGTTGAAGTGCTCACTCCGAATGGCGAACCTGAAACGAGGGATCACCGATTTGAACTCAGCCCATGCCCGCCACCTCGGCAAGCGGTGAATCTTTCACACCCATCCGAAGATGATGCCCTCGACTGGATTCCAAGGTACCTTGAGCGTGGCGTCGTCCTTTGGATTGGTGTCGCATGGCCAAAGGAGTTTGCAGGGCCCGCAGATGTACAGGTCATTCTACGAGATGACGAGGGCATCGTTCTTGAGTCTCAAGTTGTCCGAACCGATGTACGTCGTAGCGGTGGCAGCCAGGGTAAAATAAGAACTCGAAAATTGGAGCAAGCACGACGTAAGGGCGAATTACCAATGCCAACCTTCTCTGCGTGAATGTAGGGGCGGCAATGGCTCTCAGTCTGCCGTTGAGCGGCATACCACAATCCAAGGATTCCCGCTAGATTCCAACCCGCCAAAGCGCGCACCTTATGGACGAGTCGTGCTTCGGGGTAAATACCGGAAGTGGGGTACATGGAAGCATGGGACATCATTGTAGTAGGCGACGGGCCAGCAGCACTTCGTGCAGCAGCAGCAGCAGCAAAGCACGGGGCTTCAACACTCATGGTCGCAGTCAACGCATTGGGCAGCAGCACAGATGCAGGGCGCGACGGTTTTGCCGCATCGGTACAAGAGTCGAATAACCGCAGCCACCGAGAAGATACGATACGAAACGGAGCCTTCCTGTGCGACCAAGATATTGTCGCCCAACGGACGGCGAATGCAGTTCGGGACCTCGATTTGCTTGAACGCTGGGGTGTCAACTTCCGCCGAGATTCCACAGGTCTTCCATTGGTTTCGAAAGCAATGAGTCACAGCAAACCTCGTGTTGCAGACGCGGGCGATGCAACAGCACGAGAAGTCCAGAAAACCCTCGAAGAGCAGTGCATGCGATACGGCGTTGTTCGCCGTGGCGATCACCTCCCACTGTCCCTTATCCATTCGAATCAAACGGTTCACGGCATCACGGTTGCGGACATGATTAACGGACGTATTCTCTCAATCCAATCTAAAGCAGTCATCATTGCTGATGAAGGATTTGAAGGCGTGCTCTCGCACGGCTCCATTGGAATTGGAATGGACCTTGCTCTTCAAGCAGGCCTCCCACTTCGCGACATGGAATTCATTCATACCACTCCTCTTGGCATAACCGATACGAATCTCATTCTCCCTAATGGCCTCTTGAGCGCTGGTGCAACACTGCACGAAGCGAGTGGCGCCGACCTCGATCTTGGCGATGAAACCAACGCCTCAATCTGTGCCGCTGTTGCACAGGCAAACCAAGCGGTCATTGATGCGCGCCATCTTGGAGACAACTCTGATTGGTGGGCTGGAGTTTTCCGCATGGTGAAACAACGGACGGGTATCGACATGTCAAAGCAAACTGTGGCCATAGAGGTTCGACCCTCATTGAGCATTGGTGGCATTGCGACAGACGAACATGGACGAGCAGTCAATGGTGCTTGGTCACGATGGTTCACGGGCCTCTACGCTGCAGGTGATGCAGCATGTTCCGGCTTCCACGGTGTCAGCGTCATGCCAGGGAATCAGTTGTTGGACGCTCTTGGCGGCGGTTCAGCCGCCGGCGATCATGCCGGCGAGTGGGTGAAGTCTCGCAACCTATCTGGCTCCGATGCCGCACAGGAAGAGGAAGACCGAGTTAATGCAGACTTTAGTGCGATGTGTGGAACGCAAGACGATGCAGTCATTCGTGTTGGATCGGTGGCGGCAAAACTTCGCGATGCTTCACGCCAAGCTCTCCTTGGGGCGCGAGACGCAGCTTCATTATCCGATTCAATCGAAGACTTGGAAGCGCTTAGCGTCACTGCAGAATCCATTCATTTGGACCAACATTCCTTGATTGCAAACACTAATCTTGTCGAAATTTCTCGAATTCAAGCAGGAATCCGACTTGTTCTCGCCGCAACACAATCAGCCCTTGCCCGCGAAGAATCGCGTGGCTCTCATCAACGCAGCGATTATCCGGATGCAAACGAAGACATGCTTCATCATACCACTGTCGACCAAACGGGTGCAACCTCGACGTTAGGGTTGAGAAAGGGAAGCACTGGAAACTGGGTTTTACCCCCACAATAATGGCTTCATTGGCTCGATACCGGTGCATCACTGAAAAGGGGAACCCACTCCCCGTGCTATGAGCCAGCCGACATTGTTCGATGCCATCGTTGCTGGTGACATCCCATCTCACAAGGTCGCAGAAGGTGAACACTGGTACGCTTTTCTCGACATTTATCCGCGGCGAAAAGGCCACACACTTGTTGTTCCTAAACACGGCGTACAACGGTTAAGCGACTTGTCAGAAGATCAACGAAACGCGCTTTTCGAGGGCGTTTCGGTCGTTCAAGAACGTCTGGGTGAGCACTTTCAAACAAATGATTTCACAATCTGCATTCATGACGGCCCACTCGCTGGCCAAGAAGTGCCTCATGTCCACGTGCACGTACTGCCTCGAACCTCTGCTGATGGAGGAAAAACATTGCAAGCCATGTGGCCACAAGCCCCTCCGATGGGAGGCGATGTCAATCACACACCATTGGCGAGTCTTGCGTCCTTGCTAAGGGGGGAAACGAATGGCGTCTGAAGGAATTGATGACGGAGCGGTCGACCATCGTGGCGATGCATTACCCGTTCTCTCAAAATCAGCAACCAAAATGAAAATGGATAAACTTCTTTCAACACCTCTTCCTCAATATGGGGGTTCTACACCCGGCTCTTTCTTTTGGACACATGCAGCTTGGTGGATTGCACGACGTGTTCGAGCAGCACAATTTCGCACACGTGAAGTCACAGGGCGTGATACATTACCGGATGACCGAGGGAATCTCTGCTGTTCTTGGCACACCAACGGGTTGATCGATCCCCTTGCTATCGCATTGAATCATAAGAAATTCTTCGTTTTGGGTGGCCGTCACGATCTTGTAACTCGGCCGTTATTGAGCTGGTGGACCCGCCGTATGGCGGTCCAACCTGTCGTTCGAAAAGCAGAATTACTGCGTGGAGGTTGCTCGGAAGAAGAAGCCACGCAGATCAATGGCCGCTCGCTGCTCATGCTCGCAACAGGCATCGCAGAAGGCTTTGGATGCGTCCTTTTTCCAGAGGGAACAAGTCACAGCGATGCTTCCATGCTTCGGTTTCGAACTGGTCCGATGAGGACGGTTCTTGCTGCAGGCGCTATTGCGAAATCAAAAGGCCAACCCCTCCCAGCCGTGATCCCCATTGGTCTTCATTTCCGAAAAAGAGAATTGTTTCGGACAGATGAATGGGTCGAATATGGCGCGCCATTACAACTTCTTGACGAAGATATCCCCGATGCATTGGTTGAAGCGGTAAAGGGTGGGCAATGGAGCGAACCTCCAGCCGAAAAGGTGACCGCTCTTCGAGACAAACTGAGACTTGAATTGGTGCCAATGACGCCAAACACATCTGACTGGAGCGAATATGATGCACTTCACTTAATGGGTCATGTTGAGGCGCGAAGAGCCAACCAGCCGCTGGTCTCTTGGAGAGAAGAGGTACTTGCAGCCCGCGCCTTACGAGATGCACTGCAACCTTCTGACATGTCCCTGATGGAGACCGAAGTCCCGGCCATCGAACACCCAGTCTTGCCACCGGCGAAGGCTGCGGCTCAACTCTTGAGCGAACGAGGCCTTGATGGAAGGGATTTGAACGCCATTGGAACCGATCTTCGAACCTTCAAACCGATGAAGGCAATGGCTTCACTCGCCCGTCTGCCTGTCGCCCTTGCCCTTCTCCCAGTATGCTTGTACGCATTTGGAGCACAAATCGCAATGGGGCGCTTGCTTGGTGATTCAACAGACGAAGGCCTCGACGCCAGGACTTCATACCACTTTTTGGCCGCTATGTTTGGCTCGCTGATGTTTTGGCCTCTGTTGACCCTCCTCGCCGTATGGTTGGCGGTTGAAAACACTGCAGCACTCGACGACATGTTAGGTTTTGATTGGCTTACAATCTATGGGGCAGGTCAAGTGGAACGGTTCTTGGCCATGGCCACCCTGGGCGCAGGACTGTTTCCGTTGTACTGGTTCAGCGGCCGAGTGTGGTCCAAATTCTGGGACGATCTGACAGATTTTAAGCGATGCATCATCCGGTTGACTACACGAGGTCCAAAACGACAAAATATACGCGGTGCACTGAAGACTCTTCATGGTGAAATGGACAAAATGACCCTTTGAGGAAAGGGTGCGGTTCAAACGAGAGTACTTCCTCGGCTCTGCATGGACCCAGCCGCAGTCATCAAGCAAATCCAAGCGTGGATGAAGCAAGAACGGCTCACGGTCAAGATTCAACAAGACCCACGCGCGGAGGCCCATTTCCTCATCAAATACCCCGCAGGAAACCAAGGACATATGTTTGCAGTTGTCGTTCCAAAGGGCCGTGATTTGGTGGCCATTTCAAGCATGACTCGGGTCGACGAAGGCCAGCAAAATGAGATGGCAAAACACATGCAAGAAGATCGCGAAGAATGGCTTGAATGGATTCATGAAGCCCGCCTCCAATTGATTCACTCCACCGTTGATTGGGGCATTCACATGGGCCATACTGGAAAAGAGAAATCAGGCCCACTCCAAGCGTTTAATGTCAGTCTCCCAATATGGTTTGACGGACTCACCAAGAACGAATTCATGCATGGATTACGAAAATTATGGCTTGCAAAACTTGGCATCATTCATGAAATCAAGTACAATTACGGCTCTGGAATTGGCAAGCCTGGACCGGTTGACGATTGGCCTAAACCCAAAAGCAATGCAGGCAGCAAAAACACACCTGCAGGTCCGGCGAGCGATTCCTCGACCGAGCATGAAATCGAATTCGATGAGAAGATGACATTTGGCTCAGGTTTCGACCCTTCAGAATGGGCTTGAATACCCCGATGAGCATCGAATCTCCCTCGCCTGTAAAAATGACATGTGGCAGGCGCGGTTAAGTACCATAAGTGTGAGAGAAAATTGGTCTCACCACTGGATGTGTACACATGGGTCAAAAAATGAAGTCTGTAAGCCTCGTATCAATCATGATGCTCTCGGTGCTCTCAACGCTGTTGATGGCAACCGTCACCGTATCTGCAAACACCGTCGTCATCACCGAAGCGATTCAAGTCGTTGACGGTGGAACAGCTGCCGATCAGCAAGCTGCAGTTTCGGCGGACAGTGAAGGCAACGTTCACGTTGTGTGGACTCGAAACAATCTCCACCTCTACTATTCCATGATTTCGCCTCGGGGTGATACGCTCATTGACACCACTCAAATCACCAATCCAGGACTTCACAAGATTTGGCATCCGGACATGGTCATCGATGAAATGGACCGTGTCCACATTGTGTGGGCCGACAAAGCCAGCCAACACAAAATCGTCTACACCGTTCTCAACCCATGGGCGGCTCCAATGGACGGCTCTGCAAGCGATGACGGAACACTCAGTGCAATCGATGATCACGTGGTCTCGATGCGCGCTCAGAACCGCGACTGGCCTGCAATCGATCTCGACAGCCAAGGCAACGCCCACATCGTTTGGGAAGATTCCTATGACGAACTTCAACGGTTCTTCAATCAACCTCAAATCTACTACACCATGCTCCAACCAGATATCGCTTCTGGAGCAGTCGTGACACTGTTTGACGACACGCTCCTGACTCCAATCATTGGACACAAGGGTCACCCGGATGTTGTTGTTGATGCAAATGATTACGTCCAAATCGCATGGGATGACACCCGTGGAGGCAAGGTCGAACTTGCTTTCATCGTCGATACCTCGGGTTCGATGTACTCTGAGTGGGCAGACATCTGTACTGTTGTCTACGGTGGAAACTTTGCATCTGGCGGCTATTTCCAAGGTATCAAGCCTATGCTTGAAACCGCCAACATGACCGTCTACGAGACCATCTACGGACTCGGAAACACCCTTCCTGGTGCTGCAAATTCAGGAAATTGCGCTGGTAAGAATCAGAATGCAGGTCCACGAACAACGCCACTTGGACAATTCCCAGGAGACAACTCCGGTGGAATTCGTAAACTCCCAGGCACGGTCTACAACGGCAACACATACTCCGGATACTCTGGTGAAGATTGGGGCCCGGGCTCCAACTGGGCTTGCCTTTCGTGGAAGGATGCCTCAGGATATGTCCCAGGCAACCCGCCAACAACGGACGATCATCGATGGAATCCAAATGCGACTAAGATCGTCATTCCAGTTTCTGATGAAGGACCAAAAGACGGCGACCCATCACAACAAGCAGACGACTTGACTGCCATTGAAGAAGCACACGACAATTGCTTGACTGCAGGTGTCATTCCTGTAGGATTGTACGGACAGGGCTACGGCGGTGCAGGAAACATCCAATCTCACTTCATGGACCTCGTGCAGTGCCCGAACGGTGTTGTGTCGACCCAAACTCGAAATTGCCCAGGCAACACCCTGCGCTCTTCTGATGCTGGCGGTCAAGCCTACGAATTCCCATCCGGTACCGGTGGCGCTAACGCAATGGCCCTTCTCGTCGAAGCAATGGTCTACATCTCAACCAACAATTCCCGTGAAATCTACATGTCCGTTCTGGACCCATATGGTAAGATGAACAACGATCCAACATGGGTGCCTGGCGGCACTGGCCACTCCATTGTTCAAGGCGGTTATGCCGAAGACACTGGACTGGGCTCTGAAGGCCACTTGGTGGTTGTCAACGACACCCGTGTGACCATTGACGACGCCTACTCTTTCCATCCATCAATCGGCGTTGACATGACTGGAAACACACACATTGCTTGGATGGATGGACGTGATTACGGATTCGAAAAGGCAGTCAACTACGAAGTCTACTACACCAAACTTCGTTTGCAAGGTGCTGGTGTTTGGGACGGTGCTGATGAAGGACTGTCAACGTACGCCATCAAGAAGATTCAGGACACGCCAATTTCGAACGTTGAAGGAAACTCGGGAATCGCTGGAAACCGACCATTCGGTGGAAACTCAGTGTTCCCATCGTTGCTGACCGATGACCAGAACAACGTGCACATTGCATGGGTTGATTCTGGCAATGCCTCTGCTGGCGAAGAAGTTCTCTACACTCGCTTGAATTCGACCGACCTCACTGGCGATGGCGAAGTTGCTTTGGATCCGTGGGAAACGGTTTCAATCACCTCATGGGCGAGCAACAAACTTGGTCCTAACGCAGGCTCTCAACCGAGCATAGGTATGCCTCCAGCGTTTGCCAATGACCTTGGTAGTGGTGCTCACGTGGCTTGGTCAGATACCAACAAGTGCAGCCAGGAAGCAAATAACAACCGATTTACAATCTGTTATTCCCACGTTCTTACTGGTCAAGTCGATGTTGAATTCCAAGAAGGAGAGACGTTCTATCACGTCATTGAGCCAGGTGAACAAACCATCTACAACATGACGATGAACAACTCAACACCTGGTCCAAAGGATCTCGTGGCCGACACCTTCGGACTCAACCTCTCTGGCGTCCCACAGAACTGGACTGCAACCCTGTTCTTCGCTGACAACCACACCACAATCATGCCAGACACAGGAATTTTCCTCGAAGGTGGAGAAGACATGCGGTTCTATCTGCGTGTGCGAGCTCCTTCGGTGTACCAAGCGAACGGCGATGAGTTGGCTGATATCAGAGTGACTGCTCAGTCGTACAAAGATCCAGCTATTCAATCCGACATGACAACCCGTACCTTGATGGATGTTGTACACGGCATCAACTTGGATACATCACACAGCATGGCGGACATCGAGCAAGGCCAAACAGCCATCTTCTCGATCACCATCACCAACACTGGAAACGTCTTCGACCGCTTCATCTTCTGGGATCCTTACACCCTTGAAGGCCAACAAGAATGGTTGCTTCCGTTCAACTGGGCGGTAAATTTCCCAACCAGTGTGGAGTTGGATCCAGGGCAATCTGTGACCAAGAACCTCGAAGTCTTAGTGCCTACTTCTGAAGACCCCGGTGCGTTTGTCATCTATCTGAAAGGTTGGTCTGAAGGTGAACCGATCAAGTCGATTGAGAAAGGAACGTATGATATTCTTGAATTAGGTATCTTCGTATCGATTCGTTCAACTGGTAATATCGTGATGGAAATCTTCGATACCAGCGAATACGTCGATCCGGGCGAATGTGTCACCTATCCAATTGATGTGACCAAGAACTTTGATTCAGGCAACCTCGTGTTTACTACACCAGGCGCACCTGAAATGAAGCCAGACACCACCTCGCTTGACGCATGGCGCCAAGACAACTGGGTCGTGAACCTTGACTTCTCGAATGCACCTGGCGGAAACAGTGTTCCAATGGACACACCACGGGCTTGGAACATTCCAAACGGCGACGACTATGTCACCTACGAAGTAGGCGTCGAAGTCTGCGCTCCAACGCTTGCGTCGGCCGGACTTGGTCCAGCAGTCGTTCTCAAAGCCTACCTCGAAGGATACCCTCGAATATCGGCTTCCAAGATCCTCTCAACCAATGTCAATCACGTGTATTCGCTTGGCGCTGAGGCGGATATCGATGAAGATGACTTGATGACCATGAACGGGCAAGATGTGATTGCAGTCAACCCTGGCCAGCAACTGATTCTCCCAACCACAGTCACCAACTATGGAAACGGACCAGATCGCTTTGATTACCGTCTTGCACGTGTCACAGATCCAGCTGGTGTCGACGTCATTTGGGACATTGAAGTCCCCCGTGAGAGCCTCGATGAACTTTCCAGGGATACTCAACAACTCTTCGACGTTGAAATCAACGTTCCAGACCAAGTTGAGGCAGGCATCTACACAGTTGTCTTCCAAACATTCTCCGAGGAATCCTATCCGGATGCCAGCGGTCGTTTGACCCGCTTGCGATTCACACAGGAAATCCCAGTGTATGTTCAGGAATTCTATGACATGCAGATTTCAATGGACGATACTGTTGACAACGCCATCAAGACCTCGGCCCCAGGCCGAATCGTCCGATTCGAAGTCAACATCACGAACAACGGAAACGTCCCAGATTGGGCACGATTAGACAACCACACATCTCAACGAGACGGTGAAACCCTCATTTGGTCTGAACTTCCAGGTATGGGTACACTCACCGGATGGAATGTCGAGTGGCGCATGGTCAAGCAACTTGGCACGGACCTTACCACCGAGGAATCATGTCAAGTGATTGAATCCGTACCGGTTGAAACAGGAAATGAAGACGCTGTCTTGAATCCAGATGTTGTGTTTGCGGACACCATTGATGATCAGTGCATCTACGTTGAATCCTTGGACGCGTATTACATGCCAATGATGGCCCCGTACACCACTCACCAGATGGTAGCCATCGTAACCATCGCTCCATCAGCAAAGCTCGATACTCGAAGCCTCGGTCTCAAGGTCGTTTCAAAGATGGGCAACATGATGGAAGGTGGCGACCACGATGATTCTCCTGCTTGGGACGGCGACTCTCTTGACACAAACGAGTTCATCATCACCCTGCGATTGCGAGCACCAAACTTGGACATCACCGAAGTGAAGGCGTCCATTACCCAGGCTGCAGTCGGTGAAACAATCCCAATTCGAGTGCTTCTCGAGAACAACGGAAACACTCACGCTACCGATATTGAAATCATCCTTTGTGAATATCCAGATGCTGGAGACGCAGACACGGAAAATGAAATCAAGAAGAACGGCTGTGAAGAAGATCGCATCGTCATGCGACAAGTCATCGGTGCTCTCCTTGCCCCTGATGCCTCCGAAGAATCGAAGTCGATTGAATTGTACTTACTCTATCCAGTCAGTGCAGGAAGTCACGGCGTTTACGTCGTCGTCGACCCGCTCAATGAGATTGTCGAGACCAGTGAGCGTGACAACGTGCAAGCGGTTTCCACACCTCTTGAATCGGAGAACCCGTTCCTCGATGTTGCTGGTGAAGTCGTGGGTAAGACTGCGCTTCCATTCGCAGTTATTCTCTTGACATTCGCTCTACTCGGTGTCGTTTACCTCGTTGGTAAAGGACGACGTGATGATGTGAACAAGCGACTTGCTGAGCAATCATCATTGATTTCAGTGCTTGGAAACGACGAGAACTGATTTGAGCTCGCCTTGAATCAAGTTGGCGCTACTTGCCAATCCAGTAGCGTAAGTCCCTGTCATTGCTGCTTGCAATGACGTGGCCGGCCCGCTCGGAGAGTTGCTTCTCAAGCCGCTTCTTGACCTCATCAACGAGGGTGTCAAGTTGAGATGGACCTAATTGGAACTCTCGAGCGAGGGTTGTAAGGTCTAATCTCGCAGTTGGAGCATTGATCAGGTTGTGTACGACAGTACGTTGTTCATAATGGTCAAAGTCAGAATCAACACCAGCAGAGACTCGGCTCCGAATATGCTGATGCAGCGCAATGAGGGCGTCGCGTTTTCTGTCTAAATCTTCGAGCACTTCGGTCACTTGTTGGATGTGGGCAATCCCCTCGCCTACTGAGATTTTCTTGCGTCCACTGATGGTTTGGACAACACTCTCTACGCCCGTTGGAAGTCGATTTGACAAGCGCATAGGCCCTCCTGCAGGCAACGAACGTTGCTCTACAGAAAACAGGTCAGGACCGAGATCAATTCGCAGCGACATCGATTGTTGGACACTGTAAATGGTGCGAGGAGGGCCTCCTTTTTCGCTAGGAACTTCCATCTTCATGACGAAATTACCGCGCTCAAGCTCCTTCAGATGCTTTTTGATCGCTTGTTGGCTGACGCCAAGCAGGTCAGCGAGCTGTAAGGGGTAATGAGGTTCCCTGACAAGTCGCTCGAGGATCTGGCGACGTAGTTTGTTTTGTAGCAGCTTCAAAGCAGTTTCGAGATCGCTCATAGTGCTCAACCTGAGGTTCCCTAGATGGGGGCCCCATATGAAGGCCACGCTGAAACAGACGATTGGGTATTTTGATTCAGGGTGGTTCAATCAGTCCAAGCCCTGAAATTAAATCAAATCAAAAATCGCGTTGAAAGTACGCTTTGGTCCGAACGCTGCTAGGAATGCGAAGAAGACTCCAAAAGCAACAAGCGGCCATGCCGTGCTCGAAGGAAGAGACGCCTCATATTGCCATTCCACCTCAAACTGCTGGAGTGACTGCACATCATCTCCGCCGGCTACAAATCGATAATCACCACTGGCTGCGTTCCAATTGAAGCCACCGTTCGCTGATTCACCACCAGCAACAAGATCCACTGCGAATTTTTCGCACTCGTAATACCCGTCCCGCTGAGTGCACTTCTCGGCTTCTGACGCCTCCGCAATGCCAATCCAAACGCCGCTCTTTGTCCAAGATACATCAACAGAAACATCAGCTAAATCGACTTCTTTGCTCAATTCGAGAATCTCCTCAGACATCCCCCAATAGCACGTGACTTCATCATCATCAATCAATGGTAAACCTTCATCAACGCTGCACGGCGGTAACATGGCTTGTTCCTTGCTTCCATCACTGACACCATCTGTGCCGATGAATGCTCCAATCAGTAGAGCGATTGAGAGAAGTGCCAATAGGATCCGACCAATTCTGCCCCACATGCATCCACCTCACAAATCATCCCAACTCTTCCAATCCTTAGTGGATTCATCGACTTGTTTTTCGCGCTGAACTGGGCGAACTTTAGGCCGCTCTTCAACCAGGGGAAGATCCGACTCATCGTGACCTTCATCCCATGAAGCGATATGCGCGGTGTTCGGGTCCTTCTTTGGAGCCGCTGGTTGGTGAATTGAAGGGCGGTCAGCAAATGGGTCGCCGACTTGTTGGGTTGCCTCTTCAACATCGCCGCGCATCAAGGCATAGACTTGTTCGGTGGTCAGCAAACTTCCCTTCATCACGCTTTCTTTACCATCGATGAATTCTTCGGTCTCTCCAAGCCCGGTGTCTGCAAATGGTGGTGCCACATTTTGTTGCAATGGATTTTCGCCCCGGGCGAAGGCGGCCATCATATCAGGCGTAAGCTCAGTGGCTTGGGTCATGGTCCCATCTGGATTCATCATCACAACAGAGCCCTTACTTTGATTCATTCTTGACAGCCACAAGATGACGCCAGCAAGGGGTAATATGGTCAGCCCAAGGCAGCATGAAGCCATTCCAAACAACAAGCCTGGACTGGTAAGGATTGCAAATTGGTGCGGATTGGTGTGAACAAGATACACCGTATCATTCGTACAATCAGCATCGGCTTGACACGTTATATCAAGGGCATATTCTCCTTCCTGCTCGACTTCCCAACCCTCAGTAATCACAAAACTTGTGCCATCAGAGGCCATGGGAAACCAATCAGAAGCGCAAATTTTGCGCTCTTCTGCAGTATCTATACGGGCAGACCCTTCAATTCGAGTCAAATTGAGGTCAACGTTGTTTTCACCTTCAAGAGTGACTGCGTAATAGCATCCCTCGCTGAGCGTTGCCACTTCACCACCAGCACCAGTCGTTTCAGTGACTGCAATGACTCTTGGATCATAGGATTCATCGATGGCCTGGTCTTGCGAGTTCAGTATAAACGCACCAAGAATAATCAGCACCGCTCCAGCAATTGCCAAACGCATTGGCCATGGGTTGCGGGTGGACTGAGCCATGGTCTCACCTACCGCTCTTCCCCAATGAATCCTCGCTTCAGGCCAAACCAAGTTCTGCAAGCTTTTCTGGCAGGTAAGTTTCGGTCACGAAATCAAGACCATACTTGGCCAGTGATTGCTGTTCAGCCTTTTTGCCAAGTTCAAGCATCATGTTGATCTGTTCTTGCCACCAACCATCTGCAAATCTTGGATCGGATAATTCAGCGTTCAAGGCTTCAATGTCCTTCTTTGAGAGATCATCGTTTGGTAAGTCGTAGGCAACAATATCATCTGCAGTAATACCAAGATAGGTTGCGGATGGGGTCGCCAAATACTCTGAGATATGCGCTGTTTTGATAGCTCCGTACGCAATTGAAGCAAAAATTCTGAACGACCACGGGTCGCCGTCAAGGAAGACGACGACAGGCACATCCCATTCCTCACTCATTCGCTTCATGATACGACGTGTTGAACGCGCAGGCTGACCCTTCAAGTGCAACAGGCCGCAACGGAACTCTTCGTCAAAACCAGTCTCAATCAATCTGTCAAACATACCACCGGTCTCGATGGCCATGATGAAATCAATATCGTGTTCAAGCAGTTCAATTTTTTCTGCCTCGACATTGTATGGGACGCCATATCCTGAATCCCCCACATCGTCACGGGCATTGATCCTCATCCATTCGCCACGCCGGTTTCGTTCTCGTAGCGTGAGGTTTCCAATCATTCTTGCACCATCTTCTTCAGGCCTTAACTTGAAATCTTCACGAAGGCACTTGGTGACAATCTCCAAATCTTCAGCGAGGTTGTTCGATTCATTTTGACTACCGAATTTTCCAAGCCCCCATGCTTCGGATATGTAGTACATCTCTCTCAGGGTCGAAGATTTTCCAGCAGCGAGCATCTCCTCGATGAATTCGACGACGTGGAGTGCACGCAGCAATTGTTTTGCCGAACCGAGGCTAGTTGCATCACGCACGGATTGTTTTTTGCCGTACTTGTAAACGCCAAGTTTCTTGTCAAACCCGATGTTGTTTTTTGTTCGTACTGGCAGCGTCATCGTCGGTGGTTCTCCCTTGACAATTCGATCATACATTTCTCCAACAATCAGGTGCATGGCCTCAGTTGTCTCTTCAGCTGTGTGTCTTCGTGTCATCAAACATCACCTCCAAACAATGTTGTTTGTCCGCTCGGAGGCGCGACCTTTGGCTCCCCAAGTGGTTCCCTCTGCTCTGCGATGACTTCCTCTTCGAGTCCTCCTTGTTCAGTCTCCTTCAGCGCCTTTTCTTGGCGACGGATTTCTTCCAAGAACTTCTCATCCATCTTGCTGGCCCCGATGACGTCTTGCGAGCCGCGGAAGAAAATATCAGTTTCAGTCCAATCCCCTCGTTCGAGGTTGGCAAGGCTGTAGGAAATCACTGCTTTTTCTCCAGGTTCAAGTGCAGCCAATTTCCATGCCCAAACACCAGTGGCTTCCTTTCGGCCGCCAGTATCGTTGTTGAGCATTTCAGCACCTTCTTTTTCTGGCCATGTCGCAAGCATGGTGTAGGCTCGGGATCTGCTTGTGTAGTTGAATAAGGTGATTGAAACATCTGTTTGTTTGGTCTCTTTGTTCCAAGTCGTACTCGTTTCAGAGATCACTGCAGACATAATTTTCGTAATTGAACCAGCCAAATCGGGGATGGGTTTTCCGAGGATTTGCGCCGACTTTTCAGCAATTGCAGGAAGAATGTCATTGATCAATTCGAACTTCTCCTTGGTCTTCGCCATCTTCTTCTTTTTCTCGAGGTGCTTCCTCAAACCACGGCCCATTTCCAGCATGGCTTTTCTCGCTTCTTCGATGACCTCACCGTTATCGGCAAGAGCTTCTTTTGCTTCGGAAGTAAATTGAACGTTGGTGCTTGCTAAATGCACTAAAATCGCAGCAGGGCCCTTTGGCACACCTTTTGCTCCTGGTTGTTCAAGACCATATTGGCGCCAATCTACGCTTTCGATGGCCTTGGTTAACAAACAACCTCCTTGCTGATACATGAGGGGGACCCTGTTTGCGAATCTTAAGATTTCCACCGGTTTATCTGCAGGCATATTGCCTCCAAAAATCAGGCCCACTTCGACCTGGTATGGGTTGCCTTGAGTGACTGCAGGGGCCCGAGTCAGGGTTGAGATGAACCTTGAATCGATTGTTTTGGACAACCCTTTCTTGATCAGCATTTCTTCGATTGGCGAGAGACAATTGGTTGGTGG
>CBFIIS010000029.1:0-19911 GCA_965662715.1 Candidatus Poseidoniaceae archaeon | reverse complement strand
AATGGGCACTGATGGTTGATCAAGGCGTTTTCCAACCAACCACCTTCCACGATCGAGACAACCTCCAATTCACCCCCACCCTCACCATCCAGCCAGTACACGTCCCCCATAGAGACGAACTTTCTGACATGCATGCTTTCGTGATCCGTGGCCCAAATCGCTCCCTGCTCTTCTTGCCAGATCACGACACATGGGCTGAAACCCTAGAACGGCACAACCAACCGAGCATTCGCTCATGGCTGGAAGCGCTCAAGGTGGATATTGCATTGATCGACGGCACATTTTGGTCAAGCGATGAACTGTCCGGACGCAACCAAGACAAGGTGCCACACCCACCCGTCAGCCAAACCATCGATTTACTCGGACCTCGCCAAGGTGGCGATCCAGAAATCTACTTTATTCATTTGAACCACACCAACCCTCTCTATGATCCAAGCAGCGAAGCATCTGCTCTCTTGGCACAAACAGGTTGGATGGTCGCCCAACAAGGTCAACGGTTTACGCTGTGATCAAGCAGGGACAATTTCGCCTGCAGCGAGCATCAGCCCGCGCCATGTGATGGTCACAGATTCACCATTGTCTCCGCCAATGGGCCCAGAATTGCCAGTGACGGTGACTCCGGCTTCATAGGAGCCAACCATTCGCTCGATGTTGTTCATGCGCTCCGCATTCGCTTCGAGTTCACTCATCGTACCATTAGCGGTATAGGTTCCAACACTCGTCCCGAATTCTGTAAGGGTCGAATCGGTTGTGATCGAAGCCATCAGTTGTTGTGAGGCGTCGCATGTAGAGGTAGTTTTTGCCGAGTCATCGACTTCATCATGAGGACCGACGACATTACTGAAGTCGGGTTCAACTGTAACATCATCACATGTGCTCGTGATCAATTCATTGCTCTCTGCATACGAAATGTAGAATTCAATGCCTAGTGTAGCGGTGAACATTTCATCATAGGTGAAGGAGAATTGTGCAGTTTGCCCGTCGCCGATGAACAAGGTCTCCGTTTTCTCCCATTCCTCAATGGTGTAATTCATTGTGTACTGACCGCCGTTGCCAGCAGCTGAGCCATTCGATTCTGGCGCGAGTTTGACGTAAGAAACCTCAGTGACGGCAACCACGGCGAGAAGAATGGCAAGCCCAACAGCGGCTGGCTTTTGAGTGGGCATAGCATAACGCCCAAACGCATTGCTTGGCGATTCATCGCGCAACCAGCAAAGCAGGAAGTGAGTAGCAAATGCAGCACCGACGCCTGGAACAGACGGGAAGATCCCCTCAGCATCGCCGTAGCCAAGAACCGTCCACACCACAACGCCACTCATCGCAGCGATCATCATCATGACTGAGTGTGTGGTATCAGGCTCATAGCCCGACATGCGTATCAGGATCATCGGAACAAAGATTCCACCTAAGCCATAGACGGCCAAAACAACGAGAGCGAACACCGAATCGCCGAACCCGGGAAACTGTTGGCCCACAAGCGAGATCACTGTAGCGAAAGCAGCCATTGCAAGTGTGACCATTTTTGTCGTTTTGTGATCTTGGCTCCAATCTGGCTGAACGTCGTCGGTGATTGCAGCAGTACAAGCGAGAACTTGACTGTCAGCGGTTGACATTGTAGCGGCAAAAATTGATGCCAAAATAACGCCGCCGAGGAACGGGTTCAGTTGCTCCATGGCGAGCATTGGCAAACCAGTCTGAGCGCCATCGCTACCGAGTTCTGGCAACAACACACGGCATGCCAAACCAATAATGAACATGAGAATGATGAATGGAGTTTGCCAAACAAAGAACCACACCATGGCTTGCTTTCGAGCCGCATCGTCCTTCAGCGTCATCACACGGGAAACCACTTGCGGTTGGCCAGCCACACCAAGCCCGCCCAAGAAGAAGGCAGCAATCCACAAGGTCGCACCGAACTTCAACCCTGAGGGGAAGACATTGACCATTGACGAATCAATTGCCGCAAGTTCATTGTGCAGCCCCGAGAGTCCACCAGAGCTCTTGACGGCAACGAGGCACAGGATTGTTGAGCCGACGATCATCACGCTTGATTGAGCCGCGTCGGTCCAAATCGAAGCGCGAATTCCTCCGGCGTAGCAGTAGGCAACAACGAGGACGAATCCGATGAGGATACCGACGGTCGGCGCCCAGTTCAGCATTGTTTCCAGTGCAACCCCGCCCGCAGTCAGTTGTGCGGCCGCATAGATGGAGAGGAAGATCACAGAGAGAATTGCGGCAACCTTTGCTTCAGGCGACCCCGTCGTGTTTGAGACAAGTGAGGTAAGGGAACGAATGCCCCGTTCTTCGCCTTCTTTCTGGATGTATTTGTACAACCACATCCAGGCGACAAGCTGGCCAATTGTGGATACGAGGGCAATCCAGATCGCAGAGTAACCTTGGATGTAAATGAATCCGATGAACCCGATGAACATGTAGCCAGAGTTCCATGTACTGACGGCGGAAAGCGCAGCTAACCCAGGATGCATACCTCTTCCAGCTACGAGGTAATCGTCGGTCGTGTCTTCTTTGACCCTCATCGAGGCGAGACCTACGCCTGCAAAGAAGAACATGAAGAGGAGGAAGGAAAGCAGAATCATTGTTTCATCAGACATGGAATCACACACCCTCATTGCCAACGAAGCAAAGCCTTCTCTTCAACTTCACTCGCCTTAGATTGGAACACAAGGCTGTTGAGTCGCCCCCCTTCGAGGTCCCCAAGAGCGCCCACGGTCGTTGCCACCATGCACTCATCATCTGTACCCAAGTCAGCGCACAGCACGACATGAACATCGTCAAGCGTTCGCGCAAGGAAAACAGCACATGCTTCGTGGCGCATGGCTTCGAGCGCCGTTTCGCGCGGCATCTCATCAAGCATTTCACCAAGTTTGTCCCACATCAATCGAAGAGAAACTTGGGCGTCTGATGGCTTCATTGGCACTTGGTGGCCAACACCTTCTCCCGTTGGATCCAAGTCCAACAGCGCAAGGGTGTGGAGGTTTTGATGCATGTTCACAGCGATAACTTCCAATGGGGAAGTGGCAACCCACCCGCCATAGGGGTAGGTAAGGGTTGTTTGACGTCCGAATTTGTAATTCGATAGTCCAATGGCTCCAGTGACTAAAGTGGTGATAGAAACACCGTGAAAGACTCGACATTCAATTCCGGCTTCTGCGGCTTGAAGTTGCAAGTCAACGTGCGTGGTTGCCTGCAAAGGATCGCCGACAACAAGCAGAGCCACTAAGGAAGTTCGTGCCAATTCAAACAAGGCATCGGGCTGTTCGACTTCAGGCCGCATGACCTTCTCAATCGAGCCAACTGCCGCTTCGAGCGCATCAAGTTCAGATTGGGGCCATAACGCAGTGTACGCCTCATACCGACGAACATCAGAAGCCTTTGCAGCTTCAATCGCCTCGAGGCTCATGGCTGAAAGCCGCCCAGGCCCCATCCCAATGAGCAATAATCCGGTTGAAGGAAGGTCGGTTGTGATGTTGCGCTCAGCCGTCATGCTCAAACCTCACCTTCGCTTGGATGGAGCGAGCATCATGCGTCATTTGAGTGTGCCGAGCGCGCAAACCCAACACTGGTTGCAGCGTTGCCGCTTGGAAAAATGGCTCGCTGAGCACGTTGGAGTCAGCACACTCGACGACGGAAACAAAGCGATACCTCTCAACGACACAGCGCCTTCAGAAGGCGACAAATCATGGCTCGGTCAAGCGATTGTAGAACTCGAACCTCGTGGAAAAACCCCAACACATTGGAGCGAACATTTGGATCCTGAAACCTACAGTGCTCACAAGGAAGAGTTACCAAACGCATACGAGACACAAGGGGATGTTCTCATTGTGAAAATCGAGGATTCGGTTTGGCACATTGCAGAAACCATAGCCGATGCCATGCTCACTCAGCTTCCAAATATCCGACTTGTATGCGCGGACCTTGGAGTTCAAGGTGATTTCCGCGTTCGCAAGCTCCATCCCCTCGCCACCCGGGATGGCACAACTGGAACACGAACAAGAATCAAGGAGAATGGATACCTTCTCTGGGTCGATGCTTCAAAGGCCTACTTCTCAGCACGGCTCTCAAATGAACGAATCGGTACCCTCGAGAGTGCAAATAAATTGAGAGAACACCTTGGCCGTGAACTCATTATTGCTGATCCGTATGCCGGTGTAGGGCCAAGCATGGGTGCTTTGTTGTGCGAACCGGAACTTGTCAAAGGGTATCGTGCAGGTGATATCAATCCCGATGCAGTGGAATTGTTGAATGACAACCTCGCGTATTTGGAAGGCCGCAGAAAAAAAATTGACGGCAGCCCTTGTCAACCTCTTTCTCCAGCAAAGACAGTTTGCCAAGACGCAACACTGTGGTCGACGAATCCAGAACTGCGCGAAACCTTTGATCTCCTTCTTGTCAATTTGCCACATGACAGCATTGCCCACCTCCCATCACTTCTTCCGTTGTTGCGGCGTGATACAATGACCCTGCTTCGAGGCTGGGCTATCATTGAACGAGAACATCGAGAAGACAACAAAAACAAGATCATCAAATCAATTGTTTCGGACGATAGAACGATTAAATCGTTCACCTTTGGCGAGGTCAAAGGCTTCTCAGCAAAGAAGAGTTTCATGTGTTTCGAAGCATGGATGACGCAGGAAAAATAAGCGCTGAGTTCATCAATCATCACCGCTTCGGTGTGTTCATGCAGAACACGGTGACATGCGTTTGCGGCGTAAAAATCGACGTTGCTGGCGCAACCCCCCGCAAAGACGGAACCAAGGTCTGGTGCAGGGTGTGCGGCACGGTCAGCGTCCACCATCGAAAGTGAGACAATGGTTTAGCGACCAATCGGTGAACGCCATGGGCCATCTTCATCCAACGCCAGATCTTCTTCAGGCATACCTGTTTTGAGTGGCTTGAAAGGACTTTTTTCGGGTTGGGCCGGCTTTGATGCAGCACGCTTTGAAAGATAGGCATCGGCCTTTTGACGGATGAACACCTCTCCGAAGGCAACGATGAACAAACAAGTCGAGAGAACAATGTGCCCTTCGAGCCGATAGGATTCGAATGGTTGGATGAACAAAACCTGTTCAGCAATGATGCCCTCATCGACCACAGTTTCAACGGTGTATGTGCCGGGTTTCAGCGTACCAACCCAGCTAGGAGCGCCATCAGAAAGCATGCCGCTCCATTGAGCAACAACAGCATTTGAGGAATCGCGAATGGTCCATGAGACCCGACCATCGTCGACCGAAATGCCCGTGAATTCCACATCAAAATCTGCGGGCATCGCCTTTGATTGCCCAAACACGGAGTCTAATTCTACAGTTCGAGTTTCGATAGCGTGATCCTTATCATTGATTTCGTAAGGTGCTACGCCACCAGCCACGCTCATCCAAAGGCTGTTGAGAACCAACAAAGCGACTGGCCATAACACCAGATTGACCACTTGCTTTCGTTCCATGTTATCTTTTAGTGCGTATTGTTACTTTTGATAGTATGTATTACTACGACAGTATAGAACCATGTAATTCAAGCATCTCCAAAATGCGATACATCCAACTCAATTTTTCCAGTTTCCGTCCAGGTATTGTCGTTGCAGACCATCGCCCAACAGTGTTGAGTGAGAAGCCCACAAGGGCAATATTTTCTTTCTTTACACCCATTGCGAGTGCGAAGCAAACCGCTCGATCACCATCGGTGAATCCACCAAAATTGTGAGCGCCATGATGCATGAGGGTCGTTTGGTGGCTGAGGATCAATTGGGGCGGGGATTCGAATTCAGCCCACGTTGTAAGCGCCTTTCCGCCACGCACCGTATTATCCCCGTGCCCGTGGGCCACGATTGGCACACCCTCTTTTGCAGCGGATTCAAGGTACTGGCCTCCATCAAAGTCGGACACGACGCACGCAAGCTGATGAAAGGAGTCCAATGCTCCAACCGATCCATCTGCGGCAATGATAACGCCGTCCTTTTCAGCCAAAGCACGCGCTTCGTTGGGTGTGGCCGCTGCCCCCAAGATGGTGACCAGCCCAGCTTCGCGTAGCCGGCGCCCAACCCTTTCGAGGCAATCCATGCGCCCTTGGGCGCTCCAGAATGGGATGGAAGAAGCGAGGTTGTCCACAAGTTCGATCAGTTCGGCTGCAGAACGAGAATCGTCCTCCATGGCCCATTCAAAGGCCCTTCGCACCTCGTCTTGAACATCGATGAGGCGCTGATCGACGGCCTCGTGCATGAACTGTGGTCCTGTAGGGGCCACATCAAGTGTCCGTTGAAGTTCTTATGCGGTCGGCGCGCTTGGGTGGAGCATGCCCGTCCCAAGGTCCCTGCCGGAACTTGATGACGAGGTCACATTTGCTCGTTATCCATTCCTGCCACAGGCAAGCGATTGGATCCGTTCAATGGCAGTCAATCACGGCATTGATTTGGACGAACTGCTGGACGGCTCATGGATGGAAAAAGCCCGTTCACGTGCTCGAATTAGGCTCATCGACTCCATTCAATCCAAGGAAGGCGTCGAGGTTGTAGGTGGAGATTTATTTACAGAGGAAGGCCGAATCATTGAGGCATTCTCATTTTACTATGCTCGACTCGTTGTTTGCGCTTCCGAAGATGAGCGGCTCATTGCTCGCTGGGCACAAGCGGAGGCGGCGCGAGCCGAACAAATTTTGATCAAAGATAGCAAAAACATCGAACTGATCGCCCGCACCTACATCAGCCAACTTGAACGAAAAGAGGGCAAGGGTGGCAGACAAGCTGCGATGAGCATAGGATCGGGCAAGGGCGATATGCGTGCATTACGCCAATCCCAATCCGGGCCGGTGTGGGACATTGGCCTGAGTGACTTTATCGAAATCTGCCCAAAAATCACGGGGGCTCGTTGGCGGTTGCCAAACTGCGACGTCAACCAGGGGTGGGTCACATTGTTCGACGAGCCAACCTATGGTTCGTCTGCCAAGTTGGCGAGACTGTTGCGTGAACGCATTAAGAACGGTGTCGAACAAGATGCCCTTGAGAAAATGGCAGAGGTGACAACCGACCTTGCCATCCGTCTCGCTGAACCGGTTGGCATGGTTCGCAACCTTATGTCCAATCAAGCGAGTGAAGCGATTGCACTGGTGGGTGCGGCAGAAGAAGACTGGCCACCTTGTATGCGAAAAGCCGCCTCTGATTTGGCAACGGGCGTGAATCTGAATCACTTCGGCCGCGTCTTCCTAGCCTCTATGTCGGCGGTTCTTGCTCTGCCAAAGGAAACCTGTGTCAACTTTTTCCGAGGCGCGCCCGATTTTAATGAAAGCACAACATCATACCAAGTCGACCATGTCTATCAACACGGTTACACACCATCTGGGTGTGGGAAATTGAAAGTCAATCACAACTGCCCTGTGCTCCCCGGTGATGATCGATTGTGCGACCAACCATGGCTCGATCATCCTTTGAAGTACATACGGGCGACTCAGCGATGGAAAGCGCGAACGCAGCCGGCACCCCAGCCCGAAGCAGAACCTCAGCCGAAGGATTCTGAAGAGCCGCCTTCAAATTAAACTCAAATTGTAGGGTTTTGTTTGGGCTTTCGCGCGAAGACTTTGAATTGGGTGAGTGGTTAGGGTTAGACGACCGCCGGTGATTATTGATGGCAAGAACACTCGTTTTGACAGTTGACCGAGACAATGACCTCGGCATCAAAACTGCAATTCGAGGCCCCGTCATCGGCCGCAGGCAAGTGCTGACTGCAGCCCTAAAACTCGGCATCGCAGACCCGGAAGAAAGCGACACGAACGCTATGCTGGGTGCGCTTTCGGCCCACGACAAAATCCTTGAGAAGAAGCCGGAAGAAGACGAGGTGGAAATTGCGATTCTTACTGGTGACGAAAAGGTAGGCATTCGTTCAGACCGCGCCATTGCAGCCCAACTGGAAGAGGTCGTTGCACAATTCCAGCCCGATAAGGCGATCCTTGTCACCGATGGAGCAGAGGACGAATCTGTTCTTCCAATCATCCAATCTCAAGTTCGTATTGACCACGTTGAGAAAATTATCGTCAAGCAGTCCAAAGGTATCGAGGGCACATATTACTACATCGTCAAGGCGCTTGAAGATCCAAAATGGCGTGCTAAAATTATGATTCCTTTCGGACTTGTGCTCGCCGTCTTCGGTCTCGGCATCATGCTGCCAAACGAAATTGGCGGGCTTTTGATCGGTGGACTTCCAATGGTCACCGGCCTTTACATTCTTAGCAAGGGCGCCGGCATCGAAACAACGGTCAACAAAGTCATTCAGGAAATGCGAGAAAACGCAGATGCTGCGATGTTCTCTTCCCTGCTTTGGACGGCGACATTGTTCAGCGCAATATTTGCAGTTGCAGAGGGCTGGCGCGAATACACGGTGCTTGAAGAGGTGTCTTCTCAATCCATCGTATGGCTTTCAGCAATCCACAAAGCATTGGCTTGGATCGTCATTGCCTTCCTCACCTCAACCGCTGGCTTCATGCTCCTTAGACTGAAGCGCGGTTCGTTTTCTGGCCGACTCATCGTCTTGAGTATTTTCGGCATGGTGGTGTATTCCTTCGTCGATACAGCCCTCGAAATTGCAACTGAGGTTCTAAGCGGAACAGCCTATGAGTTCAGTGTAGGAAAAGTGCTTGAAGACCTCACGAACCCATTGATTTGGGTTGTTGTTTTGTGGATGACAATGACAATTGTGCGCTCATTACAAGCCAAACAAGCCCAAGCCGAACGCTATTGGGGCATTTGATCACAGGATGAACTTCGGCATGTGTCTGGCCATTGTTTGATGGCCAACAACACCGACCAACGCCCCTTCGTCGTCGACAACTGCAATCTGGTTCAGATCATGAGCAAGCATGAGGGCGCCCGCTTTGAGCAACGGGGTGGCCTGCGTGACGGTTATGGGAGGAAGGTTGACCAGTTGTTGTGCAGGAATACCATGCATCCATGCAATCTCCCTGTTGACTTTCTTTCGAGCAATAATTTTCAACACGTCGACGGCATGAATTCGTCCCTGGGGCGCTCCATCATGGTTGATGACGAAGACGTGATCCCAGTTGTTTTTGGTGAGGTCGTCAATGACATCAGCCATCGATGCATCAAACCAGACCCAATGCGCCTCAAGCATGGTCTCGCCACACGTGATTGAGCGCGCAGTTTCAGCACGTTGCCGCGGCGACATTCTCGCCATGACTTCCTTCGTCAGCTTACGGGGGCGGGTTTGAGGCATTGAGGTCCCTCTCTTGGTTGCGCGGCGCACGCGCTTCTCTTTCAAGGCTTTCGGCGACATGATATTTTCCACATCCATGTTGTAGGGTTCCGGATACCGGCAAACCCTTCGACACATTATAACTTAACAGTGAAAAGAGTCAGGCCGTTCGAATGATCCATGACCTCGGTCCCAGACAACGTTCTCCAATCCCTTGCAGCAATGACAGGGTATGACCGAATGCTCGAAATCGACCGAATTGCCGCGTCCTACGGCGTAACTTCTGCTTGGATTGAACAGCAAATAACCCCTCCATCCGAGGCAAATCAACCTCAAAGTGATCCAAACCAATTTGCTCCATCGACGAAGGAAACACCAACCCTTCCATCATCTCCTTCACTGATTGACAAACAGAATCTCAGGTTTGAATACGATCCCTCCGCAGAAGCCGCTCAGCGCAGAGAACGCGTAGAACAAGCCATTCTTTGCCCTTCATGTGGAGTCGCACTTGGCATTCCATCAATTCGTCCAATCAAAGTGACGTGCCCCCAATGCCTGCAGGAAACCGTCTTCCAATCATAGGCGTTGATTTGATACCTTCTAGCAGTGAGGCGGACGCATGCGAGACGCTTCCCCTCGGCTGTGGCCCTACGCTCCGGCAAATTCTCCAGTGGCCCTCCCCGAATCACCCCTGTTCTTTTCCGACAGGAGTCTCAGCACCCTATCGCATCCAAGTCACGAATCAACAGAATTGCTCACCGGCGTTTCACTCCAAGCATATTGTGCCTCGTTTACCTCCCCCGATGGAACGGTTGACGAGTTGTTAGCAGAACATTCCGCTGCTCCAATGAGCCAACGCCGCCCATTCTTGCTCCTTGGCGAACTTGCCAATCCTTACCGACTTCAAGACATACGAATTGGCGCCATGCCCATCTATACAGTCCGAATCACCGGGCTCTGCAGAACGTATGCAGACAGCCTCGATCCTCGAGACGCCTACCCCGGCGTGCACCATATCACACTCGCTCGAATGCCCGGTTGGTGGGAAGGGACGCACATGGCAATGGCCACCATTGAGCAAATGAAAGCCATGGTGTCCTGGCTTGATAACGGCCGTTCAGGAACCTGGAGAGCGGTCAAACCTGCTGAAGGTTCACTTCACTTCGAACACGAGTCCATTGATGCGCCAGAGCCAGAGGACATCATTTGGGATGGAGAGCGCGAGGTAGTCGAACGCGCCTCGCCGCCTAACCAATCGCCTGAAATCGATCTCAGCGTCACCATGGTTCCAGTTCACACGCGCTACGGCTGTTATGATAATCGCGGCCGGTTGGCGAGAGCCACTCATTTACCTCAGCGCCAATTCCACGAAGGGATGTTTCGTCGCGGTTCTTCCAAGAAATGGAATGATGTGCTTGATACCCTCTAATTCCGGGCTCCCACGGATACCCCATCGACCATTGATATACGCTGAAGTCGATGTATAACATGAGCAACATGAAGGGCAACGGAACACAGAAAGAAGCACGGTTAGCACGACTAAAAAATGAAATTGTGGAGTACGTATCCACACAGGACAGCTGCTCTGCTGCAGACATCGTTCATCACCTCTCAAATGAACGGCGGATGAGAAACCACGGCCTCACCGCCCGCAAGGTTGGCTTTTTCATACCGCGCTACCTTTCGGATTTCATCTCCTTTACATTGGATCATTCAACCGGAAAGCGATTGTACCATCTCGCATCGTGATTGGAGCGCTATCTTCATGCCAGCGATGGTTATGCCCCAACCATGGAATGGCCTGAATGGGTGACTGCTCGCGCCCTTTTTCCCTCTCTTTCAAGCGACGACAGCTTAGGAAAAATTCCAGTGTTTTCAGGCAAGCAACCAGCATGGAGCCTTCTTGATCCAAATTCTGAAAACGGCCTGAAAGCACAACTCATGTCTGCCATAACATCGTTTAGTGGGCCGGTCCAAGATCCAACCGAAAGCGGGGCAACCATTGACGAATTGGGAGGGCCGGTTGTTGTGCACTCCACGGCCACGGTTGAACCATCTGCCCATTTCATTGGGCCGTGCCTGATCGAATCAGATGCTTCCATTCGTCATGGAGCCTACGTCCGTCCATATTCTTGGATTTGTACAGGCTCGGTTGTTGGGCATTCAACCGAAGTCAAACATTCTGTTCTCTTACCGGGCTCGAAGGCCCCTCATTTCAACTATGTCGGAGACTCAATTTTAGGCAAAGGCGTCAATCTTGGTGCTGGAACCAAATTGAGCAATCTCCGAAACGATGGCGGGGAAGTTAACCTTCGATTTGAAGGCCAAAAGGTTGGCAGTGGCCTGCGAAAATTTGGAGCGATACTTGGCGAACACTCACAATTAGGGTGCAATAGCGTCACAAATCCAGGGACAGTTCTCGGCCCTAACAGTACTGTTTGGCCGAATGTGACCGTGACCGGCATACATCCTGCGGAATCCATCCATAGGTGAGTCAAATGAGCCGCCGTTTGTTTGGAACCGATGGCATACGTGGGAAGGTCGTTGCGGCACAACACGATGAGCAGTCAGCAATCAATAACCTGCACGAACAACGAACCATCTGCGCGACACTGCTGCGTCTTGTTGGTGAGTCTCTTGGCAGGACCATCGATCAGTTACCCGGTACAGGCCATCACGTCGCCATTGGCTGGGACGACCGTCCTAACAATTTAGAATTGGTCGCAGCCCTCACGCTCGGACTTCGTCTCACAGGGTGCACAGTCGTTCATGTTGGCATGTGCGCAACCCCTGCCCTTCATCGAGCAACCCTTCTGTGTAAGGCGCGTATTGGCTGTATGATTACGGCAAGTCACAACCCAGTCTCTGATTCTGGGCTGAAGGTCTTCGATGCAGATGGTTACAAAACGAAGCCTGAATACGAGGATTTTGTTTCATCTGTTGCCGATGGTCTTGCGGCCGAAGAGCGAGAAATTGACGAAATAGATGTCGCAGAATTATCCCGGCCTAACCAAATTTCTGAAGGCACCATGGGCGCAGCACAGCACCACCCTGAATGGCTCACTGAACGCTATGTGCACTTTCAACACTTGATTGGACCCAACGGGATTCATCTTGCTAATGTTGCAAAACCATTCGTCATCGACGCCTCAAAGGGTGCAGCCCACACATGGCTTTCGCAATGGTTGACAGAACGAGGCGTGAAGAGCATCGAAGTCAGCCACGAGGCACCCGCCCTCAACCTCGATTGTGGGGCAGGTGATTTCTCTCCGACACAAAAGTGGACGTTTGCCGAGGCAAAATCTTCCCCCCATTTGTTGCTACAAAACCTCTCACCCTCCTTGCCAGGGACTTTGGTTGGCGCGGCTTTGGATGGTGACGGCGACCGATGTCTACTCATCGAAGCAACATCTGAAGGATACATGGTCGTCGATGGTGATTCAATCGGTGACACCATCCTTTGCTCCTCAACACAACAGAACCCCCGCCCTTGGCACCTGGCTGCAAGCATCGAATCAGACCTATCTCTTCTGGCAACCGCTAACCGTCTTCCTGCCACGATTCAAACCTCTGAAACAGCGGTCGGCGATCGGTGGCTTTCCAAAGTCCTCGGTGAAGCTCTAACCAATTCTATTTCCTCTCCTCGCTCGCTTGGCGTGGAAGATTCAGGCCATATTGTGATGCCCACGCCCCACCCTCACAAAAGTGGTGAATGGGCCTTGGTAGGGGATGGTGCTGCTACGTTGGTTGCATACTTACTCGCTCGGTCAAATGGCGATGCTTCGAACCAAATGACGCGCGGCTGGAAGCAACGGCGCTCAGTCAGCGGTGTCGACCGTTCACTATGGGACGGATCAAATGTGCTTGCTGACGAAATCGAAGCAATGGCTCGATCGTTTTTCGAACAGCAAGGAAGCCTTCAACAGTGGAATCGTCATGGATTGGAAGGTGAACCAAACTTGATGCTAATCTCATTTGAACTCAATGGGCACCCAGGCTCTCTAGGCGTGCGAAACAGTGGAACACAGGCAAAAATCAGCGTTTCATTACGCCTTTCGCCAAACATTGACGCTACCGAAGCACCACACCTTGTCGAATCGATCACGCAACATCTTGATGCTAAGATGAAAGCGTAAGGATGCATAGTGTGCCATCATTCGTTGGCCATCTCACCTTCGAATGTTTGTGTGAGCCATGTCACGATACCAAGCAAGACCGCCGAGGCAACGAGGATTGCAAACAAACCGGTCACTGATGCACCATTGATGAGGACAATGCCGGCAACAATCCAGCCCACAACGAGGTCCAAAGCCCCAACGATTCTCCAGCCCTTTCGCAGGGTAAGGATCCCGCTGACCCAGGAGACCGTGGATGCGATGAGGATGAACACCACTGCATACACCAAGTTCGGGAATCCAAAGCAGGCGATGAGCAGCAATATGTGCAGGGCCCACAATCCCGATGGAAGCCAAAGACCAAGCCGATGCACCACAGTCCATGCGACAAAACCAACCGTGACTAAGGCCATGAATGATGTGATGAAGTACATCGGAATCGGGTCAACACCTAACATACTGGGCGCCCATGCCATTGTGCCTTGAACGACGACGGGCAAAGCAATCCACGAAGCAAGTGCTGGTGCTGGTTGTTGCCACCAAACGCTTCTCCGGGCAGTGCATGCGAGCGCCAATAGGCCAGCGGGGCCAAACGAGAGCACACAAACGGCGAGCACCCATGCAGTGCGCCCAGCCGCCCCCCGGTGATCGCTCATGTTATGTCCAATGCGCTTTCCTTCGACCCAATCAAAGCCAAGAACAGCGCCAATGAGCACAGCCTCAATCGCCAACAGTGGTCCGCTTGAACTCATCAACTCGCCTGCAAAGGGGTCGTAGTTGAATGGAATCGGGACTTCACCGCCAATGAGCAAGCAAATTACGCGGTCCATCATCGCCAAGAATACGATGCCCTCAAGCGCATTAGGTAGCCTAAGTCCCAAATCACTGCGCCCAATGAGCCCCAATCCCGCCATCATGGCCAACCCACCCGTGAGGACGAGCAAGTGCATCGTGTCTTCGAGGACAACGACGGAATTCGAAGCCCGACCAGCCACGTGAATCAAGACCAACCCAGCCATACCTATGGCGATTGGCGATTCGATGCCCATGATATCAGGAAGCCGCAACCCAACTTCGTTTGCGCGCATCCGTGCCGCCCCAACAAACAACATCGAGACCATAACGCCAAACAAGAGTGCCATGAAGGTATTACCCGAGACAAACGAAATGACGCTCATTGCAAGAATTGTTGTCACGAGGAACATTACTGTGATGATCGGTTGATGATGAATATCACCAATCTCGAGATCAAATTCTCCCGAAGTGTCCCAGTTTTTCGCTCGCTTTCGTTGTTTTTCTGCAAGCGCTAACAATTCGGAATCAATCAGCCGCAGTGACCCATGGCCTGTGCCCGATTCATCGATCGCCTTGGCTTGAGGTTGAATCACCACTCCCTCGGTTGGGAGCGGTTCACTATTATTGGCCCGTTCAATCAGGTCCATGGTGCTGTGTTCGCTGGCCGCCGTGGAAGCAGCGAGAAACGCTTTCATTCGTTCTTGCTTTTCCCTAATCCGCACGAGCTGTTCATCGCGGCGCGCAAGGGCGCGCATACCTGCGCGGAATTCACCTTGAACGGCAAGATACGATCCTGAGCCAACAAAGGCCAACAAGGCAGCAAGCACGACAATGGACATGCCTAACGAATACCCGGCCAACCCCATGGTCACAATGAGGCCGAGGGCGGCGAATGCAGGTGGGAGGAGTTTTTCCAACGTCACAGCTCGTTGAAGGTAAAGAACGAGGGCCACCAATCCGACCCCAGTTAAGACCAGCAAGTTGAGTTCTGGAGAGAGCATTTGTTCAGCCCCAGTGAGTTCGACGTTTGTGATCGGTTCCAGACTGATCACGATGTAAAATGCACCCATGAATCCAAGCATCAACGTTAGAAGTCGACCAGGGAGCGCTTCGGTGAGTTCGAGGTCGGCCATAGAGACGCCTTCCTTTTTCCGACGATCGGTGGCCAGCAGCATAAGGCCACATGCAGCAACCAGGATCATGGCCCAGAATGCAGATTGCCCGTACCTCCAAACCAGAATGAGGGCAAATACCCCCCATATGGTCATCAAGCTGCGAGGTTTTCCAAGATGACGGCCTCGCCAAACCATCAATGCATGACCGATCAAGAGCATTCCCATGACGGTGAGCAACCCCGGCATCGGCAATGCGCCAGGTCTTGTGATCCCCCAAATGACCACGACTGAAAGAATGAAACTTAGGTTCCACAATTTGGCGAATCCCGAATCCCTGAATCGAGCACCAACCTCGGAGGCTCCAGCCAACCGAGCCGCCAAGTTCAACCCAGTCTCCCCGTGATGCATGTTGATGGTAATTTGCTGCACAACCAACACACCCAGCCAAACCGCAAGGTCAATTTCATCAATTGAGATTGGAATAAGGTCCATTGATACGATACGTGACTCAGCATCGGTGGCGAACAACATCAGCCAAACCCAAGGTGCAAGAACGGCTGTACCGGCAATTGAGGGCGAATTTCGTTGAATGGCCAACCATGAAAGTCCAACCCAAACAAAGCCTTGGCTTGCAAGAAGGAGTCGACTGTTTCCACCAGAATCTCCAGCAGGAATCAAGAGGGTAAGGAGCACCACAATGACGCCGCCACCTATCCACAGCACGTGGTCGGACACAGAAGTTTGATTGCGCAATAAAGCAGCGGATGTCAAAGCGGCTGTGATCGCAGCATAGAGGCTGTAAGGGCTCAAATTACCAGGCAATTGCACATCATAAGCGCCTGAAGAGAGCAAGGACAGACCGATCAACATGATCGGTGCGGGGTAGAGGATAAACGGGGCCAAATCCTTGATGTGAACGCCACGAACCACGAGATACGAAGCACTGAAGGCCGAGACGAGCAGAAGCAATTGAGCCAAAGCATAACCGGTTTCGAGACGATTCGCAGCGATCGCCAAGAGCGCCCCGATCATCCCCAATCCAACCGAGACGGACCAAAGCGCAGGCTTGCCCAATCCAAGGGCCTTAAGAGCATCTGAAAACCAATTTTCTGCTCGAACGAACGAGGCTGCTACAACGGCATTTGTCGCCGTAACGCCTGCCATGAGGAGGAAGAGCAGCAACTCGTCCTCAAATGGAACCAATTTCACTCCAAACAGCACCCAATCGTTCGATAATGCGTGAACGCCAACCCAAAGATAGGAAGAAGCAATACCTAGACTCGCTAAATTACCTGAACGTCGCATGAATGCAAGCCCGTGCATCAGTAAGGTACCAAGGCCCACCATTGCGGCCACGCCTAATTCTCCATACAACGCTCCAGCAGCACTCCCAACAATGAGTAAAATCAGCGTTGCCTGTGCCGCAATGGCATCTTCGTCATGACGCTGCGCGACAAAGATGTTGCCGGCTACAACAGCCAGCAGACCCAGGCCCAAAGTTTCGTTCGCCCCGAGTGGCGAGGTGTCAAACCATCCCCAATGCCATGCATCAAGGACCAGGCCGTAAAACAACTTCATGGAGATAATGACCCATGTGACGCCTAGCAAACGCATGGATGGTTTTGGAATCCACCGCTCCCCAAGAATAAGCCCGAAAGCCCCCATGGAGAATAAGCCAATGCCACTCAACTCTGGAGGTAAAACCGTTCCAACAACGGCGCCAATCGCCGACCAAACCGTCACCATTGCGATCAGTAAACCAAGGCCTAACCTGCGTTCTCCGTGCACTGCAAGATCTTCAACGCTGTCCATTTCTGGTGTTTTGTGGACCGTGCCATCTCGTTGAACAGCACCTGCTTCGAACCGCTGCTCATCGTCCGAAGAGAAGATTGAAACCACCTCTCCAACCGCTTCATCAACCTCTTCAGACCTCTTGGTTTCCACTGGCTGAGGCTCTTCGTCGGGCTCATCGGAACTTACCATGAAGGAACCAAGGTCCATGCCCCTAGGCCGACGAAAGTCGCGCTTGCGAAGCACATCATCCCGGGGCGGCGCCGAGCCGGGATTCTCATCTCGCCCTTCGGCCATGACTTACCCTTTTCCCCGCACCCTTGAATGCTTTCTCGACAATCCCGCTACGTGCCTACGATTTTCCTGCGTTCTCTTTCGTTTGGATGAGAAACGCTCACCGCGGTCGCATCCACTCACACTTCATTGAGCGGAATTGCCAATCGTTCCACCAAAAGGGACAAAGAGGGCCTGTGGAACGCAACGGCATGGCCGAAGCCCACGGGGCCCCCACAGGGGACCTTTCTTCGCATGGAATTGCCCCTGCTGGCGATGTCTATTGGAATCAAGACGCAACGACATTAATCGAACTTGCAGTCGTCCGCGGCGAAGGCGTTTACAGCGCTCACAAAGCGCTTGTGACCGAAACGGGAGAACGCACAGGCCGTTCCCCAAATGACAAATTTATCGTCGATGAACCATCGACGACAGACGACATCAATTGGGGCGACGTCAACGTCTCTACTGACGCTGATACATTCTTCCGCATGCGAGCCAAAGTGGTTGACTTCCTATCCTCACAAGACGCATTATTTGTCCAAGACCTCTATTGTGGTGCAGATTTCAGCGAAGCCCTCCCTATTCGTGTGATCAACCATAACGCATGGCACAACGCCTTTGCACGAAACATGTTCATCCGACCAAGTGAAGAACAACTCCAGCATCACACCCCCGAATTCACAGTGCTTCACGCACCACATTTCGAAGCAAGCCCGGAAGATGGATTGAATTCTCATTGCTTTGTCATCGTCAACTACGCTGAGAAAGAAGTGATCATTGGCGGAACACGGTACGCTGGCGAAATTAAGAAATCCATTTTCTCAGTGATGAACCTCATTCTCCCGAAGAAAGGAATTCTTCCAATGCATTGTTCCGCCAACACCACGGGTGAAAACACTGCAATTTTCTTTGGCCTTTCAGGCACTGGAAAGACGACCCTTTCCGCCGACCCTAAACGGGCTCTGATTGGTGATGACGAGCACGGTTGGGGCTCAAATGGAGTCTTTAATTTCGAAGGGGGCTGCTATGCAAAACTGATCGACTTGTCAGAAGAAGACGAGCCAGCAATCTTTGGGACGACTCGAAAATTCGGTACGGTCCTCGAGAACATTGTCATGGATGATGACGGTGTTCCAGATTTCACAAACACCAGTAAAACTCAGAACACGAGAGGATCTTATCCAATCGAATTCATCGATAACCGCACGGCTGATTCCAAGGGAGGCCACCCTCAGAATGTGATTTTCCTCACATGTGATGCGTTTGGAGTGTTGCCGCCAATTTCCCGCCTCACGCCAGAACAAGCCGCCTACCACTTCATCTCAGGTTACACGGCCAAGGTCGCCGGCACAGAAATCGGTGTGAAGGAGCCGCAAGCAACATTCTCGGCTTGCTTTGGCGAACCATTCATGCCCATGCACCCTGGTGTTTATGCCGACCTTCTCTCATCAAAAATGGCTGAGCATGGCGCGACAGCATGGCTCATCAACACAGGTTGGTCCGGTGGAGCATACGGTGTTGGAAGTCGCATGAAAATACGCCACACGAGAGCCATGTTGAATGCAGCACTGGACGGCGCCCTTGACGCAGTTGAATACGTTCAAGACGAGCGATTCGGGTTTGAAGTACCTACTGAATGCCCGGATGTTCCAGCAGAAGTCCTTCAACCCCGGAGCACATGGGATAACAAGGCGGAATTTGACGCAACAGCTGACAAACTCGCCATCATGTTTAACGAAAACTTTGCTCGCTATTCAGCAGGAGTTTCCGAAGCGGTCAACGCCTCAGCCCCCTCGCCTGTTGCTTGATCACAAGAAGTCACTCAGCGAGAGTTGCTTGGCGCGGTCGTTATTGAACAGGGAATCGACGCTGTCTGCCAACCACTCGACGTTTTGTTTGGTGTATGTGTCAACCCCATAGGTCGCCATTACGTGCTTTGTGACCTTGATGTATTTGCGTACAGCGCCTTCGGATACCGTGAGAGCGAGGTTTCCACCACACAACCCACCTTCTGATTTAGCGACACCAACGCTTGCTAGTCCTTGACCAGAGGCTTTCTTTGGTTGAATACAAGCCCCTGCAATCGGCATTCTGCGGTAGGAGTGAGCGCACTTGAGGCATCGTACTTTTTGCCTTGCATAGGCATTCATATTCCCGCGCAAATCCGGTAAGAAGTGAGAGCGCACCACACTCGATGCCACGGTTCGAACATCAACAGCTCTCAGCCTGTGTCCTAAATCCAATTGCCCGTTCATCTTGTCGATCATGGTGTCAAGGGTTTTGTATGCAGAGAGTGCTGGACCCGCATCAAGGGCGTCACAATCATGTGTGAACCCATATCCACGGACTGCAGCAACACTGCCCAAGCGGCGTTCGACAAAATCCATGCGCTCAGCGATCATCTTTGGATGAGGTTGATCCAACGTTGCTTCATAGAAATCCCGTTCATAGAACCATCCTGAATCAACGTTGAGGGCCTCCTTGTCCACTTCGGTAGGATTGAGGCGGGTTGTTAACACAAGCGGGGCATCCATCAGGCCGCCCCTGTTGGCCGGTAGAATTTCTCTACTGAAGTTGAGTAACCCGTCCATCAACAACATGATTGCA
>CBFIIS010000028.1:0-20449 GCA_965662715.1 Candidatus Poseidoniaceae archaeon | reverse complement strand
TCATGTGCGCGAAGGGCCTTTGCTTCACTTGCGAACAACAAACTACCATCGGCAAACGTTCTGACCAAGGGCTTGATGCCGAGTGGATCTCGGGCCAAAAGAAGGTGTTCTGTTGTTGGATCCCACAGGCAAAAGGCATACATGCCATCCAGTTGGGCAATCCATTCTGCATGTTGTCGTGCAGAAAGCGGCCCGGTTGATTGTTGGGATTTAGCTTGAAAATGGAGGGCCATAATGGCCTCGGAATCAACGCTGCTTGACCACGGATAGGACTGATTGTTCTTCCTTAGGGAGGTGTGGTTGTAAATTTCACCGTTGGCAATCAAGACCTCACCTTGGGGACCGAAGATTGGTTGGTCCCCTCCTGCACGGTCAACAATAGCTAAGCGTGTATGTCCAAGGGCCAAATGTTCGTCAGCCCATGCATCTTGACCGTCTGGACCACGGTGAATTTGTAATCTGTTCATGGCGTGAACTACGTTCATGTCTGGTCGCCCAAACATACCCGAAATTCCGCACATAATTGAGCATGGAAGGTTGGCCCTTCTTCAACCCATGCCGGAGAATGCATTCACCAAACGGGGTATTGAACCATGACAACAGCCATAAGAATAATCGCGAGTGAAAAGCCAACGAAGTAGGTGATTTGTGGGGGTTCTGAAGAGTTCGTTTCGTCGCTCATTGACGTCACCAATCCTTCCCAAATGACGCCATCATTTGAACATATTGAGGGCTGTGGCTCGTTTCAACTCATAATGAGCAAGAACGGTTCAAGCACGAGAATAAGCCCAAGTGGGACCAAGGTCATTGTTGCATTGTCGTCGATATAGCGCAACCTCGGCCATTCAGAGGCTACACAAAGGGGTCCAAAGATGACTGCAAGCCATAGTGGCGTTGCCCAAAAGTGCCAACATGCAATCCATATTACACTGATAAAGAGGCATGAGTAGATCACGACGTTTCGAGTTTCCGTTCCTCTTCTACGCAATTCACCCATGAAAGGGTCGCCAAGGGCAAGGGACAAGATCAGCGGCCACGCATAGGCTTTTTCGGGAGCGAGAAGAAACACGAGACCGACGCCGAATGCTCCCCATGCGAGGGCAGAGACTTGGTTTGCTTCGTATTCTCTTTGTCCAAAGATGGTAAGACCCAATTTGAGTCGTATCCCTTCTGCAGTAAGGATTGATAGGATGATGATCGAGACAAGTTGTGGGACTTCGAGACCAATCTTGTCAGCAATTGTTTGGCCCCACTCAAAGAACACGAATGGAATACCTGCCATACCGACATGGATGCCGCGACGAAAGATATGTCCGTTCATTCCGCCAATTGATAGGTCCACTGGATTGGTTAACTCGACATGTTCACTCACGCTTGTTGTCCCCTATGAATCCAATCACATCGTCAAGGGACATATAACCTGACGCTAATTTTTCGAGTAAATCATCGAGTTCTGGGGCTTCGAGAATTTTCCGTTCATGGTGGGCGAGAAGGCGCTCTCGCCAGCGTGCTCGTTGTGAACGTCCAGAAGAAGGGAGCGTCAAGAGGACGTTCGATGCCTCTTCGATGCCGGTGCCATGAAGGGCAGAGGTCAACATAACTGGAGGTGAAGTTCCAGTCCCAAGTTCATAAGATTCCCTCAATTCATCAGCATGACGTTCAGCACCTGGCAAGTCGCATTTATTGACGATGACAGCATCTGCTAATTCGAGCAATCCGGCCTTCTCTGCTTGCACTCCGTCACCTCTTGCAGGCCCTTCGACGACCAAAATACGATCTGCTATAGCGGCACATCGAACCTCTGCCTGTCCGGCTCCAACCGTCTCAATCAGCACCCGGTCCCACCCTAAGGAAAGCAAAAATTCTGTCATATCAGCGACGATCAGTGGCACGCTTCCAGATGCTTTGCGTGTGGCGATTGAACGGAGGTAAATATTGTTCTTAAGTGCCGGGTCATCCACCACCGTCATCCGCACTCTATCGCCGAGCAAGGCGCCACCGGAACGGGGTGATGATGGGTCCACAGCGAGTAATGCTACCCTTAGACCAGCCGTAGACCATGACCTCAAGAGACCATCCAAAAGACAAGATTTGCCAACTCCGGGGGCGCCTGTGATCGCTAGGGATTGCCAATGTTCGTATTCAGATTTTTCTTCACCGATGACGGCCTTGATTTCTGCTAGAGTGATGCTTCTGTTCTCGAGTGCAGTCAGTGTTCTTGCTAACGACCGTCGGTCGCCTTGCATCGCCGCCTCAATCATTGCTTGCACTGCTCTCACCTCAAGCTTCAGAGGACCAGTGCCAGGTGCTGGGTTGACCAACCCCTGCATCGTCCATAGCGTTGGATGCCTGAATAAATTCTAGAATTTCTGAGGTGGGTGTCCCAGGTCCGAAAATCGCTCGGATGTTACACTCAAAGAGGGCGTTTCGATCATCCTCAGGGATGATGCCTCCTCCAAAAACAATCACATCGTTCAAGCCTTCAGTGCGTAATAATTCACACACCTTCGGGAATAAATGCCCGTGCGCACCAGAGAGTGAAGACAGGCCGAGGAACCTTGCATCTTCATCCCGAACGGTGTCGACAATTTGTTGAGCGCTGCGTCGTAGACCTGTGTAAATCACTTCGTGTCCAGCATCCCTCAACGCCCGGGCTACAACCTTAGCGCCACGATCGTGACCATCGAGTCCGGGTTTTGCCACGACAATACGCAACGGTTCGCCCATGAACGGAGGACGGAACGCTTACCTATCAACACACCCCCTCTTCCAAAGCAAGGATTTACTGTTCGATTTGATCCGTTCAAGTTAGGGTAAAGAGTCGGCATTCGGGGCGGTCTTTGAGTGGCAACGCATAAGGGCGGGTTTTCTGTCCGATGGTTAGGGAAGCCCATGTCATCGACAGAGCAACGACTCCAAGACTTGCGAAATCGAAAGGCGCGCAGCGAGGCTGGCGGTGGACAAGCAAGGGTTGATGCACAGCATAATCGTGGGAAAATGACCGCTCGGGAGCGCATGGAAATGTTGCTTGATGATGGTTCTTTCCAAGAGATTGATGCGTTGGTTGAACACCGATGCCGCGACTTCAACATGGATGCCAATATCATTCCAGGTGATGGCGTCGTCACTGGCCACGGTACAATCAACGGTCGTGAAGTGTTTGCTTTCGCTCAGGACTTCACCGTTTATGGCGGCTCACTTGGGGAAATGCACGGCTTGAAAATTTGCAAAGTGCTCGATATGGCACTCAAAACGGGTCGCCCCGTCATCGGTATGAACGATTCTGGCGGTGCGCGAATCCAAGAAGGCGTTGCATCGCTTGGCAGTTATGCTGAGATTTTCTTTAGAAACGTCAGAGCGTCAGGTGTCGTCCCCCAAATTTCTGTGATCATGGGGCCATGTGCTGGTGGTGCAGTGTATTCGCCTGCCATCACAGACTTTGTGATCATGGTCGACCAAACCGCTCACATGTTCATTACTGGTCCTGAGGTCATCAAAACGGTCACCAATGAAGTGGTGACTTTCGAAGATCTTGGGGGTGCCATGACCCATGGAAGCAAATCGGGTGTCTCTCATTTTACTGCGAATGATGATGAAGGGGCTATCTTACTGGCTCGTGAACTTACGGATTTGTTACCTCAAAACAATCTTGAACGGCCACCCGACAAGAAAACTTCCGATCCAATCGATCGTTTGTGTGATGCACTTGATAGCATCATTCCGGACGTTGCAACCAAGCCTTACGATGTGCTCGATGTCATCAGCGAGATCCTTGACGATGGGGCTTTCTTGGAAGTACAAGCCGATTGGGCACAAAATATCGTGATTGGATTTGGACACCTTGGATCCCATACCGTGGGCGTTGTAGCGAATCAACCGAAGGTGCTTGCAGGCTGCCTTGATATTGACGCCAGTGACAAAGCCGCTCGCTTTGTTCGTTTCTGTGATGCGTTCAACATCCCAATCATTACCCTCGAAGACGTTCCTGGATTCTTACCAGGTACGAACCAAGAATGGGGTGGCATTATCCGCCATGGTGCAAAATTACTCTACGCCTTTGCAGAAGCAACCGTCCCTAAGTTGACGGTCATTCTTCGCAAGGCTTACGGTGGCGCTTACGACGTGATGTCATCAAAACACATCCGTGGTGATTACAACGTTGCTTGGCCTACAGGCGAATTGGCAGTCATGGGTGCAGATGGGGCTGTTGAAATTATCCACAAGAGGCGCATAGCTCATGCACGAAACGCTGAGCAGGAACGTGCTCGACTGACCGAAGATTTCAATGAAAAATTCGCTAACCCGTACAAAGCTGCAGCATTGGGCTACCTTGACGATGTCATCGAGCCGAATGAGACACGTCGACGCCTCGCACGGGCCCTTGAAATGCTATTGGACAAGGAAGAACTTCGCCCTGCACGAAAGCACGGCAACATCCCTCTGTGAGGTTTCATTATGGCGGGTACAGATCCAACAATTCTTCGGATGGCAGCCATTGCTGCAGTGATTGCTGAATTGGCACAACAAAGTGAAGATGTGTCACTTGTGGCACGTCAACCCGGACTTGCATGGTCCCAAGACCATCGTAGAATGAACACAGGCCAATCGGGCCTCATGCACCAACGAGCAAGCCGCTCACCATGGAAGTGATTGTATGTCTGAAACGAGAAAAGTTGTTGTCGATGGCGTTGAATTCGAAGTTGAACTCGAAGGCGAAGGAACCTCATGGTCTGCTACCGTTGAAGGGACGACCTTCAACATCGAAATTCCAGATGCAGCACCAGTGTCGAAGAAGAAACGCTCGGGTGGCGGTAAAAAGAAAAAATCTGGAACAGTTTCTGCAAATATCCCTGGAAAAGTCGTCACTGTTGAGGTGAACGAAGGTGACGAGGTTGTTGAGGGTCAAGTAATCTTGATCCTTGAAGCCATGAAGATGCAGAATGAAATTCAAGCACCAGTCTCTGGTACTGTGGTTTCGGTTCAGTGTGAAGAGGGCCAAGCCATCGAAGCCAACATCCCACTTGTTGTGATTGAGCCTGTGGCAGAACCTGCTGAAGAATGATTGTTGAAGCGTTCAACAATCCAAGTTCCCTAGTGTTTCTGTACGACCATTAAAGAGGTGTCAGTGTTTGTCTTTATCCATGGGCGGACCGGCAGTGTGTGACTTTGTTGGTTGTGGAGAAGCAGGGACCATCGTCTCTCGGCTTTCGCCAGAAGGCTACCTTGTCGCTACAGGCAAGAAAGCGTACTCTTTCCGTGAAGCCTACCGTCGTTTTCATTACTGTGCAAACTGCCATGACAAATTGATGAATGGTGTTTGGTCGAGGGTTCGTAAACCGGATGACAAGCAAGACGGTCATGTTGCACCAACCGCCATTTAAGCCCCGAAAGCGAGAGGCTGATAAACGGTCACACATTCGGTAGAATATGAACAACACAAAGGAATCATTCAATCGGAAGTTTTCGGCTGGATTCTTAGCGCTCCTTTTGGCTTTAGTATCAGTGACTCTTGCAGCACCTTCAGTCTCTGCGGTAGGAGCCAATCAGAACGACTTGGGTTCGAACATGGACTTGCCAGACAACTCGACATCGATCAACAGCAGTCAAGCTGTGATGAGCATGAATGGATATGCGCCAATGGCTTCAGGCGCCCTATACGGTGAATTGGATGTCGGTGACGATGAGGATTGGTTCTCAATGACGCTCAACGCCAATGAAGGTGTGACGCTTCAAATCGCATACAACACCACCTACACTTCACCTAACGGCTCATCGTTCACCAACGATTTCGAATTGTGGATCTATGATTCCTCCATGAATGTGATTGAATATTCTATCAATAACAATCCGGAAATTGTTTCCACAAACGCTTCCACAGGCCCACATGGTGGAACGGTCTACTTCCAAATTGTCCGCTACTCAGGATACGGAAGTTACACCCTTGACTTTTGGCTGTTCACAACCGGTTCGACTGGTGGTAACGGAACTGGTGGAGGTAATGGAACCGCGCCACCAAGCAACTGCGCTGGAAACGGCACCCTCAATCCAGACATCCTCGAACCGAACGATTCCACTGCTACAGCAACCATGGCATCCGCCCTTCCACTGTCATGCACAGGTCTGTCCATCGATTCCACAACCGACGTCGATTACTTTGAATTGATTCTTCTCACTGGCGTCACCTACTACGTCAACGTCTCCTTCAACTCTGGCAATGGAGATATTGATGTTGGCTGGGATTCAGCAACAGGTCTCTTTATCGATAGTTCCACAAGCACAGGCAGTCTTGAGTCAATGAGTTATTTCTCCTCGAGCAATCAAACAACTTACATTGATGTGTATGGATACATAGGTGCAACAAATGTCTACGACATTGAGATCTCAACAGATTTACCTGGCGGTGGCCAGTCATTTGAGACAATCTCTGTGGAGGCAAGCAATTTGACAACCTCCATGGTTGAAGTTGACGGCATCACCTCGGGAACCAATTACACCATTCGAACAACAACAACTCAATTCTTCATGAACGGCAGCTCCCTTACAGGTACTGCAACAGCCACCAACTTTACTGCGAATGGAACAACTTACAACATGACAGCAACGGTTCCTTCACCAACCATGGTGGAATCAGACTACTGTGTCACTGTGGAGTTGTTTGATGCCAGTGGTTCGCTGTCCTATGATTCTGATTGCACCTACATCGAAATGCTCGAATCAACCGTTCTGTCGACCACGACAGGCAGCCATTCTGCAACAAATCTGACCATCAATACAGCCTATACGTTGTGGTGGTTTGTGCTTGATGAAGTTAAGTTCAACAACAACCTCTCTGTCAGTAATGACATCAATCTCGCACTTCAGGCGTCCCTTGTCGATGAAGACATGGTGAACTTCACCTCGGCCTCCACATCTCAATCGTGGATGGTCAACTGGTCAGGGATCACCACCATGAACGACCATGTCTTGGTGAGCGTGTTGTACCTCCCCACTTCGACTCTGAACTTCACTTCGGGGGATGGTTACATTGGAATTCATGACGATCTCTTTGTTCCTCAGTTGCCAACAATGGTGATTGACTCCTTCTCGTCAAGCAGCACTTCTGCAACCAACAATGTGGCGGTCAAAGGTGCTGATCTTGTGGTTGGCGACGATTACTTTTACACGGTGCAAGTCACAGATGCCGCTGGTGCCAACATGGCTTCGAGTGGTCTGCTCAACTTCACTGCTACCGCTCAAAACATGAGTCAACCAACCTTCACATATTCAACACCAAACATGTCTGGCAGCTATTGCGCGGAAGTGTTGTTGTACTCAAGTGCCTATGTGCAGTTGATTGGTGACAGGGCTTGCTTCAACCTTGTTCTCGATGATGACAATGATGGTGTCGCCAATGAGTACGATCTCTGTCCGAACACGGTTACAGGTGCTTTCGTTGATCAGGATGGCTGTGCTTTAGATCAGAAAGACTCAGACAATGACGGCTACAACGATTCAGTTGACGCTTTCCCAACCGATTCAACTCAACACTCCGATATGGACGGCGATGGATTTGGCGACAATCCGAACGGCAACTCTCCAGATGCCTTCCCTACCGACAGTTCACAATGGAGCGACTATGATGGCGACGGTTATGGTGACAACCCATTTGGAAACAATTCCGATGCTTTCCCCTTCGACCAATCACAATGGTCAGATGCTGATGGTGATGGCTACGGCGACAACGCCGCGGGCAACAACCCTGACGAATACCCAACCGATGCCTCGCAATGGACCGACACGGATGGCGATGGCTACGGTGATAATTCGACCGGTACAAATGGTGATGCATTCCCGAACGATGCCACCCAATGGGCTGATGCAGATGGCGATGGTTGGGGTGACAACCCTGCTGGAAACCAACCAGATGCATTCCCAGCAGATTCAACCCAATGGGAAGATACCGACGGCGATGGCTATGGTGACAACACCGCTGGTAACAACGGCGATGCATTCCCGAGTGACGCGACCCAATGGTCGGATCAAGACGGCGATGGCTATGGTGACAATCAAGCAGGTACTGCTCCAGATGCGTTCCCATCAGATGGGACACAATGGTCTGATGCAGATGGCGATGGTCGGGGCGACAACCCAACCGGCAACGCTCCAGATGCGTTCCCTGCGGATGCCACACAATGGGCTGACGCCGACAACGACGGCTATGGCGACAACGCCATGGGCAACAGTGGCGATCAATGCTTGAACACGCCCCCTGGTCAAGCCGTGGATGAGACAGGATGCAGCGCTTCACAAAAGGACGACGACCTTGATGGTGTCAACAATGCACAGGATGCTTGCCCACAAACTCCTGCAGGCGAGGCTGTGGACGCTTCAGGTTGTTCAGGTTCCCAAGAAGACGCAGATCTCGATGGCGTGATGGATGCCTTCGACCTTTGTGCAAATACACCACTTGGCGCAAGCATCGATGCAGCAGGTTGTGCCGACTCACAATTGGATTCTGATGAAGATGGTATCACCAACGATCTTGACCAATGCCCCACCACCACACGTGACGTTCCAGTCAATGGGGAAGGCTGCGCTGCAGACGAACGAGACACTGACATGGACGGTGTCATGGATGCATCCGATTTCTGCCCAATGACGCCTAATGGTGAAGAAGCGGATGCAACTGGCTGTTCGAACTCTCAACGAGATGACGATAACGATGGCTTCACCAACGATGTGGACCTCTGTCCAAACACCAATCTTCAGGCTACTCCGGATTCTGTTGGCTGCTCGGAAGATCAGTATGATGACGATAACGACATGATCGACAACACCGTCGATGAATGCCCTGCCACCCCCGCTGGAGAACAAGTGAACGCTGAGGGTTGCTCAACCACTCAAACCGACGAAGACGCTGACGGCATCAAGGACGCATATGACCTCTGCCGTGACACGGCTGCAGGCCAAGGTGCAGATTTGGATGGTTGTTCAGAATATCAGAAAGATGATGACAATGACGGTGTGTACAATTATGCTGATCGCTGCAAGGGTACGGATGCAAATCAAACGGTGATTAACGACGAAGGCTGTGCTATTAACCAACTCGATACCGACGGTGATGGCGTCAATGATGAATTGGATGATTTCATCTTCGATGCCAATGAAACACTCGACTCAGATGGAGATGGTGTCGCTGACCGCTATGACGACGCACCATTCGATGCCTCTCGCTCCGAAGCGCTTCCTGAAGAAGGCGGCGGTGGAGGACTTGCTTATGCAATTCTCGCCCTCCTTGTCCTGTGTGGATTAGGTGCACTCCTCGTGGTCAAGCGAAATGAGGGAGCGGCTGGAGTCGGCTCTGTCTTTGCTGAAGCCAACCATGACGATGCAATGACAGAACAAAACATGAGCTCTTCGAAAGCCTTGCCAGAAATAGCCGAGTCCCAGCAATGGGAAGAAGGTGGAGTCAACTGGTCAAAGGCAGCTGATGGAACGCTCTCTTACTACGACGAAGCATCCGGAACATGGCTCGTCTACCAGCAATGAGTGCCCTATGGAGTGATGAATTGTGAAGCTCAATCAACAGGATGATTCAATCCTCGTTGTAGGCTTAGATCCAGGGGATCTACGAATGAGAGCAGGTAAAATCGCCATGGCTCTCGTGTTGATTCCGCCCGTCTTTTCCCTGGTTGCCATCCCCCCTCCGTGGTTAATTTTCTGGATTTCATTGCCCCTCTCCATTTTCCTCACCTGTGGCCAACAGTATGTTCTTGATGGGCCAGCAGATGTCCTCAAGAAACGTCAATTGTACTTCTTCCAGCATACAGAGTGGACCATACTTGGCCCACTTTCTCAAATCAAATCGGTCGAGAGACGAGAACCGAGCAGTGATGGTGATGGTGGAGAACCACTCAACAGTTGGATTGATTTCCATTTCAATGATCGAGCAACGCATACCTGGTCGCTTCGTTATGGTCCATCAGATGTATACAGAGATCAAATCAACGAATTCCTTGTACGTATGGTCAAAAAGAATGGACAAACGGGTGAATCATCAGGCGCGATTTCAGTGCCATTGAATGACGAAGTCCAATCGAAACCCGTTCCAAGTTCCTCAAATGTGTGGGGCCAGCCTGCTCAAGTTGCACCTTCGAATCCAGCACCATCGAGTGTTTGGGAGACATCGGTCAAAGAGGCTCCTGCGGCTGAAAAACCCTCTTCTTCAGTTTGGGATCAATGACTGTGATTTTCTTTTGCACGGCCTGAATTCACTTCAGGAAGTTGATGTAGGCAAAATTGAACAACGATCCAACACCAATTAACAGGTACAATCCTATGCAACTCCAGAACGTTTTGGGGGCTTCTTCACGAGTGAACCACGTTGCGTTTCGAGTGTGCGTTCCGCCATGAACCATACAGTAGACGCCGTAGCCTAAGCTCACAAGGCCAATGATGAGGTTGCCAATCGTTTGTGGTTCAATCATGAAACAACCACAGAGATGGTTGTTTTTATTTCTTCCACATGGCAGTACACTGCCTGATATGGATTGGTTCTTGGTCAGAAACACTTCAAGCTTCAACAGTGGTGCTTGGTTGCACGGTTGCTGCTGCTTGTGCCTTCTTTGCTTCGACTTGGCGGGCAAGGAAGGATACAACGTCGAGGATTTCGATGTCAGCGTAGCGCTCATCGCCTTCGAACTTCAAGCACTCAAAGTGAGAGACACACTTCGGGCAAGAAGTGAGCATGGTATCCGCACCTGTTGCTCGAATTTCTTCCATTCGTGTGACACGGAGTGCACGAGCGTTTTCGTTGCAGGACATCATGCTCGAGACACCACAGCACATGGCGTCTTCGCCGCTGTGGTCCATCTCAACGATTTCAACGCCTTCAACACCTGCGATGAGTTCACGAGGCTCTTCATAGACACCCATTTGGCGTCCAAGTCGGCAAGGGTCGTGGTAGGTGACCGTTGTTTCTTCTTCTGCCTTGAGGTTCATGTCAAAGCCATTCTCAACAAGGAATTCTGTGGTGTGCATGACCTTGACACCTTCGAGTTCGTAATCACGAGCAAAGGTTCGGAAACATTCTGCACACGAGGAGACAAGCGTGTCAATACCTGACTGCTCGATCTTCTTTTGGTTGTACGCCTTGAGCTTCTCAAACACTTCATCGAGGCCTTGCCACTTTTGGTCGTGGCCACAGCACTTAAGGAAGTCACGGCCGAGGTAGTTGACATCGACGTTCATGTCGTCAAACAGTGTGAACGCTGATGTGGTTGCATCGCCGAGGTTCATTTCGCCTTCGTTGACGTGAGAGAAGACCATCTCTTGGTCCAAGTAGTCGACGCAACCTGGATAGTAGCCGATGTTGGAGGTGATTGGGTAATCCTCAGTTGCGATGAAATCGTCGTCTGCGGCTTCTTCTGCTTCTGCAGCGAGGACAGCCTGAAGGACGGTGTGAGGGATCTCAGCTTGTGGTCCACCAACGATGAGCGATCGGCGGATGTCGACATAGGAGTCGTAGTTCACAAGTTGCGGGCACGCATTGGTACAGGCGGTACATGTGAGGCATGAATACAGCGGTACGCCGTCGTCTTCATTGTTCCATGAGTTGTAGATGATGTTGAGTTTGTCACCGCCGTTGAACAATCGCACAGGGCACGCATCGTCACAAAGGTCACATCCGTAACACTTGTTCATCTCGAATTCATAGCCACGGGCCATTGAGCGCAGAAGCACGAACACAACAGCACCAAAGGTCAAGCAAGGAATGAACATTGCATAGGTGAGTTTAGCGTCAAGTGCCTTGGGGTTGGTGTGGTAGGTTGGGTTTTCAATCGAAGCGAACGCAGTTCCTCCAAGTGCCATCTGGCTGTCGTTGGTCAGGTCAACGGTTCGTCCGGCGAGTGCCTTAGGAGCGTCTTCTGTCCACACAAGTAGAGGTTGGAAACTTGCGATTGCGAATGAGGTTTCAGTGACGATGCTGTCGTTGTAAGCCAAGGCTCCGCTAACTGTCACAGTGTACTCATAGGCGTACTCTCCGACTGGCAGTTCGAGTGTTGCACCAGCGCAATCATCGAAACTTGTCACGGTCTTGCCGTTGCTGTCAGAAAGAACCAACGTGGAAGAAATCATCGTGACGGTGTTGATGTCGTTGATCTTTCGCTCTGAGGCTCGGTATTCACACGCAAGGTCCGTCGTCAAGGTTTCAATGCTCTCATGGTGGCCTTCTGGGAAATGGTTGAGGTCTTCGGTGATTGTGAAGGTTCCAGCAGTGGTCCATCCTTCGCCTCCATTGAACGAGGTTGAATTTGACGCTGCATTGATGCCATATTCTGCATTTTGATGACCATTTGAATCGCTGAAATCAGTGATGATGTACCGAGCAGGCTGGTAGATGCTCCAATCTAGCCACGCTGTGGTTGGAACAACGCCGTCATCGCTCCATCCACGGTCATCTGTGAATTCATTGACATCGTGGACATGCACATCTGATGGCTGTCCTCGCATGGCTTCGAGTTCAGGATAGAGGTCATGGGTCAATCCCTTGATGGTTAACAATCCACCTTGATCCCAGAATCCGTCGTCATAGGTGTCCCATGTAGCGACGGTTCCAGCGGTCGAGATTAACAAAGAGCCGATCAAAATCTGCTTGGCATGGCCTGGCGTGAAGCCTGCACCCCATGCTTTGACGAGCAGTGCTCTTGCAATGAAGTAAATACAGATCCACGCAAGCACACCCGTCATCATCCACGGAATCGAATTGAAGGCATCCGCCAGCCATGGGGCTCTCGTTCCACATAACAGATCGCCATGGCTGTCTAACTTACAGTAATCTGACCTATTCTTTCCGTAAAGTTCGAGGAAGATATTGATCGAGAACACCGAAATAAACCATATGTGAGCGAGATAAACTGCGCCGGCTGTGGCAAACCACGGGTCTTCAACAGGTCGCTTCTCTCGTCCTCCCAAGAATGGTGGAAGAGCAAGGATACTCACTGGAATGCCGGTTAGAGCAGCGCCCCACCATGCAGCGTTCCAAGGGAACACAGGTTGACCGACGATTTCACCGATGAAACCGGTTGGTACCGTGAATTGAGGCAGATACTCGCCCCATCGAAGGTACCCATAAGAAAACAGCACATACCAATCTGGGAACACGAATCCAGCTTGTGCATAGGGATCTGCAGCACTGTGAAGTGGTGGTGGAATCAGCCAAGCATAGAACAGCAAAACCGCACCCATGAACCCGAAAATAATCGAGTCACGAAGCACTTCCTGTGGCCAGAAGCCATGCCCTGTTCGCGTGCGTACACGCTTTTCTCCAGCAGTCTGGAGTTGTTCTTTTTCCTCCATGTAGGAGGAAGCAACACGTCCGAGGTTCTCAATAAGTCCCATAATTCATTCCTCCAAGATCAATGTGGCTCCGCAATGCCTTGCACCCATACAATAAACAAGTGAATGATGATCAAAGTTGTCACAATCACTGGGAGAATAAACACGTGAATGAAGTACATTCGAGTCACGGTTCGTGGGGTGAGTGAAGAGCCACTGAACAGCAAAGTTGCAATGTACTTTCCAACCAACGGGCTTGAATTTGCCAAGTTAATTCCAATGACAGCAGCGCCGTAGGCAAGGGAATCCCATGGGAGAAGGTAACCCGAATAGCCAAAGACGATGGTCAGTGCCATCAATGCAACACCGATCAGCCAGTTGAGTTCACGTGGGTTTCGGTATGCGCCAGTAAAGTAAACTCGACACATGTGTAAGAACACGCTTGCGACCATGAAGTGCGTCGCCCAGTGATGCACAGCACGGATGATGTAGCCAAACGGTAATTCAGTCATGATGAACTGCATGCTTGCATAGGCTGGCGAGGGGTCACCTTCGCCACCAGGGACATAGTAGATGCCAAGAACGGTTCCAGTGATCACCAAGATGATGAAAGAGAGGAAGGAAATACCACCAAGGCAGTACAGAGGGTACCAATACCAAATGATTCGAAGTTTGTACTTCTCAGCGTGCGTCAATGGCATTTGTCGGTGCATGTTGTAGTATGCACCTTTCGACATGTTCCAGTAATCTTGCAGACGGAATCGCGTATCAAGCCAAGAAAAGATCCACAAAAACAACCGTTCAGCGAATCCCATCTTACCGGTTGATTCAACGGCACGGAGGATTTCACGGCGAGGTAGGTCGTCGTTTTCCTTGCGGAGGGTCAGCGCTACCAAGACGATGACGAAGGCGATAAAGAACCAAAGAATCCAGAACATTGTTGTCATTGTATCACCTTCAGTCGCAGTATGTGTACCAGTCGATGTAATCGGTGATGCCTTCGATTACATCACCATTGAGTTGGATTGGAATCAGTGGTAGGCCTACGGGAGCTGGGCCACCTGCCTTGCGAATTCCTGCATAGTTGAACGTTGCACCGTTCGATCGGTTTCGATTGGTGTTCATTTCCAATGCCGTAGGGTCGAACCTTGAAGAGTGGCAGATACAGAACAGTTTGGTGCCTCCATCATCGCCACCACCAGGGGTCCACGAATCTTCGGTGAATGAGTTGGAAACGAGTTGCCAACCCGGAATGCAGCAAAGGTGGGTGCATCGTCCGAAAATCATGACGAGGTCTTCAGACGGGAAAATACGAGGGTCTTGGTCACTCAAATCTTCAAAGTGGCCAATGGTTTTTCCAGTTTCATCCACGCCTTCCATGAATTGGAATCGAGCGAGACCACTTGACTCGGGTGTGTCTTTGTTTTCTGAGTGGTTGACGTAATTGACGACAACTGGAACTCCGTTCCAGATACCGGCCGCTCCAGCGGTTCCAGTGCTGGACTTGGCAGCTTCTTCAATAAAATCAGTCTTGGTCATCAACTGAAGGTGCTTTGCCCCATACCATGCTTCATCTTCACGTCCTTTGGCCCAATAGACCACACCAAGGTCGCCAGCGGTGCTACCGCCTGGTGGCAAAAGGATCGATGCGAAGCCAAGAACTCCAAGGGAGGCGGCGAGCACGCCAGTTGCTGTGTTGAATCCATAGCGCAAGAATTGACGTCGATTGACGTATGAGCCGCCGAGTTCGGTGACCGATGCTGCATCAGCAGGTGCTGGTTTGAGTTCGTATTCACGTGCCATGATGGATCACCACTTGTACTCCTTCCAGTCTTTGGTGTGTTCAGGAACAAACTTGTTCTGTGCATGCTTGACGATAATGGTGTCAGGCAAAACGAATTTGAGGTACACCATGCCCATCATGCACAGTGTGATCAGCGTGATGGAGAGGTGGTATGCGAGTTGTTGTTGATCCCAACCTTTGGCAAGTCCATAGATGAGGGAAAACACCCAGTAGCACGACCAGAAGATGCCCCACACGAAGAACATCATGGTCAGGTAAGAGCCGCCTGAAGGCGCTAAGGAGGCGCTGACGATGGTTCCTGGTTCGACAGGGTTGAACACCCCATGGTCGATGGCGGAGACCATTTCTTCTTCGGTCAAGGAAGCGTTCTCAAGGGCTTTTCGAGCGTCTTCAACGCTGATCGTTCCTTTTGCAACACCTCTGAGGAGGGTGGAAATTGTGTCGTCCATCACTGGTCACCTCTTCGCATTAACTTGTATCGAAGCCTCAATTGATTGCTTCGTCCTTTGTAGGAGGTAGAAAAACTGTAGCGGAGGAGGAATCCTGCGAATGCCACAACAGCAAGAACTGCACCGAATCCAAGCAGTCCAAGCCAGTGAGCGCGCAGTTTCGCACCCATGTGGTGAAGGTCAACGCCGTGATGGCTTGGCTCAGGTGGGCTGACGTTTCCATCGCCGGCAAACAGGGTGCGGGTGCCCAATGCATCGGTGGTGTCATCGCCTTCTGGCAGTGCAAAGAGGAGCTGGTTCCATTTGTCCTCGACACCAGGGAGTTGATCCCCGTTGACCGAGTTTCCAGTGATCCAGAAGTCAACCGTCCCCTCGCCGGCTGCTGGGGCTTGCCACGTGATGATCCAATGACGTTCTTCACCGTCTGATGAGGCCTCGGTGTGAGTGAGGGTGGTCACGTCTTCTTCCCAGTTCTGGACTTCTTCTCCGCCGAGCACGCCCGTAGAGACGCGCATGGCGAAACCTGCGGTGTAGGTGCCGGTTGCTGAAGGACCGCCGATTAACTGGAGGGTCATTGTGTATGTTTCACCACCGATCCAACCATAGGGGACTTCATCAAGTATTACTTGAACGGAATTGTCTGAGTCTCCATTGTGGCACAAGCAGCCTTCTTTGGCCACATCATCGATGGTTTCGCCAGCGTTGCTTTGTTCCCCACCGATGCCTGTGTGGTAGGAGGTGACAAGGCCCGGTAAGAGCAACAAAAAGATGAGCCCAGCAACCAGCCCGGTCCTTGCAGTCATAGACTCGCGTAGCATAGACTCACCCATGTGATTGAACCGACCCGTGTGGGCCCCTTAAACATTACCAGTGAAATCCTTGGTTCAGTGCCTTGCAGTGTGCCGTTTTTCGTCAAAAAAATTACTCGTTTATTAGGGGGGGTATCAAAGGGTCGAAATTTACTCAGTTTGCAAAGGGGTGTGTGCCTTGACCAGAGAGCAGAAGGGTTCTTTGAGGGGATGCGCAGACCTCACCCCGGTGCACCTATGTCGACGAGTTTTGACAATGTCTATGATTTGACAACAGAGCAACTTCAACTTCTTGACGATGCAGAAGAGATGATGCTTCGCAATGACCTTGGCGCAGCAGAGCGGTTATTGCTTTCGATGTTGGAGGCAGATGAATCCTGCATCCCTGTGCTTTCCAATCTTGGACATTTGTACGGTCGTCACCTTTCAGAGTTTGAAACTGCGATTGAGTACTATGATCGGGTGTTGGCGATCGAACCTGACAATGCTTGGGCAAGAGACGCTCGAAGGCGATACCTCCGCTATGTTTGAGCGTCACGCCTCATCGCCAAAGTTCATTTGGCATCGTGTCAAGGAGGGGTCATGGATGCAGACCAAATCCTCATCGCAGGAGTTGGTGGGCTTGGTTGTGCTTGGGCCAAGGGTGCAAAAGCCCGGTGCACGAGCGATACTGATGTTTTGCTCATCGACGCTGATGACGAAAGTTTCGTCGACGCAGGAAGCGCTCACATCCTGAGGCTTGGTCATACCCTTGATTCGGTTGGTTGTGCTGCGTTGCCTCCACTAGCAGAGCAGCGAATGAGGGGCTACACCGCCTTGGCAAATACCATTCTAAAACCGGTTGAGTTGGTCATCTTGTTAACCGGGCTTGGTGGTGGGACGGGGACAGGTGCTGCTCATGAATTTGCTCGGCAAGCACGACAATCTGGGGCGCTTGTTTTAGCCGTGGCAGCCATGCCGTTTGAAGTCCAAGAGACGCGAACAGAAATCGCAGAATCTGGCCTCACACGCCTTCAACATGTGGCACATGTAACCGTTCGACTCTCCCTTGATCGCCTTGCACGTCAAGCAAGACAACAGGGTCAGAATTGGCAAATGGGTGCTGAATGGATTGAAGATCTCGTGGATGGTCTTGTCCGAACCTTGATGCGTATGGGATTGATCAACCTCGACCTCATGGATTTACGCGCCATCGTCGACAAGGATGGTGAAGCAACGATGCTCGTTGGCACAGGTCGCCCAGACGATCCTGAATCAATTTTACAGTCGGCGATGATGGCGCCTCTGTCTGCTCTGGATGTCGGTGGTGCCAGCGCTTGTTTGATTCAAGTTGAAGGTGGCCTTGGCATGACCATCGGCCAGGTTGATGCAGTAGCGAACATCTTCACAGAGGCACTCGATGCTGATGCACAGGTGATTCTTGGTGCAAGGGTAAGTGAAGATCTTGAGGACACCATTCGAGTTGTGACCCTGCTCGCTGGAATCAAACCTTCGAATTAATCTTCGATGTTGATCACATCGTCCCATTCGACTTCAGCTTTGATTCCGATATCCTTTGGCGTTTCCCAATCGTTGTCTAACGCCCCATCCCAATCTTCTTCTTCGATTTGATTTCCAGTTTCACTCACTCTAGAGGCGGCTTGGAGTTTAGGGTTCGCCGCCTCATCTTTTGTATGGAGGGGTTCAACATGCCCAACAATCTTTTGAATTTCTTGTTCCTCATTATGGCGTACCAGCAACTTCGCAAGCACCGATCTGTGCATGGCAATACCCGTTATTGCAGCGATGATGTGTCCAAGCATCATGACGGTTTGAAAATCATCAACAACAGAACTGATCATGGCGACACTGCCAGCGTATGCATATCCAAACGCGAGACCCCAAGGCAGTGCATTGTTGGTATTGAGCAGTTTGAGTTCGGAACCAAAACCACGTGATGTAAGGGACCAAATACCCATGAAGACGGTGAACACCATCAAGGCTATCTCTTCAATGTAGACCTCAATTGCGCCGGGATTCATAGCCGCATGTCGGTAGACTGTTAGAAGGTGCCATGTGACAAATAAATGAATGAGCAGTGACCAGCGAAAATGAAACCTACGTAATGCCTTGTCAGCCATAGCGATTTTTCGGTTGCTCCAGGTCAATCCATTCATCAAACCAAAGGCAGCCAAGGAGACTGCAGTGAACACTGCAATGTCAATCGTTTGTGGTTGAACAATGAGGCTCGGTGCATGAAACGAGGCGTAAGCTGTAATGCAAACTGCTCCGAAAACAAGGACAATGACTGCGAGTGTCAATAATCCAACGAACCCCTGACCACTTTTTGGGGTGCTCGCTGGGCTTTTTCTTGCTGCTGTAGATGAAGCCCATCCTGCAAAAGAACGGCCTTGTGCTACTGCCCAAAGAACAAATAGGCCAGCAAGGCCCAAAGCAAGCCAAGTTGCTGCACCCTCCGAGGTGAGGACAAAAAAGGCAATAGCAAGAATCAATGCCAGTGAAAATGGAAGCGCCAATATACGGGTGCTGAGAAGCAATCGCTTGAATAAAGGAGGTCGTTCGTCACCCCATGGTTGGAGCTGAGTCCACGATCGAATCCCTTCGATGTTCGAAAGAATCGCTGTTGCACAATAACCTAGAGCAATGGATGTAAATCCAACTGCAGCCAAACCAGCGTCTCCATCTGCTAAGGCGTACAAGAAAGTAGAGATGATGACCAAGCCAAGCAGATGAGGCATCGTCTTGAATGAGAGAAGGGTGGCCAACAGTCCCCATAAGGAGGCATCGACAGCAGCCAATTCACTCAAGCGGTCAGCGTCACTTTCTGCCGCCTCAACCACTGGCCTGTCTTGCTCCACGGTGTGAACCACAAACCCCTGTGTTTTCATTTTATGGCCGGATTGACGCTCAAATCTATTGAAGGAGAAGGTATCCCGGTTTTTATGGCGAAGCGTCTCTCGAAGGCACTCAGAGGAAAGCGCCGTTGGTTGGGTGTGGCTTTTGCTCTTGAGGTTCAATCGCGAAACGAGGCCAACGACATCATCCAGAGAACGTTTGGACACATCACGATGAAACAACCGATCCGGCTGATGGATTTTCATCCTCACGGTAGCGATCAAGCAACCGCAAGCAATGCTCATCTCGAAGAAGCAGAGGGTTCGAATTTCTCTTTTGGTTACGGCATCCTACAGGTTCCACACGAATCCTATGGAGAAGTGAAAACCTTGACCCAAGATGAAGAGTGCATGACTCGAAACTCTATTCGCAGTTTAACTTCAAGCGGTAAAATTCGGCTGGTGCGGGAGCGCCTTGGTTTAGCTCGTCCTCCACGCCAACGATGACCACTACGTTCATCAAACGAAACCAACACGGTGAACCATGGCTGGTGGCGGCTCTGCTCCGAGCATGAAAATGAGTGATGTTTTCCTTCTTGTAGGGATGAGTGTCATTCTTGGCGGTCTCATCATGCACGTATGGACCACGCCCACGAGCCTCGATCAGAACACACCAACGCTGGAGAACGGTGCATCGATGATGGAAGGCGACACACTCACCTTCGAAATCAACCCAACCAATGCCTCAACAATCACGATTTCCATCGAAAATGAAGATGGTGAACTTGTGGTTGAAGAAACATGGTCGAAAGCAGAGGGCGAGAATTTTGAATATGTCTTTGATGCAGATGCAGGTGGATTCTACACTTACGAAGTGACCTTTAATGCTGGTGAAGGAGAAGCATATGTCGACGTCAATCGAAGCTCGATGATTGACTATGTTGCCTACCCAATCGGAATTGCTTGCATCGCTTTCGGCGTCTACAAGCGAACCATGGAATCTGATGAAGTGATGGATGCGGAATTAGAAGGTTAAATCCGACCAAGATTCGACCATTCAAGGTCCTCGCCATCTTCGATGATCACCGTCTGATTTTCTTCATCGATCAAGCGTAAATTCCCCTCTTCAGTAAGCCCATCCACCGACCATGTCAAATTTCTATAGACTGGACTTCCAAGAAGGTTTACGCCCTCCAAAATCTCGCGCTCCAGCGAAGGGATGAAGGCGAGGTGATG
>CBFIIS010000027.1:0-20653 GCA_965662715.1 Candidatus Poseidoniaceae archaeon | reverse complement strand
AGACCTGGTGTGGGGGTTCCATCATCCTCATACATTTCCCCGATCACCAAATCAATGGTCTGCTGAGATGGGATTTCATAGCCACCCTCGAGTTGTGAAGTTGTGTCGTCAAGAATGCTGTTGAGTGCATCGGTAAAAGCTGACGAAGCACAGTCATCCTCATCATTATTTTGAGCGCTGCAACCTAATTGTCCAATTTCGTCGATGAATGCCTTTCTCACCCGGGGTGCGCTGGAGTTGACTTCCTTCAAGACTGTTGAAATGGAAAGGATGTAGATGACGTCATCGCTTGGATCTGAGAGTTCTGGGTTCAGTTTATTTTCAACATAACTGATTTCTTGAAGGACACGTTGGTCAGTAATGTTGCGGGTCTCACTCTCGATGTATACGACCATGACATTGGTGGTCCAATCTTTCTCGACTTCATAGAGCAATTCTGAAATCTTCGAACCATCGGGTAAATACACCTCTAAATCGCCGTTCACATTGAGAGCAGGATTGTCAGGATCGTCATCGAATCGCGTGTTATCGAGGAAGCCTGACTGAGTGACGAAAAAGGCTGTCAGCATCAAAAACACAATCACAGTGTAGAGAGGAAATCGCGTGATGGCGCCAGTAGCTCCATTTTTTTGCCACTCCCGCTTGAACCGGTCTGGTGCTTCCAAGACCGCATCCAAAGCGTCTTTTGGCTTGAATTCCTTCACACGGGCTGTCAAATCTACAGCACCTGATTGAAGCCGAGAACGACTGTAGTCGGCGAGGTTCGACATTCGCTCGACAACGCTATCCGAGGCCTTTTGGGGTGATTTTGATGCCTCCTCATCCGCCATAGTGAACCCCCTTGTTTGCAGTGTGGAGAGACACACTTCAAAGCCCTACCTACGAACTGACCTTTCAAATTGAAATTCTAAAGAGACCACATCAAGACCATGAACCATACCCGTTGGTTTGAAAGGTGAGTCCTGTCAGCGTCAAACGGACCCGCACCATTGATGCGTGTGGGGCCAGGTGAGGCACATGCCAGCCCCGACGCTAAGTGACAAAAGATGGTCGATTGACCTTGAAAAGCGAATTCAAGAAGCACATGCAGAAGACCCACAAGTCTATGCTCGTCGTTATGCGTTTAATCCAGATAGCGGCAAAGAGATGTTCGTGATCGACACTCCACCTCCTTACCCGTCAGGAACATGGCACATTGGGGCTGTCGCCCAATACTCCATGATCGATGTCATTGCTCGCTCTCAGAGATTGCTTGGCAAAGAAGTCTACTTTCCGTGGGGCGTCGACAGGAATGGAATCAACATTGAGTTCACTGTTGAAAAGAATACGAAGCGTAAAATGAAAACCTATGACAGGGCAGAATTTTTGGAACTGTGTAAAACCACAATCGAAGAATTCACCCAAGCCATGCGAAAGACGGCTCGTCGTGTTGGGCTCTCATGTGATTTCGACCGTGAATACCTAACAGATTCTCCAGAATACAGAACAGTGACTCAATCGATTTTTATTGAACTGTTCAAGAGTGGCGCAATCATTGAAGATCTACGTCCAAACATCTACGATCCTGTCGAAGGCACGACGATTGCCGATGCAGAGGTTGAGAGGTTGCCCCGTCGAACAAAACTTGTTGATGTTGAATGGACGTGTGAAGACGGCACAGCCATCGTTATTTCCACCACTCGCCCTGAATTGATTTGTGCATGTGGTGTCGTGGTCGTACATCCGGATGACGAGCGATATGCACATCTCGTTGGTCAACGAATTAAGCTTCCCATGCCAGTCAATGGCCGAGAAACCAGCGTTGAAATTCAAACCCACCCGTCTGTGAAGTCAGACTTTGGCAGTGGTGTCCTCATGGTCTGTTCTTTTGGCGACCAGAACGACGTGGCCGTGTTCCGAGAACTTGGACTCACTCCATTCAAAGCCATCAACCTTGAAGGGCGAATGACAGATCTTGCTGGCCCATTCGCTGGACAAACTGTCCTTGAAGCTCGAAAGGCTGCAATTGAACACCTTGAAGAACAAGGGAAACTTGTCAATGTGGTCGAGCGTGAACAAGAGATTCCAGTCTCTGAGCGTGGTAAAAATCCCGTTGAAATCATTCTCCTCAAAGAATGGTATGTGCGCCAAACCCATGCACAGGATCGAATCAGGGAACATGCGGAGTCCATAGAATTCCATCCAAAGAGGAATAAACAATTTCTTCTCGATTGGATGGACAACATTAGCATTGACTGGCCAATATCCAGGCGCCGTTGGTACCATACTGAAATTCCAATTTGGTATTGCGATGATGAAGATAAAATCATCGTTCCACCCGCCGGAGTCTATGTTCAACCATGGTGCCAATCGCCACCACAAGGCAGTGAGGTTCTCGACCGAAACACTCGCCAATCTCTCGGCTCGTTCAGTGAAATGAAGGCGACACTCGGCACCATTACAGGAGAGCAAAAGGTGTTTGATACATGGATGGATTCTTCTAATTCCAATCTCTTTGTCAGCGGATATCTAAACCAACCGGAAGTCTTCGAAAACGCATTCCCGACCGCTCTCAGACCACAAGGAAAGGAAATCGTTCGAACATGGCTATACTACACGCTTCTCAAATCCACTCTGCTGCTTGATCAACCAGGATTCAAGCATGTCTGGATTGACGGACTCGGCATGGACCCGTGGGGCCGTAAGATGAGCAAATCACTCGGCAATGGAATCGACGCAGATTCCGTGTTGGAATGTGGAGCTGGCGGACGAACCGGGTCATGGAAAGTGAAGGGTCCCGACAAAACAGTAAGCCTACGAGCCAACAAAATTGGCAGTGAATGTTTCCGCCTTTGGAAGGCTTGCGATGCACAAGTGGGTGATGATTTCCATATCAACCCTGAAGAAATTGAAAAGAAATACTTCGGTGTTTTGACCAAGTTGTTTAACGTGGCACGATTCGCCTCGCAATTTGAGGTCCCATCAGACCTCGATACTCGCCCAGAGGGACTTGCGATCGAAGACGAATGGATTTTGGCTGAATTCCAATCAACAATGGACACTGTTAAGCAAGCATGGTCAAATCTCGATATTTACACTGCAACTCAGGCGCTCAAAACATTTGGAACTGGAGTCTTACCGAGCCATTATTTGGAAATGGTCAAATCACGACTCTATGATGAGGACAAACAAGCAGCATGGACCCTCCACCGCGTGGTGCGGGATTTCATGTCAGCGTTCACACCAGTTTGCCCATTCTTTACTCACCACGTATCCTCAACAATCTATGGACAATCATCAGTTGATATTGATTCGTTCCCTCAAGCGCCGCATCCTGAAACAGGCGTTGGTACTGAACATGGTGATGCTTTGCGTGCTATTTCGTCCATTCTACAGACGTTTAACAGCGACACCTGGGGATACAAGAAGGAACAAGGCATCTCATTAAACCAGCCAGTGAGTGGCGTTGTGATTCCTGAGGAATTGGAAGCGTTCACTGCGATTCTGACTCGAATGCATTCACTCGAATGATGGTCATTCCTCTTCCAGAAGCAGTTTGGCTTGCCTTGTTGTTGGCATTGCAAGTTGCCCAAGCCTGAAACCGATTAAACGAACGGAACGTTTGTGGTCTACGTTGAGCGCAAACAGACGCTCTGCAAGTCTTGAAAACACATCCACATCATCCATAGCAACCGGAATTGATCGTCCGTGGGTATGAGTTTCAAACCCAGTATACCTCACTTTAACCTCGCACAAACGTCCCGCAACACCAATTGATTTCGCCTTCGCCATCACCCGTTCAACCAAGGACTGAAGATGCTTCAGAACCTTTTCCTTATCCGATTGGTCTGTTCTAAACGTATGTTCTTTACCGATTGATTTACGACTTCTCAAAGGACTTACTTCTCGGCTTGTAGCACCATCGACCACTCGAATCAACCACGATGCAAAACGCTCACCTGCAATTCGACCCAGAGCCAACTCGCCGAGTTCATATGCTTCGTCAACTGTGTTGAAGCCCCATTCAGCCAATTGAGTTGCTCTCTTTGGTCCAATACCAGGTACGTCCCTGAGTGAACGGCCAACAAAGAAATCTAAGATTTCATCGGGGAGCAAACGGAAGATGCCGTTGGGTTTGTTGATTTCACTCGACATCTTGGCTAGAATCCGAGTAGGTGCTATGCCAAATGAGGCAGTTAAGCCCAATTCCTCTACGATTTGACGTTGTAGATCCCTGCACATAGCATAAGCTGCATCCCAATCACCATTCACTGCTTGTGTAATGTCGAGGTAGGCTTCATCGATGCCTGCTTTTTCAAAATGTTCAGCAGGCTCTTGTAAGATTGCCATGACCTTGCGTGATGCACGGCTGTACAACCCACGCGTACCACGAATGTAATGACCGGGACCGAAAGGTGATCCTGGACAACGCCTCCAAGCCTCTCCAATTGGCATCGCCGAGCGGATACCGTAAGCCCTCGCTGCATAATTACAAGTCGAAACAATGCCTCGTCCTCGACCGCCTTGGGGGTCAGAACCGATGATCAATGGGCGTTCAGGATCAAGGTCGCGATGCAGAATTTCAACCGATGCAAAAAAAGCATCCAAATCACAGTGAACGAGGATACGTTCACCTTCTTGCAAGGACTCTGCCGAATCCTCCCTCATACCACATGTCCAGTGTCCACGGTGTTTCAAGTTGATGACAAGATCAATACGATTACATTCACTTTTTCCGCAAGGGTGGGGCGAAGAAAAGAGAGCCCCCTTTACAACCTTCTGAGGTATGGCAAGAAATGCATCAATTCAGCGGTTTGAACGGCCCCTTGACACCTCCATCATCACCCCGAAAAAAGGACACATCTACCAACTTCGCGGTCATGGGCATGCTGGACGTACGATGAGAAAGTACGCCGAAATATGGACGGCTTCTGCCCTCCTACGAGGAGAACGTGTGCACTGGATCGATGGTGCGTCGCGAATGAATCCTACGCGTATCCTTCAGCGATTTCCCAAAAGCGAAGCCTCGGCACGGGACCATCTGCATCGGTTGTATGTTGGCCGTGGATTTACAGTGCACCAACTGGCAACACTGATCGAACGCTTGGAGCGCGAAGTATCGATTACTGCGGCATCACTGGTCATTGTGGATGCTCCACTTGCCATGCACCTTGATCGACAGGTTGGTGACCATGAGGCCCGTTGCTTGATGCGTCAACTCATTCAGCACTTACAGTCTGTTGCCGTACTCAATAACGTTGCTGTTCTCATCATCACAGAGCATACCCCTACCTCAAAACGTCACAAACACTTACTGATGATGGTTGAACGAAATTCCTCTCACCAGTTGATTGAACATGTGAGGGGCCAAGGGCGAAATGCGCGGCGATGGTTATCACATGAACCAAGTGGAAGCAGTGGCCAGTGGCCACAAAACAAGATTGTTCTGAGGCGGTACATCGGGCCCAACCAACAAGGTAAACATCAACTCGTCGAGCCAAATGATGGTCCATCTTGATGTCTGAACGAATCAAGCGTAATCCGTTTTCGCCCCATGGAAACCTCTTCCTCATCCCATCCAAATGGAGCCAGAATTGCCCAAATGGCACGAATGGCAAGCGCAGTATAGTGTTCAAGATCCGGCCGTCCAGAAGGAGGGTGAGGGCCATTCAATTCTTCGACAAGGAAAACGCGTTCGTGCTGAATGGTTCCCCTCGAAGCGATCACTGCAAATCGAACCTTGCCACCTGGAGGCACTGTAACGCCCTGAAGTCGTCCTCGAAGCAAAGCAGCATACGCCAATGTTGCCACATCGAAATCGCCAAGTTCACGATTGATTCGACGAGCGACAACGAGGTCAAGTAATCTGACTTCATTCTTCTCAAGTGCATCTAGATGCTGCCGCAACAATTGAGCTACAGCCACCTGACCCTCGAATGTAGGAATGCCCTGTTGATCATCGGAATGTTCAATCAACAACTGGAGTGCTTGGCGTTGCAAATTAGCAATCCAGGCACAGGTTGAATGTTGACGCTCTTCGATTCCCCGGACCTTGAGTCCATGCCGACCATAGGCCCAGTACTTGGTCAAGGAACCAGCACCATGAACACGACTTGGAACAAAACCAATGAAACGGTAAAGGTCTTCATATTCAAGCGGAATACCAACGCGTTGTGACACCCGCTTTGCAAAAGCGTGAGCGTCATGAACTCGTTGTTCCGGGGTTCGTTGTCGTCGATCCTGAATCCAAACGCAATCAACGATGGCATGAAGCACCCTCCAACCGTCTTCCTCAGCCATCTGAATGGTCTCCAGAAGAATGTCCCGCGCCCATGCACAAATCGCTTCATGCGCTTCGATACGTCCGAAGCGAGCATTTTTGTAACCAGTGTAACCAAAGCAGGTCACAAGCAACCACTTGAGAGCGTTTTGTTGCTGATCGAACGAGTCGCCCTTGGCTTTCACCTTTGTTTTCAAAAACCTACGGCGTTCGATAAGAGGCGCTACAATACGTCCGAGGAATCCATGAACTCGAGCACATGTGTGCGAGGATAAACCCGGCACTGGAAGGGCTTGTGATGAGCGAACAGGAAACAAACCTGCACCCAGGTGCCTCCGTGTATGGCGTTCACTGAACGTGCGTTCCGCTTCATCAGGATGAAGGGGGACAAAGGCGGCTGGAGATGATGCTCGATCCGCTTGACAACAAGGACAGTTGAGCGTCTCAGTCGAGATGTTTCGCGTAGCGATAATGCTTGGAAAGAGGCTCGCAAAATCAAGTTCGATGACCTGCTCATATACGCCAGGTTGGCTATCGAGGTAGAGACCTCCTCGATCGGCATGCAGTAACGCCCAAGCAGTTTTTGTATCTTCAGGACGGTTCTTTTTCCATGGCACAAGAACGCCATCTTCCATGGCGGTGCGCATTTGTATGGCGCTGATGACAGAACCTGGTGAGAGACGCGAGATATCTTGCGGCGATTGTTGGGAGTGCCTGGCGAGTTCAAACAATCCTTGGAGCCCACCCTCTCGAACGATGAAGCTGCCAATTCGATCGATGTGTAGGCGTCCATACAATGGAATGTAACCATCCTTGTGCAGGGTTTGACCGTAAGAATGAATCGTGCGTGCAGAAGTTCTGGCCTCCAGAGGCCGGCCATCTCGACTCAATGAAAACGGCATTGCACACTTCGTAGCCATACGGATCAAAGCAGGGAAGTGTAAACCATCGCCCCCGTGAGTGACAACTACGTCTGGATCAAGTTCTTGCATGGTCTCCTCAAGACGTTGTAAAAAATGCGATGCACACGTGTTGGGATCTCGAACCAAAGTGATGGAGGGTGTGCTCGAGGCGTCGCATGTACCGTCTGATGAGCAAGTGCGGAATTCAATTCGATCAACTTCGGCTTTATCGGTATGAAATCCATTCATTGTCTGGTACACAAACCCCATGTGAACAATGGTTAGTTCGGGAAATCCATCCTCTTCATAAGCCTCTGAATGGAACACATGACCATCCCACTGAACTTTTTGAAAGGGCTTAACACGATGTTCAAGAAGGAACCGTTGAGCGAGATGTGCATCGACAGAATAGAGAGTATAATGCTTGTATTGACCCCTCGATTCAATATGTGTAGCCACTTTTTTGAGGTGCCAGCAGTTGTGAACATCGATTTCCAAAACCTCGTCGACTTCGGATGCATCAAGGGACAAACGAGAGCGATGCATGCGCATAAGACCAAGACCAAAACGGTCTCGAATTTCGGGTTGTTCCAGCCACGACCAGAGGTGTTCCAAGCGTTGCCGACTGGCATGGACGTGAAGTGAAGGGCACCACGGAATGTTGAGTTTCACTGAACCATTGGCCCCTCCAACCAACCACACATCCAAAGAAGTCCCGTTCAGTGCAGGTTGGACATCAAGAATTGTTCCGATCATCAGTCTCCTTCCTCATCGCTTCAAGCCGTTCCACGCGTTGTTGCAATCGCAAATTTTGTGATTTCAGTTCGAGCATCATTGACAACAACATTGGTTTCCAAACTTCATGCGAGGGAAGCATACCACCGGCTGTTCTTCGTTGACGAACGCCATTCAGGAGTTCGTCAAACATTTGCTTTTCAGCAAATGGAAGAGCTCGGCGGAACGGTTCCAAAGTACCGAGTTCATCTTCAATGCGCATCCGCCATGTTGGTACTGTTCGACCCATGCCTTGCACAACGACTCGACAACAACCATCTTTGGCATGACCCTCGATGATACAAGTGAAAGTGAATCATCCAAGGAGATGGCTGTTGACCGTCGTTTCACAGACGCCCCCATCAAGCACCGTCATGATGGCAAGAGCGATGTCTCGACCAACACGTGCTTGTGCTTCCATTGTAGCAGCTCCAATGTGAGGCGTACCGTGGAAGTGTGGATGCTGTAAAAGGGGCGCATTGGCAGGCACCGGCTCGATTTCAAAGACATCGAGTGCTGCAGAAGAAAGAGTGCCATCCTCAAGCGCCGCGAGCAGAGCATCTTCATCGATGATCCCACCTCGAGCACAATTCACGATGTGATTGCCGCAAGCAATACCATCATTTGAACGCCCAGGCATAAGTGCCAGTCGCTCTGCATTCACCAAGTGGTGTGTTTCATCATTGAGGTTGCAGTGAACCGAAATATGCGTGCAGTTAGAGAAGAGAGTGTCCACGTTTTTGTGAAGTTTTGTATTTTGGATTTTTGCTACTTTCGGCGGAAGGTATGGATCGTAGGTGTGAATGCTCATTCCAAGTGCTTGGGCAATGGCTCCAACGCCTTGAGCAATTCTTCCAAACCCAATCAGGCCCAGGTTTTTCCCCGACAATTCTGTACCCTTCATTGCCTTCTTTTCCCACTGACCATCTCGTAAACTACGGTCGGAACGTGGAATGTGACGCAGTGATGCAAGAAGATGCCCCATGGTCAATTCAACGACTGATTGAGTCGAGGCACGAGGCGCATTGACAACAGGAACGCCAGCTTTGGCAGCAGCAACAATGTCAATGTTGTCAACACCAACACCCGCTCTTCCAATCACTGAGAGGCGATCACCGGAGGCTGCAATCACTTCAGCGGGGAGTTTTGTTGCACTGCGAACAATAATTGCATCGAATTCTGAAAGAGCGCCTTGAGCCAAATCGCCTTTGGAAATCGTTCCGAGGACGACTTCATGACCAGATTTCTTGAGGAGCGATACCGCATCATCGGCCATACCATCAGTCACAGCAATTCTTGCCATGTCAACCGTTCAACCGAGAAGGGTCATGAATCTTAGGACAAGTTCGAACAAAGCCCCAATGTTTGAAACGGTCATTCGCATGCGGTAAGATGAGTGGTCCTATGGCAGATGTTGATGTGAATGCGCTGTTGTGGGCCCTTGGGTTGCTTTCAATCCCGCTCCTCCTTGCGCTTCCAATGCGAATTGCGTGGCAATTGTTTACCGGACGAGGGCATGAAGAATCTCAATACAGAAACACGGTACTGCAAATTATTGATGCAGGAAGGCAGGTCGCTCCGTTTCGGGCCACGCTAGATGATGTAGCACGAAGCCTGCACATACAACCAAGTCAACAGCGTTTGATTGAAGCCGATTTGTTTCACCCACTGACCCTGTCACACTTTCTTCTTCTTCCAACGATTATCATTTTCCCCCTTGCTGCAGTCATGGCGCTCCCGGTCATTATCTTAGGTTTGCCAATGCTCATCTTGATTGAAACATTATTGATCCGACAGCGATTGCTTGTGAAGGGACTAACGGTCATTGAGAAAATAATGCACTGGCAAATCATTCACATTCCTAAACCACACCGTGGCATCACTGAATCCAGCACCAAAATGAATGAATTTTCACACCATGTCACTCACTTCAATCATGTCCCTCAAGGTGCATTTTTGGGCCTTTTTGCCTGGTTGATTATTCACTGGACGTTCAACCTCGACAATTGGCTCATTGAGTTAGCAGTGGCCACAGGCCTGTACATTGTGTTACTTGGAGCATTAAGCGTCATGAATACGGCGTTTGAGTCTGACTTGGTGTTTGTCGATCCAGCAAAGGGTCGGCTGGTCCCCGTTGACCAATGGCTCGAAAGCATCTTGAAGCCGCTCGTTGGTATTGGATTGGTGTTCCTAATCGGACGAAACCTTCTCGATGAATCAAGGTCAGGAAATGCGGTGTTATTTGCCACGTCAATTCTGATGCTCCTCTATGGTGCAGCGGTTGTAGGTATTGCTTTCCGTTGGGGATACTCGCTATGGCGAGGGACACGGGTGAAGGATGACTTTGAGCAACAGATTATCGAAGCGATCAATCCACTTTCTTACGACCTTACAAGAACCAAAGGCAGAATTGAATTCCATGTTCGAATGGAGATGCAAGAACGCTTAACAACGCTGAGTGAAGCACCACCGGACCAACTTACATTTGCTGATCTACAGGCACTCCCTGCCTCTGAATTCAAGGGTACAATCCCTGATAATCCATTGTGATTCAATCTTCAAGTTCTGCGTCTAATGCGTCGTCTATGACGAGCACCAAAGGTGTATCTTCACGAGAGTTTCGAAGCGTGTATCCTACACCAAGAGCAACCAACAAAGCGAACACTCCGAACACCATGGAGGCGCCGGTAAATTCAGCAAACACTTCGCCTAGAGCGCTAAAGAAACTGCGCTCTTCTTCTCCAATTGTGATCTTTGGTTGAATCAGTTCCATGACTGCTGATTGATTGTAGACCGGTCGTGTAAAGGTTAACTGTCCCTCATAGGAGTCATCCCAGTTATCCGACCTGGTTGTTGGGTCGAGGTCAGAATAGAAATCTGGGCGTTGGGGAATCGAGATATCCACTGGTGTGGCGAGATCGAGTGTAAGCACGACGTCGACCGTGTAAGGAATACTTGCTTCAAAGAATTCTGCATCTTCAAACAGACCGAGGAAGGCCATTGCTTGACCAGTCACATCAAATTCAGCCCATGTACCCCAATGCGAAGAATCAACATCCAAATCATAAATCCAAGTATCAGACACACGAGTACCTTGTCCTTGGCCATCATTTGAACCGTCTTCACCCAGATCAATCTCCATTTGTAAATTACCAATTTGAGCTGTTTCAAGGTCGACTTCCGTGGGAGTGAATTGTACAAGCATGTTGTATGTGCCATTCGGAATCCAGACATAGTGAGCATCTTCAGTATAGTAGAGCAATCCATCTTGGCCGTTGTTGAAGTTGTTCCAATCACCCTTCCAAGCATGACGAACCCGATCAGTGTCGAATGGGAGCGATTCTTCAGTTCGAAGGGCATCATAAATTTCGAAGGCATCCCAGACTGTGTACTCTGGATGGTCAACGATTCCATCATCGTTTTGATCTCGCATGAGTTGAAGCGTGCGAGCCAAAGCCACCGCAGCATCGACATCGGTGAGACCGTGTCCAACCCGCCAGTCATGGCAACGGCCTGTAGCAGAGAGATAACACTCTGCAGGAATGTCATTGCATGCGTCGTCAGCATTTCCATCTTCACAAGAATTAGCCATGCCATCATACTTGGCAGTCAATTCAAGAATCAGTTCAAGTTCATGAATTCGTGTATAATTGGCAGTGTCCCAATCATCGAATTGACCGTATGCAGCAGTACCTTCACCACCAACAAGTGAATCACCCTCATCGTGATCTTCACGATGATAATCCGCTACCGTAAGCGATGGGGCTACATTGAGCATAAGACCAGCCATTCCACCTACGTGTGGTGTTGCCATGCTCGTCCCTGAAATCGACATATAGTACAGATCACCTTGAGTCTTGGTCGACGCATCAATTGCAGTACCCCGTGGCGCCGTTGCCCAAATATCTCGACCTGGTGCTCCAACATCTGGCCATGTGTGCATTTGATTCATGCAACCCCGGCTGGAGAATGAAGTGACGGCCGTACCATCGTGAGTGAGTGCTGCAACTGAAATTGCTGAAGGTGTATTTGCATAGACATTCGTCTTCAAGCCACCACCGCACTCTCCGCCATTTCCACCTGAATTCGACGCAGCGAAGATAACAGCAACACCGTTTTCGTAGGTCAGCATGTCTGTTAGTTGGGCGATGACCCCGTTTGGATCATAATCACCATCGGTGCCCCAAGAATTTGAGACGACCCTGATGTGGTATTCATTTTGACCTGGTATTGAATGTTGATAGGTCCATTCCAGTCCTTGCTCAGCAGCAAAAATCGAAGCACCATCACCGGTACCAAGAGCAACCAACTGACCGCCTTTGGCAACACCTGCGCGGCGACCCGCACTTGCATCACCATTTCCAGCAATGGTTCCACCAACGTGTGTACCGTGGCCAGAGGAGGTATCTGAATTGCGTGTTTCGGTCCACACACCGTCCCACTTCGCTGAGTACAGTGTTTTGTCACCGGTCCACGGGCCGAGATAATCGTAGTCTGGGTGCCCGGCATCCACCCCCGTATCGAGGTCCACAATTGCGGTCCCATCTCCATCCCATTCAGTGAAGGCCAAGTCCGTATCGAATGCGATTGTACCATCGGTGTTGATGATGGCACGGTGCCAAGAGGTCGTTGCATTAACCACATGAGTTGTCTCATGCATCATGACACCCGGCAGAGGTTCCCCTCCCCATTCTGATGGAAGGTAGAAAAATTCCAGTTCGCGGTTGAGTTCAAGGTACTCTGTTCTCGACCATTCAGAAATGACACGGATATCGGTTGCTGATGCTTCCAACAAACCTCCATCGACGAGTGGAGCCTCGCCAAGAAGTTCCGCTCCGTGATCTTCAAGCCATTTCCGGTCTTCGGAGGTTACCTTGCTGTTCAGCTGGTAGACCACTGATAGTGTTGCATCAAAGGGTGATGTGTCCAATGCTTCTTCCAAGGCATCATCCATTCGCTCAAAATCTCCTGCTGGATTCATGGACGACATAAGTGGAGCCGCTGAAGCACCGACCATGAGCAATTGAAGGCTCAAAACAATCAAAATGGAGCGTGCTGAGGAGGAGCGCATGAACTTGCGCCCAAGTGAACCTTCAAAGGGGTTCGCCTTCGATGTTTATTCCATTTAGTCGAGCCAAGGGATGTGTTCTGGAATCTCAGCGAACAAATTTGCAGGAACCGCTGTTTTGATTTTTGAGACGGAGCCTAATCCAGCGCTGACTTCGATTTGCCATGCTTCGTATTCATCGTATGAATTCATGTTTAGTACTGGATTGTGCTTCCGGTTCCAGTCCAAGGTTTGCATTTCTGTACCCGGAGGATCATGGCCTGTACAAACAAGAAGGTGGCCTTCCAATCGTTCGAGCACCTTCAAAGCGTCCCAGTGAACATGAATTCTACCGCTCGGCAAATCATCCCGACCGACTCCGCCGGAGCCCGTGAACAAGAAATCACCAGTCATGACATGGTCTCCGGTTTCAATCAGCATACTGTCGTTGGTGTGACCAGGAGCATGATGGAATTTGAATACGGTTTCACCCATGCGAAGTGTTTCCTCATCGGCGACATATTTCGACACACCCAAGCAGGCTGTGGAATGCCACATCACATACTCGCAGTCAAATTTCTCTCGCAACGAAAAGCAGGCAGTGATGTGGTCGGCATGGGTATGAGTCGCCATTGCAAACCTCAATGTGAGGTTCATTTCATCAAGAACACGAACATAATGATCCATGAAATCGTACACCGGGTCAACCAACGTTGCCTCATTTGTGGATTCATCCCAAATCAAGTAGGTCATTGCCCAGCCTGTAGAATTGAGTTGCTTAAAGCCCATGAGTCACCCTAAATCACACCGGTACTTGAATGATGAGTCAAGTGAGAGAAATCAAAAATCTATGCAAAAAGATACGAGGATTCATTTGTTATGATGGCAACCTCGCTTCATGCACCCGAGGGAAGTGGTTCATCTTGAGCACGATGGAAGGGTGCTAATGGTCGATGACTCGGGTCATGGACCGATGCTCCCCACACCAGGGCGAATTCGCGTGGACGTAAATTTGCGCCTACCCACCAGGGATGAAATCGATGCCATGGAAATTCCATGGGTGGAATTTAATCCTACACGAATTAAATTTGGTGACCAAGTATGTATGGTCATCAAGGGCTATCCAAAAATCGATTGGCCAAGCCACTGGGCTTTGAAGGATGATCTCATCAGCGATAATGCAGTCCACCCAATCGCCCGCGAAGCAATTTACAGATCACTGCATCGACTTGTTTCAAAGGTCATGATATGCAACGATAATGGACAAGTATTACTCGGTCGTGTCGAAAGGGGGCACTTTCGAGGATTTTGGACCTTACCGGGGGGGTATATGGATCATGATGAGCATCCAGCAGAAGGGTGTGTTCGAGAAACTAAAGAGGAACTAGGACTGGAAATCATTCTGCTCAATGAGGAGCCAGTTGTGACTCAGAACATATTTTCTGACGAAGGAATATCATTCGTATCATTCACATACAAAGCCGTATGGAATGGTGATCCAAGTACGTTAAAAGTCCAAACAGAAGAAATAGCCGAGGTCAAGTGGTTTGATATTGATGAAGCTCAACGCATAGCGGTTTCACACTTTGATCGCGAAGCACTTCGAGCACTTTAGGTTCACAGACCGACTGAAGTGCGGGCAGCAGCTAATGCATCATCGAGGCCCTCAGCATGAGAACCGCCGCCTTGTGCGAGGGTAGGACGACCACCACCGCCACCTCGAATATGAGGGGCAATTTCTCGAAGCAATGCAACAGCATCATAGCGCTCGGCTGCGATTGTGTTCTCTGTCACTGCAATCATGAGTTTGCCGCCACCCTCCTTCGAACCGAGGACTGCAAGCGTTGGTTGCTTTGCATCGAGGGTGAGTTCCTTGAGCATCTTGGTCATTTTCTTTAGATTGCCGTGGGCTTCCATGATGACAATTCGTACGCCATCGAGTTCTTGTGAGTCCGAACCGCCGCCTGATGTTCGAAGCCGCACAATTTCCGCTTCGAGTGATTCGATTCGCTTACGCTGTTCTTTCCATTCATTGTAAAACCGTTCGGAAGTCCGTGGTAATTCGGCGTTTGGAACGCCATACATTTCGCTGATTTGACGGAGAATTTGATCTTGGTTGCTAGCATACATCAAGGCAGCTTGGCCCGCGACAATGTGCAATCGCTCGACCCCGTCTTGAACGGCCGACGAGCGTACAATTCGAATCGAACCAATTTGTCCAGGTTCGTCATGATGGGTGCCACCACATGCTTGAATGTCATGATCTGCAATCCTTAAGATTCGAATGGAACTACCTTTAGGCGCACCACCTTGGTACAAATCAAAACCGTATTTTTTGTCAGCATCTTTTCGATTCAATTCTGTTTTTTCCGTTCGTTGCACTTGGACCAGGACATCGTTGGCAAGGGCTTCAATCGCATCCAAATCCATTCGTGTGAGTCGATTATAATGTGTGATGTCCAATCTGGCCATCTCTGTTGATTTGTTAGCGCCGGCCTGGTAGATATGCGGTCCGAGAACTTGACGTGCTGCCCCACCAACGATGTGGACAGCTGTGTGGTGATCCATCAATTGTTTGCGACGCTTCCAATCGATGCTACCATGAACCAAATCACCAGTTTCAAAGCTACCATCGACGAGGTGCAGCACATGGTCACCGACTTTGCGCGTGTCAATGACATTACATTGATTCGAATCGGTCTTTAGGGCGCCATGGTCCCCTTCTTGACCACCGCCTTCAGGGTAAAAACACGATTTGTCTAGAATAATTCCATGCGTTGCTCCTTCTGGAAGATCATCGCCGATCAGGGGCATGCATGCCAAAACTGATGCATCAAATTCTTGCTGCTGCACATCATCGTAATAGAGGAGTTGAGTTGAAGGCAAGGACGGTACGTGTTCAACAAGGGGTTTTGCTTCAACAGATTGGGCTGCTTTCTTAGCCATCTTAGCGTGACGCTCCGCCATTTCGGCTGCGAATCCTGTGCGGACAGATACCGAGGTCCAGCCCGCATTACGAGCTAAATTCACTGCCATATCAGGTGCCAATCCGTGTGAATCATTCATGTTGAACAAAATTTCGTCCGGAATTCGTTCGGCGTCCTTGGGCAGTTGCTTGAGTTGTGTGTTGATGACATTGCCACCTTTTCGGAGCATCTCACCATAGCGGGATTCTTCCAACTCAAGGATTCCGAGTAAACCATCATGCGTCTGCTTCATCATGGCGCCACCAAGGTTCACTTCGATATGGTGACGTGCCAACTCGGCAAGCGAGATTGACAGGTTCAGTTCGTCCCTCAAACGTAATGTCCTACGAGCAAGCATTCGAGCAAGATATCCAGCCTTTGCATTTGAAGGAACTAACCCGTCACCCAGCATATTACAAAGGGCGTGAAGGTGATCGGGGATAGCGTAAATTTTGGCCAATGGCTCGGTCACAGCAGAGAATTGTTCAGCAGATACCTCAACGCCACGTTCCAAGAGTCGACGAAGGAATGTTGTTCTGAGTTCATCGGCATCGACCCCAGGTTCGATGTTCATGATACCGTTAAGTCGACTCATTTCTCCAAGAAGTGCATCGAGGTTAAGGTCGGGCCATTGCTCAGTGATGTTGGAAAATTGTGCGAGGTCTTTCAACCACGCTGTGGTCTCAGGGTAAATTGATTCATAGATGGTTGGCGTGCCTGCAGCGGCCCAACAAAATCGCTCTAATCCATAACCAGTATCGATGATTTGCAATGGCATCTCACGGTACGTATCACCTTTCAGTTCAACATCACCATCTGGATGTTCTTCCATGTTCATGAACACGAGAGTGGCAAGTTCCAATCCACCAACAATCACTTCGACTGCAGCACCAGCATTACCTCCACCACACCACGGGTTTTCGACATAGGTAATTTCCTTCGCCTCAATACCCAAGGCTTCTGTCATCAATTCGTGGCAGTACCGAACACATTCTTCCATCCAGTAATACATTCGTCCTTCATCTGGACGATTGAAGACGTGGTGAGCCATCATCTCAAAAGTTGTCAAGTGTCGACCAGAGCGACCAACAGCATCGACGTCGGTTAAACGAATACAGGGTTGTGAAATTGTCAAAGGGTTCGCAGGTGGCTCGACCTCACCAGAGGTGACATGGGGCTGGAAATCTGCGATTGATGCAATGGTCAGATGTATGTCATCGCGCCAACGAGCCAGCACCGGATAAGGATCCACACGGGTGTGTTGCTTTTCTTCAAAGAAATTCAGGAAGGTTTCCCTCATTGCATCTTTGAGGGCCTTACCCCGCATTGGATAGCCTTGAATCAAAGGAGCGCCAATGAAGGAATACTCGTCTTCTGCTGTGTCACCACATGTTTCTCTTGATTCATCAGTGGTCCAAAACCACAACCCAGTGATGGTGCATTGTTTGCGGAGATAACCGTTCTCGTGGAAGACGGCTAAATCGATTGGTGGCAAACTCATAGCATCACGCCCTTGGAGGAATGCTTCTCCCAACAAAGCCTCCCCCTTGAAACCTGTGCTGTGTATTGTTGTATTTGCATTGAACAACCCTCAAAGAGGATTTGCCCGTGGAATGAACATGGCCGAGGACTGGCGTAATCACCTCACCGACGAAGGTGACGGTACAATGCGCATCAAGGCCCATGGAAACATGAAGGTCGATGCGAGGCTTGTCACCAATGCCCAACATTTGCAAAACCATGCTGATGATCGGGGGCCAGAACAGTTAGTGAATGCTGCATCACTTCCTGGAATTGTAGGCGAAGCATGGGCCATGGCTGACTGGCATTTTGGATATGGATTGCCAATCGGTGGCGTCGTTGCAACAGACACAGAAGCTGGAGAACAAGGCGGCGCAATTTCCCCAGGAGGGGTCGGTTTTGACATCAATTGTGGCGTGAGAATGCTCGCCCTAGATGCCACTGAAGATGACATACCCAACTTGAAAAAACTGGCTGGAAGGCTTGCAGGAAGAATTCCCGCTGGGGCATCAGGGAAAGGAGGTCTCGAGATTAACCCTCGACAGTTGGACAACTTGATTCAAGGCGGAGCCGCTGCTGCGGTTGAACTCGGTTTTGGTTTTGAGGAAGACCTTGCCCATATCGAGTCCAATGGTGTCCTTCATACCGAAGAGGCGTCAATTTCAACCCGTGCACGGGAGCGTGGTCTTCGAGCACTGGGTACCTTAGGAAGCGGGAATCACTTCTTGGAATTGCAAACTGTTGGAACAACAGTCGATCAAGATACTGCTGAAAAATGGGGACTTTTCGAAGGACAACTCGTTGCCATGATTCATTCTGGTTCACGGGGCCTTGGCCATCAAGTATGCAGTGACCACGTACGTGCCCTTGAAGCACGGTACACTTCTCGTGACGGGATGTGGGTTGATGATGAGTGGGATTATGTCTTGCCAGATCGTCAATTGGCTGCAGCACCATTCCACAGCAAAGAGGGGCAATCCTACTTCGATGCAATGAATGCCGCCGCGAATTTTGCCTTTGCCAATCGAAGCGCTTTGGCTCATCGACTCCGTGAAGTTCTGAAGTTAGAATTGGGCGTCGATGGTGAAGCCCGATTATTGTATGACGTAGCCCACAACATTGCCAAGGTAGAAAAGCATCACATCGATGGTGTTGAGTGCACGTGCTGCGTGCACAGAAAAGGAGCAACGCGAGCCTTTGCTGGAGACCATAGTGAAATTTCACGAGGGTATGCCGACAGTGGCCAACCAGTGTTGGTCCCTGGCGATATGGGGACGGGTTCGTGGCTTCTTTCGGGGCCCAAACAGGGCACAAATCAGGCCTTTGGTTCATCTTGCCACGGGGCAGGGCGAGCGTTGTCAAGAACAAAGGCTAAGAAAACAATTGATGGGAAGGCGCTCAAACTCGAATTAGAAGCACGAGGTATCCGCATACATGCATCGACACCGAATGTGCTCGCAGAAGAAGCACCAGATGCATACAAGGACGTTGATGAAGTCATTGCCTTGACCGATCAAGCCAATCTTGCCCGACCAGTTGCACGCCTGAATCCGCTTGCAGTGATCAAAGGTTGACCTTACATGCAGTAGTTGTTAGGTGGTTGACCAGGAATGGTCGGTGCTGCTCCACTATGCACGCCATCCGGTTCCTCACAAATCACACTCAGGAGTGTGTTCACAAGGTCTTTCAATTCATCTACTTGGCTCTGAAGATCACGCACACGTTGGCGCATCTCCGTTTTTGTTTCAAGCTCTCGCTCCATTCTCAATCCCATCCGGAGAAGTTGCCTTCTCCAAGAAAACATTTGTCAAAATCACCTTATAGCCTTTGAGGACTTCACTTGGCTCACCGCTTCGATTTGAAGGGGTCGATAGAGACGCGAAGCGGTTATATTGGTCCGGTAAGTCGCCACGACTACTGCCACCGTGGCTTAGCGGTATAGCACCTCATTGGTAATGAGGAGGTCGCGAGTTCAATTCTCGCCGGTGGCTCCAGTGTTCGAGTGTCTATTCGAGGATGGATTCAAAAACCGAGCAAGATTCTGTATGAAACGTTTTTCAAATCTGTAACTTCCATACACATTGTGTTCGAATATGGCGCCGAGAGAGAGATTTGAACTCCCGAGGGACGGGCCCACGCGATTTCCAGTCGCGCGCACTACCAGGCTATGCGATCTCGGCTTGTAACCGTGCCACATGCCATCTGCGTTTAATGCTCACGGAATAATTTCTAAGAAAAAATGGAGGTGAGCCGAGCGAAAGAACTCATATGTTGACCCCTTAGCCAGTGCATGAGCGAGGAAGCGGGTCCGGACTCTGTTGTCCTCTCTGAAGCGAGTGATGACGCAGATAACGAACATGGTGACATGCCGTTTCGACTGCGAGATTTTTCACCACTTTTCGCTTTTTCAACACTACATGAAGCCCTTAGCCCATTAGATCGAATTCAGTGTGAAGTCCAATTTCAAAGCAAACTCGCCATACATGAATGGGAGAGGAAGCATTGGATTACAATGGCACTGGGTGCTGTAGCCTTCCTGCTGGGGGCCCTATCTACAGAAGTTATGAGCGGCGGTGACCCGATGAAAATCGGTGCCGAGGGCATCCAGTCGGTTTCAAGTGTGGTGTTCTTACAAATGATGCTTTCAATCGTTCTGTGGTTTTGGTTCGCCGTGCAAATCTGGACCATGTTTCCCATCATGAGAACACACGCCATCTCTTTGCTTGTGTTTTGGAACCTATTTGTTGTGGCCCAAGTCCTCTATCACCAGGAAAATCCAAGTTTCCCGGCAGGCGTCAACCCTGCGGAAATGATGATGGGGACCTTGATCGTTCTCGTTGTTCTCTTTTTCATCTACTTTTTCTGGAAGGCCGTTACTGAAACTCGAGACCTTCACATAGAAGAGTACCACCTCCACGAAGATGTTCGCTTGATGGAAATGGAAATGGCTGAACATTCTCTGAGTGGCTGGGGACTTATGTTGGCCACGTGGAGCGGAGCAACCATGCTCTCCGCGTGGGCTGGTGCACAGTTCATTGCAGACCAAGTTGTAGGCAGCATGGCCACATTGAGCGTCCATGTCACGTTTGGGCTTGCCTCCATCCCGGTCTTCATGATGGTCATCTGGTACCCACAACGTATGCTCGGTCAAGAAGCAATTATCAAGACACGAGCCGCTATTGCT
>CBFIIS010000026.1:0-21304 GCA_965662715.1 Candidatus Poseidoniaceae archaeon | reverse complement strand
GCCTGTTGAACTTCTTGCACCTCATCTGTAGGCATCCCATCACCTTCAACTGGAAGAGGGTCAATGTTGAGTGATTTGTCAAGAGGCGGTAGATCTTGGTGTGGTGGACATTCCCCCGGATGAATCATCCATTTTTGGGTAAACTCAGTGGTTAGAATTGTCATTAGGTTTCTCCGCTTCAATGCATCAATTCCAGCGGCAGTTCGATCAACAACTGGTGCGATGTCTTCATGGAATGTATCGTTCATATGCTCACAAATCTCTTCGAAGGTTCGTTGCCCATTCGATAATTCCCATAGCATGCTGTTCATTGCATCAAGTGGTCGCCTGACTTCACGAGGTGCACGGAACATTCTGGCAAGGAGTCGTTCCAAACGGCCGAACCGTTTTTCAATTCGTAAGATCACCTTGCGACCGGTTACACCCGGTAGTGTTGGATGTCGTTCCGGTTCACCATATCTCGCCCACCATACCGGTACTCGACATGGATACATGCCGGAATATTGGTGTCGGTCTTTGTCAGGTAATTCCATATGATCACCTAAAATTCCAATAATGTCCAAGAAAGTAAAGTCAACATGGACATCACACCAAGCAATGCGGATAACCGAGTTGCTTCAACGCGCTCAGTAAAGTTTCTCAAAAACCATGTCAAAACGCCGAAGACCATGACCATGACCCATAACGCATACCAAGCACCAGGGTAAGTGGCCATGTCCAACGCTTCCTTGGGTGATGTATCATGCTTGTCCTTTCATTCGGTCAAGGTACTGCTGTCCGTAGTGGGTCCACTGTTCCATCGTCCAACCTTGTGGCAATCCCTCGGCAGGTAGCATAGGCCCTTGTTGCTCTGGTTCGTGATGGTGGGTCATTGTGGATTGTTGAATCGGTGGGCCGTTCGAGGCAGGCGGTCCGGCTTGTACAATTTCCATTGACTGTTCATCTTCCTCTTGCATTTCCACGATTTCAGAATCGCCTCGTTTGCGCAGTGAAATGGCCATTAGAAGGACAAATGCAAGGAATACCGCAATCCCACCAGCAACTGTTTCAACGGCGATTGATGCGGTGTCATTAGGTCGTTCAGAAAATGTGAACACTTGACTGCCTTCCCATTGTACGACACCATCTTTACTTGCAACACTGAAGGTTAACTTCCCCTCAAGCGGACCAGAAATTCGGTGTAATGTACATGGAATATCGTCGATTTGGGGGTCGATATGTCCGGCTTGTAATGTCATGTTTTGTCCAATACTCTCCAAGAGCACGCCATTGCAAACCGCTTGCCAATTTTCAGGTAATATGACGTTGAGTTCCAAATCCTCGGGCTGACTTGAGGTGCTTGTCAAGTTGACGAAGAGCGGGACGCCAACACCCGTTGGATTGATCAAGGCATTTGCATTACTTAATTGGACATCAATCCTGCGTTGCTGGTCAACGATGATCAGCGCATCATAGGTTAACTCGTAAGGTTGCATCTCCTCATTCATACCCGCTATGACCTCAAAAGACACAACAATACGGGTGTTGAGAAGGAGGTCAGATGGTAAAATCAAGTCAAGTGATACCACAGTTGATTGATTCGGGGCGAGCATAATTTCCACAGCTTCACCAGCAGATTTCGAAGTTGAACCAATTCCTGTTGAAAAGAAAGCGACAATATTGGGGTTAGGTGGCGAGGCTGAATATGACCCACTCACAATTATTCCATCATCGATTGCGTTTCCAATATTGGTTAATGTCGCATTGACGCTCACGGTTGAGCCTACCATGGCGAAGGTGGAGGCCCCTGAACCCGTGAGCATTGGAATTCGTACTGAAGCGGTAATGGTGTCGAAACTCACCGTATTGTCTTCCTCGGATTGGTCCTCGAGGCCATCACCGTTGGAAGCAGTGAATGTGAGGGTGTGAATTTCACTGGCACCCTCTTCACTTGGCAGGAAGATCCAAGCTTCAACTGTGGCGTTATTGTTGGCGTCATAGGGGGCGCTCAATGGTATGCTGTCAGTGATGTTCTCACCAAGAACACGGAAGGTAACCGACCATGTTTGTGGCATGTCATCGGCGATGAGAAGGGCTTCAACCGGACCATTGCCATTATTGACGAGATCAAAGATGACTTTGTTTGATGCACCTGGTCGTAATTTATTCGGCGCTTCGACAAGAGAAAGGGAAAGATCACTAATGGTGCGCACACTGACCATGCTAAATGCCTCACCAGTGATTGTCATACCACTACGCTGGGAGGTGATGGATGGTGTGATCGGTGGTGCAATGTCACCTGCTTGTGCGTTTTCAGGCGCCGTGATTTTTGCCGTGAATGTTGTGCTTCCACCTGGATTGATGACTGCGTCGGGTCTATTCGGTTGTTCGATGTGCCACATTCCAGCAGGCTGATATTCAACGCCCATCGAAAAAATGTCTTGCCGTGAGGCATTGTTCCATATTGTGAATGAAACTTCGACGGTTTCACCAGCGTTGATTGACCAATCTTGATTGGCTTGTACCGATGACATGCCCACATATGCTTCGCTGATCATCGAAGCTGAGACATCAATTTCGATACTGTGGTGTTTCATGGAATTGTTTTGCGATGTGGCATGAAGTTTGAATGCGACCACTGTATCAGGGGTGGCGCCTACTGGGACGGTCATGCTCATACCCACTTGTACGGGCTGATCTGGTCGAACCAATACTGAAGTGTCTTGAGTCCATGAAAACTGGACGCTCCATCCTTGTGGCAAGGATTGCTGATCGATGCTTAAATCAAAAACATCAGTGGCATCACCGATGTTTTGCACTTCGATTTCAAACGGGCACGTATAGCCGGGAGGGCAGGATGGTCGTTGCTCTGGAATCACAATGAATGGTTCTCTGTCTGGTAGAACTTGAAACTGTACAGGCAGGGTGCTGTTGACGGTTTGGTACTGGCTTGAAGTCGCCTTGAATGTGAGTTGATTAAAACCAATGCTCGCATTTTCATCCGGCATGAGATTCATTTGAATTGTTTTTGTTTCACCTGGTGCCAGCAAAACGCCGGATTGTGCATTGATTGACACCCCTGATTCGTGTGCATAATACACCCCCCAGTCGTTTGGTAGATTCTCCACAGAGGGGATGACGAAGTCAGAGATGTTTCCGTTATTGGTCAGTGCAATCCCGACACTCCCCCATTCACCAGGCAGTGCCCCAGTCGTTGAAACTCCTGCTGAGGAAATGGCATATTCAATCGGCTTGACTTTTTGATCATAGACGATGACAATGTCATCCAACCAGAAGCCAATATCCTCGTTCAAAGCATCGCTTGTGAAGACGAATCGGAATTTTGTGGAAGAGGTAAATTCGCTCGTTGGAGCTGGAATTAATGGAGAGGTAGCGCCTTGATCGGTCACTGAAAACGTCTGCCAAGATGCTCCATCAATGAAGGATTGATCAATTAAACCGCTAATGCTGCCAAGTTCGGTATTGATTCCACCAGCGTCCTGGACGTACATTTTCAACTCATCACCTTGCTGCGAACTACCGGTGTAAAAGAAGGTCATTCCATTTGTTCGAGTCGGACTATCAACCGCATCAGACATATCGATTGCTGGAGTTTCAAGAACACTCATGGATGAGGAAGAATACGTTGAGGTTTGCCCGTTACCAACATGACAAGCGCTGCCCTGAGAGAGGGACGTGTCGGTACTTAGTCGCCATTCGTTGGTGGTGGTCCAAAGTGTCAAATCATCGCAGTTGAAGTAATGCGATGCAACAGTAAAATGCCTGTTGAATAGATCGTTGCCGGGTGAATCGTCGACAACGCCTGCACTTGCTCTTGCCTCCAAAGAGTGGTTTCCTGCATAATTTGGAATGATGGTGAATCCGATGGTGTTTGAACTCCCTCCATTGAGTGAAGCCATTTGCAATGTTGTGTTGACCATCTCGAATTGTTGGTATTCATTGTGAAGCATTTTCAACGTCACATCAATGGTTCCTGATGGGTTTGTGCCTAAGTTTTCGACGGTGAGTTCTACAAAAATTGGAACATTGATCACGGCATCGACCACATAGAGTTCTGCGGGGCGATTGAAATTAGGAATGGGGTGATTCGAGGAAAACATCCTGTAGCGCCCTTCATCAATACTTGTGGTGTATGAAAAATCGACACTGGTGATGGTCAAATCAACACCTGAAGCCCTTGCACTTGGCGCTGTCATCACTGTTTCCATATCCAAAGGTTCTGCCATAGGAGCAAGCGAAGCTGTGACAAATAACACAACCAAAGCAAATGCCGGCATGTACTTCATGGCGCTCGCGTTGATACAGCGCTTCAACATATATGAGGAAACTGGCGTCGTTTCATCACTCATTTGAATCGGAATCAAGTGCATCCTTGACTTCCTTTTCGGAGGCTGCTAGGCGAACAGCGTCGCGCTTTTCTTTTGCATTTGCTGCAAAGTACACTGTGAACGAGGGAATGAGGACCATCGAGAAGCAACCCACAACTGCCGCTAAGGCCCATAGGAATTCGGTAGCTGCATCAACTGAAAATGGCTCAAGTGAAGCAAATTCTTCATTGACGGTTTCAATCGTTGTGGCAGGAGCAGTGCTTCTGTTGCCATTTTCGATGATTTCGATTCGAATCAATGACGGTGAGTGTTCATACGCGATTGCATTTCGTGCCTTTTCAAGAGCACCACTCTCGGAATTCGAGTAGACCGTGCCGTTCGACCGTCGTGCTGGATCGGTACTTGTGAGCGCCTTGATGGTGATTTCACCACCTTCCTCTGCGACCACGGTATGTGTGGAGTTATAGTCACAAGAATCACTGCAACTGAATCCGTCGGCATCTTCTGAACCCAATAATGGATGGCTGAACAAGCCGGCTGAGTTAATCAGCCGCACCTCAGCGCCATTTGAGAGTTCGACGGCTGTTAAATTCACCCAGGTTAAGTTGACGCCATCAGCAGGAATTGACCATGTCCATGTGGTCTGATTTTGCTCGTCTTGATAGATGCGAACAGGTTCAACATCGTCATGAACCGTGACCGTCGCATCAGTTTCATAGAGGTAATATGAGGGGGAGACTGTTGCGCCATAAACAGCGTATGAAAGCATGAAAATCAGGGTAAAGGACAAGCCCAAAAGGGTCCGGAGCAAGTTTGGGTTTTGAGCCAAGGCTTTCCTCATCGTTGTCCGGACAGCAGAGCCCTTGAAGAACCCTTGTCTACTGTTTTGAACACGGCTAGAAATGGTCGCTGTCCTCGTATTCTCGGTTCCTTGTCGACCCGCTCTCTTCATATAGGGGCGTAAGGTCGGCAAAATGCTTGGTGTATTGTCATGACGACTCTCTATGATATCCCCGCAGAACTCTTGAACCCTGCACTTGCTGCACGTTTGGCTGCAGAAAAGTCAGTTGAAACGCCTGACTGGGCTGAATTTGTGAAGACTGGAGTCTCCCGAGAGCGCCCACCAAGCCAAGAAAACTGGTGGTTCCTCCGATCTGCCGCCCTCATGCGCAAAATTGCCCGTGATGGTCCTATTGGCGTCACACATCTTTCCCAGGCTTTTGGTGGACGCAAGGACAATGGCGCTGCACCAAACACCCCGGGCGTCGCATCCCGTCACATCATCCGCACCGCACTTCAACAACTCGAAGCCTCCGGCCTTGTTGAAAAGGTCCCAACCCGAACAGTGGAAACAGAAGAGGGCCAAGTTCAGCTCTACGCCGGACGTCGTATTACTGCAGCCGGGCAAAAGATGATTGATTCAGTCGCTCACGAATGCCGACCAGCAGCAGAAGAGCAATACCCAGGACTTGCAAAGTACTGAAGAGGACGTGAATAGGGTGGCCAGCATGTCGACATCACACGATGAGGAACTGGCGATTCTAAGAGAACAGCGACGTGCTGCTCTCCAAAAGCAACTCGAAGCTCAAGCCACACAACAGGCAGAAGCAGAAGTTCAAGCCCAACAAGCACAAATGGCGGCAGCACAACTTGACACAGCTATGCGCTCACTCCTATCGAACGACGCTCGATCACGCCTTGCGACCCTAGCCATGGCCACACCAAGCCGTGCTTCATCAATTAAGCAAAGCATTGTCCAACTCCACAACGAGGGTAAATTTACACCCCCGATGTCAGATGAGCAACTCAAGCAGTTGCTCTTGTCCCAATCCAAGAGCCGCCGTAGTGCGTCCATCCGAAGAATCTGAAAGGGTGCTCGAATATGTCAAGAAATAAACCAGCAGCAAAAAAAATCCGCCTCATGAAGGCAGGTAAGCAGAATCGGCGTGTCCCAGTTTGGGTCATGCTCAAGACCGACCGAAACACTGTGTCCCATCCAAAGCGACACCACTGGCGCCGTAGTAAGCTCCAACGCTGAGGTGAAGAAGTATGGTACGTCCTAATGAATCTGAACTCACCGTCCCTCTCCGTAAGGCTTGGGCCATTACTCGATACAAGCGTGCACCACGTGCAATGCAGATTATCCGTGAACATGTCATCCAACACCTCAGTGTTCGAGAAGACGAAGAAGTGTGGATTGACCCGTCGGTTAACGAACACATCTGGGCACGTGGTATTGAAAATCCACCTCGTAAAATCAAGCTCCACGTGACACGTCACGATGAGCCTGATATTCCAATCGAAGTCAAACTATCTACGGAGTGATCAATTATGGGAAATATTCGACCAAGTTTTATCAAAATCAGAGCCATTCACCTCGTTGAAGATCACGGTGAAAAATTCACTGATGACTTCGAACACAACAAACAGATGGTTCAACAACTCACGGACGTCGAGTCCAAGAAACTCCGCAACTGGATCGCTGGATACGTCACGCGATACCGACAACGCCGAGTCGATTGAGCAGGTGCTTCGACGTGGCTTTGCGCGTCAATTGGGACCGCACACCGGTTTCGGTTCATCATGAATCAAAAGCAACCCTAGAAGCTTTGATTCTTCACCTTCGTAATAAACACGGACTTCGTAAACGCTCAATTGTGATGCAGGATCGTGAAAATGAATCAGGTTTCCTGTTTTTTTTGTACCAAGCATGTGACCCGCGTTGGATTGCAAGTTTTGACTTGTCTCAGGCGTTCGAAGAGGAGTGATGGATATGGGCGACCGCAGTCAACTCCCATTGCCTACATCCAATTATTCTCTCTCAATAGTCCTTATTGGGGTATCTCATCCGGGTAATTTGGGTGCAGTTTGTCGCGCCATGCTCAATTATGGTTTTGTCCAACTCCGACTTGTTCAACCTCAGTGTGACCCCAATGACATCGAAGCACGTAATCGAGCGAAGCATGCAGGACGTGTTCTTGACCAGTGCACCGTACATCATACGCTAGAGGAGGCAACCAGTGATGCATCCTTGGTGATTGGCACATCTGGGAAACGGGAAATAGGTACAAAAACCAATTTCCGCCATTTTGTTTACCCTTGGGAACTTGCAGAGCGCTTGGAACATTATGATGGCAATGTGTGTTTGATATTCGGTGAAGAGGGCAAAGGAATGTCAACAGAAGATTTAGCGAAATGTGATTTTCTCGTCACATTACCAACGTGGGAAGGTTATCCAATAGCCAATCTTTCCCATGCAGTCAATGCCTGTGTCTATGAGTTACACCGTTCTCGAGTGCTTGCACGACAAGGCAAGGAAGCAGGTCTTCCAAATGTTGTTCCACTAGAACGAGGCATTTCTCCAGAATTGAAACAAATATTGTTACAAACTGTTCGAGAACTTGCTCAGGCCCTTCCTGGCAATGATGAGCGGAGGAAAAGTTTCGGACAATCGCTCTCGAGATCGATCATGCGTTCAATGCCAACAGAAGGTGAAGCAAACCGTATGATTGGTGGCTTGCTCGACGCCTCCACTGCCATACAATATGTCGAAGGTAATGAAGAATGGCGAAGCAAGAGGCGGAGAAAAATTATTCCAGAGGAAGAATGATTTCACTTCGCATACCATGAAGCTACACTTTTCGGAGTTTCCCGAACGTGCATTGCAACCAATCGTAATTTGTTACCATATGTTGTCGTTATGTGTGGCGCAACTTGTTCAAATGCCCATTTAGCTAGGTTCTCTGCGGTTGGAATAAATGGTACGATAACTGTTCGATGTCCATCTTCCATTGCTTCCAATGCTTTCCTCGCTTGCTGGTCATGCTCATAGACAACAAATGCATGATCCACTACATCGTGAATGTGGACGGTGAGGATGTGACTGACATCTGAAAAATCCATCAACATTCCTTCATCAGAGACGCCTGATTCCTCGACAACATCACCTTCGATTTCTGCTTCAAACCTGTACCGATGGCCATGCATGTGTCTGCATTTACTCTTGTGGTTTGGAACCCGGTGCCCGGTATCTGTCTCTACATATCTTCGTATTCTCGTTGTCATGCTTCTTCCTCCTGAAAATCGATTGAAGCCGAATTGATACAATATCGCATTCCACCATGTTGTCGCGGTCCATCATTGAAAATGTGGCCAAGGTGGGCTTGACACTTTGAGCAGCGTACTTCAGTTCGGATCATACCGTGTGTTCTGTCCTCAAGGTGTTCGATTGCCGCGCGTCCATGTTCGCTATGGAAGGAAGGCCAACCACAACCAGAATCGAATTTCATTTCGGAGGTGAACAGGAGATGGCCACAACAGATACATGTGTATTTGCCAGTACGTTTTTCATCCCAATAGATACCAGTAAACGCTCGTTCCGTACCGCTTTCTCGGGTGACATAATATTGCATCTCTGTCAATTTTTCTCGGTAATATGCATCCCTGTGACTTTGCTCTGTTTCTATGGCTGCCTCGAGGACGGTTTGCCAAGGTTCAACATATTCGATTGGATCGACGAGATCAAGTGCGTGAAAGGCTAAAATTCGTTCGACATCTGAACCACTTCGCCCTGAACTTCGCCCATCTTGGTCTGGATTGTAGGATGTGATGGTGTTCTCGAATACCTTGTCAAAATTAAGACCCATATCATCGGACGCAAGCAGTGCATCTTTGAGGATGGTCACTTTGTCACCATCGATGTATGGTAAGTAGAACTTTATTCGTTCACTGCCCCAATTACCTGTTGAAAAAGCATGGTCGATAGCTTGGTAAAATTCAGGTCGACAATCTGGATAAATAGCATGATCACCAGAATGAACACCAAGCGCAATAGAGACGTCAATGTGTTCCCTTTCAGCTATTGACAGTGCATAACCATAGAGAATGGACGCGAAGATAGCATTTCGATTTGGCACCACAGTGGCCTTCATTTGTTCTTCCTCATAGTGCCCTTCTGGTACATCTTTGTCATCATTGATCAATGCAGATTCGAACAAAGACATTGCATCGGTCAAATCAACAATGTTATGATCAACCTTCAAACCCTTCGATTGAAGATACTCGATGTTGTTTGATGCTCGTTGAACCTCGATGCTATGTTTTTGGCCATAGTGATATGACACACAACTGACATGTGCTCCATCAGCCAGTAACCGAAGCAGAAGTGAGGTTGAATCCATACCGCCTGATAGGGCCATGACTGCACGTTTAATCATCAGTCCACCCCCATCCATTTGTGGGTCTGAAGGCTCAAACGCCAACCGTTGTTGTTCTTGACCACTTCCTCTGTTTCAGCGAAGTTTTTCCCATTCCATTCAACAGATTCTGCCTCCATGTAGCAAGGTTGGAGAAAGGCGTGTTTGAACCCTTGTCGTAGATCATCATACATCGTTAAGTCCTGGCCGACATAAACGCATTTGAGTTCATCACCAGTACGTTGACGAATTTTGACTTCGGGATACATTTGATCCTTGGGTGAAACACAGATCCAATCAAGGAGTCCTTCTGGCACCTCAATCGTTCCATTGGTTTCGATCGATAAATTGTATCCACGAGCTTTGAGAAGACGATGAAGTGGCCACAAATCATGCAGCATAGGTTCGCCTCCAGTAAATATAATTCGTTGACAATCATACTTCATGACCTCGCCTAGGATGTCCACTGCTGACATCGATGAGAAGGTCATGAAATCGGTATCACACCATTCACACCGAAGATTACATGTTCCGAACCTAATGAAGACATGTGGAACACCAGCATGGTATGCTTCACCTTGTACTGAGTGAAAAATTTCGACGATTGGATAGGTAGCGGCTAAATCCGTAGGGTGATCCACCGGTTCACCACCTGCAATCTTACACGATTCATTTTCTTTCATTTGAATGCCTCAAAGCGGTTTTGATTGAATCAATTGCATCAATTCCTGTCGCGCTTCAGGCTTTTCAAAGAAAACACCACGCATTGCAGAAGTTGTCATGACCGAATTTTGCTTTTTGACACCGCGACAACGCATGCAACCGTGAGATGCTTCTATGATCACCGCAGCTCCTAGTGGGTCAAGATGGGTTTCGAGGTCATCAGCCACGCCTTTGGTAATTCGTTCCTGATTCTGTAATTTACGAGCATGCATATCGACAATGCGCGCCAATTTACTGATGCCAACGATCCGATCAACTGGGATGTACGCAATGTGTGCACGACCGCTAAATGGTTGCAAATGGTGTTCACATGTGGAATGAAATTCAATATCCCTTAACAAAACGATACCATCATAACCCTCACCATTGAAGGTTGAACTCAAAATTTCACTCGCATCCATGTTATAGCCTTCGAAAATTTCTGCCCAAGAATCAATCACACGCTGAGGGGTTTTCTTGAGCCCTTCACGTTCGGGATCATTTTCAAGATATGAGAGGAGCGTGAACACTGCCTGTTCTGCTTCATTTTTTGAAACCATACTCACACCTGCCTTCCATGCCTTGCATCGATTTCATCCAATTGATCGAGTAATTTTCTACAGGCTGTACGGACAGCATCCGCAAGACTGACAAATTTGTATTCATCACCCACATGTTTTCTCAAATCTTCGACCAATTCTGCCGGCATGTCCAATGAAATCTTTGGCATGTTTTGCGGTAACACACTTGCTCTATAAGTATTCGTATAGTATTACTAAGGTAATATATGGCTCACGCATACATCTTTCAAAGTGGATAAATTTCATCATCCACCAAGCGAATGTTCAAGGCATTCCGCAGAGGACAGCGCCTTGATGACAGTGATGATGCAACCACAAGACGCTCTTGCGCTTCTCCACAACATTCGTTCCCGAACTGGAGAAATGGATACCAAAGGACTCTCTGATGAGGTCATTACCAGGTTTTGTGATTTCGATCCTAAATTGACTCAAGCCATCAACGAAGCAATAGAACGGTTCGAAGACATCGTAGGCGAATTTGGTGAAGGTATGCTTCAGCAGGATGAAGCCTCCATCGTTGAAGAGCTGCAAAGCGACTTCGTTAATTTCTATGCCCCTGCTACTGTCAATCCATACATTGCCCTTTCAGGTCGCGGGCCTTGGATCATCACTGCTTACGGAGCGGTTGTCCATGACAACGGCGGCTACGGAATGCTCGGTGCAGGCCATGGACCAGAAGGCGTGATTAACGCTATGTCTGGAAATTGGGTGATGGCGAACGTTATGACGCCTTCATTCAGCCAAAAGCGATTGGCAGAACGACTCGAAAAAGAACTTGGCCACACTCGAGGTTCATGCCCTTTTACCAAATTCATATGCATGAACAGCGGTTCTGAGTCCGTGACAGTGAGTCTGAGAATTGCTGACGTCAATGCTCGCAAACATACGGGTCCTGGTGGCGTTCATGAAGGTAAAGAAATTAAACTCCTAGCCATCGAAAAAGCATTCCACGGTCGCACTGATCGCCCTGCCCAAATTTCCCATTCGTGCAAAGGCTCCTACGACAAGAATCTTGCAACATTCAGAGACAGGGATAACCTTCTGCTCGTCCCTGCCAACGACATCGCTTCCTTGGAAGCAATGTTCAAGAAAGCGAATGAAGAAAATTGGTTCATTGAATTGATGGCAATTGAACCTGTGCAAGGCGAAGGTAATCCTGGTGCATGTGTCGACCGTGCTTTCTATGATGCTGCTCGAAGACTCACCTTGGAACACGGTTCCATGCTTCTTGTTGATTCCATCCAAGCAGGCATACGCGGCCAAGGTTGCCTTTCAATCATCGATTACGATGGTTTCCAGGACGCAGAAGTTCCCGATCTCGAAACTTGGTCAAAAGCGCTTAACGCTGGTCAATACCCTCTTTCGGTTCTCGGCATGAACGACCGCGCCGCAGAAAACTACGTTGTCGGCATTTATGGAAACACGATGACGACAAACCCTCGTGCCCTTGAAACAGCTTGTGCAGTTCTCGACACAATGACGCCAGAATTGCGAAACAATATCAAAGAACGCGGCGATGAATTTGTTGCAAAACTCAAAGCACTGGGTGAAGAAATTCCCGGAGTGATCACTAAAGTTCAGGGCACAGGGCTGCTGCTAAGCGCTGAATTAGAACCAACACGCTTCCCAGTGGTAGGATTTGATGCCGTTGAACCTTGGTGCCGTCGACACGGATTGGGTGTCATCCACGGTGGCGTAAATGCCCTACGATTTACACCACATTTCAACATCACTTCTGAAGAAATCGATTTGATTATTGATGTCGTTCGTGCGTCACTGATAGCATTCTCAGAATAATCACGACAAACTTGTCACGATGTCTTCTCGGCCGAATTGTCGACTGGCATAGTACGCTGCTAATCCGGCGTAGAGCAGGCTTGTTCCCGCCCATATGACAATATGCTCGGCGATGATTCTGTCCATCAATAGTTCACGCAGAGCCAAAAGGATATTGACCACAGGAATAGCAAACCACACCGATTCGATGCCATCGAGGTTAATCACCTGTGTGAACAAGGCGGGGAATACGATGAGAAGCAACATTGGTGCGAGGATTGAACCCGCTTCTTTGACGCTGTGAGAACGCATCGCTAAAGCCAATTCGAGTGCTACGATCATAATGGCAAACAGCAAAATCGCCCCAATGAGTAACAAAATAGCTGTGATGGACAGGTCGGGCAGACCAATGAAGTTTGATGAGGCAAGGTAACCAATAGCAAAGAGAAGTCCACAAATCTGTAAAACGACACCAACCCCAGTTATTGTTGCGACAGCAGCCCATTTTCCTAGGAGCAATTCAAGGCGTGTGCAAGGTAGACAAAGGAGTGCCTCAAGTGTACCACGTTCACGCTCACCAGCCGTCATATCAATTGACGGTTGCAAGGCACTCGAATACGTCCATATTGCTAAGACAAGGGGGATGAAGAGGGACAGGACCATGCCCGCTTGTTCACCGCTTGTTGCCACGTCACTTTGTGACACATCTCCATCCCATCGCAGTGGATCTAACGTTGCGTTGACGTCCAATCCAGAATTGGATATTCGTCGCTCAACTTCTTCATCCTCCCACTGGTTGAGGGCATCCAATAATCGATTCCATGCTTCATTTGAGCGCTCTGAGGTCGATAGATGGAGAATAGCATAATTCCATGTCGAATTCACATGTTCAATTCGTAAGACAGCATCGACTGATAAATTCCGTACACGTTCCATATCTTGACCTGGCTCGGACAGTGCGGAGTGGTCACCGAGTGGTTCGAGTTCAAACGCTATATCCGCACCGATGATGGCCTGTTCGAGCGATTGATTGAGATCATTCGACTGAACCACGATGGTGAGTTCCAAGGCATCCAATTCTGCTGCCTCTGATTCGAGAAGGATTGGAAACAGGATGAACAACAATGGAAACATCAGTAATGGGATGATGATAATTGCCATGATTGTCCGCCAATCACGAACAAATTCCACAATCTCTTTCTTCGCAATTGCACGGACTCTAAAGAGAGCAATTTTACTCATCATCATCCACCTCCTCTGCATTCATTTTAGGGGGTTTTGGGGTGAAAAACGAACGCCACCAGCCGGTGAAACGCCCTTCCTTTTCGTCATCTTCTTGGCGTGAACGTGCAGCGTCTTTTGTCAATGACACGTAGGCTTCTTCCAACGAAGTTGTTCCAGTTGAGTCCAGAAGTGCCTCAGGAGAACCGTCTGCACGAATTTCCCCATTATGGACGATAACGATACGGTCACAGACTTGTTCAGCTTCTGATAACTGGTGTGTTGAATAAACAACGGTTCCACCTTCCTTTTTGAGTTGTTGAACGAGGTAGCGTACCGTGCGTGCACTCGTGATGTCCAAGCCAGCAGTTGGTTCATCTAAAAGAAGAATTGAGGGACCGTGAGCAAGGGCTCTGAGGAGTGCAGTTTTCTGGCGCATACCACGACTGAATCCTTTCGTGTGACGACCAAGACTGTCCAAAATATCGAGATGCTGTGCAAATTTAGAGGTCCTCGCCCATGAATCTTCATCCGAAACACCATGCATACGTGAATGGTATCGAATGTTTTCCCATGCTGTCAATCGAGAATACAATCCCGTTGATTCTGGTACAACACCGAGTGACTGTCGCATTCGATCCACTGGTTGTCCATCTTGGAGTGAAACCGATCCTGTTGTCGGCAAATAGACTCCAGCCATCAAACGCAAAAGGGTTGTCTTTCCTGCTCCATTGCTTCCAACAAGCCCTACAACTTCGCCTGAGCGTATTTCTAAATTGATACCCTCAAGGGCGATAAGGTCGCCAAATGATTTTGACACATCCGAGATGGTGAGCAATGAATTCATTGGTGTGCCACCTTACGATGCGCGACCGGATTCAACAGCTGAATCAAGGCCAGGATGCTTTTCTTCAAGTCGACAAGCACGTACTAATTGTTGTTTCAGTTGACTAAAAATTTCGTGTTGTGGCACGCCCATTTCAACAAGGTTCCCAATCATATTGAACGCACCTTGGATCGCACCCGCATCGAGGTAAGCATCATTAGAAATTTGACCTGTTGAACGAAGGATGTCAAGTTGGTCTGCGATGAATTTTGCCTCTTTTCGTACCCTCGGGCCATCAACATGAGCGAGGGCCATCAATGTGTCCACACAGGTTCGCATGGATGTCAAGATGCCGAGGATGATTATGATGGTTGCCCTTTCATCTCTTGAAAACAGACTCAGTGGGTTGATTCAGTCAATTCTACAAGAACACCGCCAGTTGATTTTGGGTGGACAAAAGCGATTCTTTTACCACCTGCGCCTATGCGTGGCGTCGCATCGATCATTGTGATGCCATGTTGGATGAGATGTGCGATGAGACCCTCCAAATCGCCAACTCGAAAACACACTTGCTGAACCCCAGGACCTCGCTTATTGAGGAATTTACCGATTGGAGTGTCAGGTCCTGTTGGCTGAAGAAGTTCAACCAACGGTGGATGGTCATCCTCATTTTGGACTGATGTCGAGAAAAACCTTGTTGTGACACCTTGATCTTCTACGGTCTCGTCATGCTCGCCCATCTCAAGTCCAATAAGATTCCAGAAGATGGATGCTTCCTCTAAACTGTTGGTTGCAATTCCAATGTGATCAATATGTATTGGGCCGAACGTCATTTCCTCACCTCAGAATCCACTTGGAGCCATCCACGTGCCAAAAATATCCTTCATCGCTTGCATGATTTCACCAAGTGTACAACCTGCCTTTACCGATTCAATGACATGCGGGAAGAGGTTTTCATTGCCCTGTGCCGCCTTTCGGATCTGTTCGAGAAGTGCATCACATTGAGACTGGTCTCGTTGACTTCGAAGCACTGCTAATTTTTTCTCTTGGGATTCCCCTACGCTTGGATCCAGTTTTAGAACCTCAGGAACTGAATCTTCATCCATCGTACCGTGGTTCACGCCGACGATTTTTCGTTTCCCTGTTTCGACATCATTGAGATGCGAGTATGCTGCATTGTGGATTTCTCGTTGCTGCCAACCTTGCTCAATCGCCTTCATGGCACCACCAAGGCGCTCAATGGCATGGATTTGCTCCAAGGCTTCATCATGAATTTTTTTTGTCAATTGTTCGACGTGATAGGAACCACCTAACGGGTCAACTACATCAGCAGCCCCGCTTTCTTCAGCGATGATTTGCTGGGTGCGTAACGCTACGGTGGCAGATTTTTCAGTTGGTAATCCAAGCGCCTCATCGTAAGAATTTGTATGCAAACTTTGCGTACCACCGCAGACGGCAGCAAGTGCTTGAATGGTGACTCTTGCTACATTATTGAGCGGTTGTTGAGCGGTCAAACTGACACCAGCAACTTGTGTGTGGAATCGAAGCATCGCAGATTTTGGATTGGTTGGATTGTATCGCTCACTGATCAATTCATACCATAATTTTCGAGCTGCCCTAAATTTGGATGCCTCTTCGAAGAAATCATTGTGACAATTGAAGAAAAATGACAATCGAGGCCCGAACGTATCGATGTCGAGGCCGGACTGAATGGCTGCGTCGACGTATTCAAGCGCGTTGGCAAGAGTGAAAGCTACCTCCTGCACCGCTGTAGAACCAGCTTCCCGAATATGATAACCGGAAATTGAGATTGTATTCCACTTCGGAACTTCAGCAGCACAATATTCGAAGATATCTGTAATCAGTCGCATGCTTTGTTGTGGAGGGAACACATACGTCCCACGAGCGATGTATTCCTTGAGGATGTCATTCTGAATTGTACCTAATATCTGATGTGATTCAACCCCCTGTTCTTCTGCTACTGCGATATACATGGCTAAGAGAACCATTGCAGGGGCATTGATGGTCATCGATGTGCTCACTTTGTCGAGTGGTATCCCATCGAGTAATTCTCTCATATCATCGAGTTGTGATATAGACACGCCAACCTTCCCAACTTCTCCATAGGACATGTCATCGTCTGCATCAAGGCCTAATTGAGTAGGGAGGTCAAACGCTACAGACAATCCTTTTTGTCCGCGGTCCAAGAGTAATTTGAATCGTTTATTTGTTTCAGAAGCGCTGGAAAAACCAGCATATTGACGCATGGTCCATAGTCGTGAACGATACATTGTGGAGTGTATGCCGCGTGTATATGGGGGCGAACCTGCAGTCCCGATCGCATCGAGATCAACACCTGATTGTTCAATTGAATCACGTGTGCTCTCTAAGGGCAATTCAAGACCACTTAGTGTGTTCCACTCGTCTTTGCGTAGAGTGACCATGACCCTTCGAAGACGAGGGACTTCATCAACACTCGCTTCCATCAGTGGTGGTGAGCGCCACCTGGCCCATGTACGTGGCCGTGCGCAACTTCTTCCTCTGTTGCTGGACGCAACTCCACAATGTCAACTGAGAACGTCAATGACTGGCCTGCTAATGCATGATTAAAATCAGCAGTCACGGTCTCATCTGTGAGGGCTGCAATGGTAAATGGTGCTGGTCCATGGGGCATTTGAGCAACAAGTTGCATGCCCTCTTCGAGGCCTGCTTGCTGTTCGAGTTGAGCAAACTGCTCCCTAGGAATTTCCATCACAGCGTCATTATCTCGTTGACCATAGGCCCGATCAGGCGTGAGTGTAAATTCCCGAGTTTCTCCTTGCTTAGCACCCATGATTTCTTCTTCAAAACCTGGAATCATTTGCTTGTGACCAACGAGGAAGGTCAACGGTTCTCGCCCTTCACTGCTATCGAATACTTCACCATTTTCAGGCAAAGTGCCTTTGTAATGTACGCTTGCAACCATATTGTCTTTTACTGTGTCTTCGCTCATAATATCACCTTCGTGTTGTCATTTTGTTGACTAGGTCCCGTAATTTTTGGGCTACGCTCTCAGGAAGAATTTCTTCCAATACTTTTTGATCAATAAATTCTAATGAGTCGGCAACACCAATTCTCTCTCCCTTTGCCCAGATTTGGCCAAGCACGTTTGAGCGATGCTCTTCAGGAATCGATGGGTTGTCTAGGAGGTCGCGAGCTGCATACTTGTACTCGAGGTACTTCTGTCGATTGAGTTTTTTCTCTTGCTTTTGCCGCCCTCCACCTTTCTTATCTTGCCTTCGACGCTTTCGTCGGCGATCGGTGGTGGTTTTTGCGACTGTGGCTTCTATCGTTTTGAAGACATCCTTGGACTGGGAAACCGAACGAGTGGTTGCTTCTTCTGCAATGGCTTCGGGCTTGACCTCTTGGTTCACTGGATCGGCTTTAGGAGGTTCAACAGTCACTGGCTCTGCCGATACAGTTTCTACGACTGGTTCAATCCCTTGTTTGGTTTTTGATTTGGCATTTTGCTTCGAAAGTTCAGATTTTCGACGCAGTTCCGCCAATCTATCCTCGTTTGAGACTTGTGGTTTGGGCGCAGGTGCCTTTGCAACTGAAGTGGTCATTGTGGGTGTTGGTTTTGGTTGGGTCGGCGAGGGGGTGCTCGTCTTTGGTTTGGACACCCCTCCTTGTTGTTTCTTCATCCGCTCCATAGCTTCTTTTTGCTTCTTGGCCAATTCAGACAGACCGCTGCCCGGATTAGGATCAGATGGATTGGGCCGCGCTTGGGGTTGGCGACGCTCCATGTTCTTACGTTCAGTTTGCCGTTTGTTGCGTTGGGCAGAAGCATTCGGGGCGAACGGATTAAACGGTTCGTCACGTTTTTTTCTCCTACCCCTGTCGCTAATGTGTAAGGCCCCCAGCGTCATGGCGCTTGTGACCGTATAAAAACAATGAGTGTCGTAAACGTTGTTTAGACAGCCCATGTCACTGGTGTTTGGTCAGTGCGGAGGTATTGGTCAACAGCACTCGATTCAAGCAGTGTGACACGACCATGGTTCAATTCAATCTGACCAAGTAAGGCAATCATCGAGCCATTATCGATGCAGTACATACGAGGGGGTGCATGTGATGTAGCATCACGTTCTCCAGTCATGAGGGTACACATTTCCCTCAACCTTGAATTGCAGGCAACGCCACCTCCAAGAAGAAGTTCAGATTTTCCTGTGTGGGCCAAAGCCCGTTCAGCGATTTCCACGCAAGCAGCAAATGCATGCTCCTGGAGCGACCAACAAACGGCTCCAAGCTCTGCACCGTTGTCGAGCAATCGTTGTGCTGCAGTCATCACTCCTGAGAATGCGAGATCCATCCCCCGCACTGCAAATGGCAATTCGAGGCCATCGAGGCTAGCGCCTGGATGTTCTGCTAGCCATTCTGCGGCCTTTTTCTCAATAACCGGGCCTCCAGGGAAAGGTATGCCTTGAGCGCGTGCGAATTTGTCAAGCATATTTCCAATGCCGATATCGAGTGTCTCTCCAAGAACACGGTATCTTCCGTCTAAATGGGCAATTACTTGTGTGTTCCCACCTGAAACATAGAGCAAAATTGGGTCTTGGCAACCGCATTGCTGCCGGCCGATTTCAATATGAGCGACACAGTGATTGACGCCAATGAGTGGTACATTAAGTCGGCTGGAGATGCCACGTGCTACGGCTGCACCAACCCGCAAACATGGCCCAAGACCAGGGCCCTGAGAGTACGCAACAGCAGATATATCAGATGGTTTCAAATGATTTCGTTCGAGTAGGGTCGTAAATAATTGTGCAGCTGCATCTTTGTGATGGTCTGCTGCCTCACGGGGGTGAATACCGCCTTCGTCAGGGCGTACAGTTGCTGAACTGGAAGGTACAGGCGCACCTAATGGATCGACTAATCCAAACGAAAGCGTATGCGCCGTCGATTCGATACCTAAGGTCCATCCATCTGCCATGGTTGGGCGAGAGAGCCATTGTTCTTCAACCCTCAGCCTCTCGCATGTGTTATGCGGACAATTTTATTGGATGTTGGTCCGCTTGCTCATCTGTCTGGTAAAGGCCCTCTCTCTGGGGCTATGATGAGTGATTATGATTTATTAACAAATCCTGCTGGAATGGGAATTGTAATTAAAAATGGTGTAATAGATTCTATTCAAGAATCAAAAGTGTTGGAAGAAGAATTTGGTTCCGAAAATGATGGCACAGAAGAATGCAGAATTGTTTCACTAAAAGGCCATGCCGTGATCCCAGGATTGGTGGATGGTCACAATCACCTCCTATGGGCCGGTGACCGTTCGAATGAAATTTCTATGAAACAACAAGGGATGAGTTACAAAGATATTGCTGATGCAGGAGGTGGCATCCAACACACTGTTCGGGAAACTGCGTTGGCCAGTGAAGAAGATCTTTTGAAATTAGGATACCAACGTATGCGGGTTTCATTTCAAATTGGGACGACGCATATGGAAACCAAAAGTGGTTATGGACTCTCAACACCATCCGAATTGAAACTGCTCGATGTCGCCCACAAGTTGTCTTCAATCGATCATTTGCCGACAATGGAATTGACATGGTTGGGGGCACATGACACACCTAAGGGTCAAAAGCGGGGTCAATACGTTGAAGAAATTCTTTCAGACCAATTACCATCGGTTTTGGAACAAGGTTATGCGGAAGCTGCAGATGTGTTTTGTGAACCTGGATGGTTTACCACAGAAGAAAGCGAAATAATCCTTCAAGCGGCCAAGAAGGGTGGACTCACCCAGAGAATTCATATTGACGAATTTCAAGATGGCGGAGGCGGACAATTAGCGGCTGATTTGGGGGTTGTGACTGCAGATCATGCCCATTACACACCAGGTTCTGTGCGACAGGCCATGGAATCTTCTGGAGTCAATACTGGCTTTTTGCCGGGAACGCCCTATTCAATGGGTGAACCTTGGCCTTCATTTAACAAAGCCATTGATGACAACTATCGATGGTCAATTGCTACAGATTTCAATCCCAACTGCAATATCCTCAGTCTTCCGTTCATCGGCTCCCTCCTAGTGCATCGAAACAAGGTGGATCCTCTCGCAACTTTGGTTGCTTCTTCGAGGAATCCAGCAGAAACCACACCGCACCCGAGTGGTTTGGTTCATGGAAGAATTGAAGTTGGCGCTGTTGCCAACATCAATGTCCTCAATGGCTACCAATGGCAATCATGGTGCAATCAACCAGGGACATCTCCATTCCTAGCAACCATGTTGAATGGCGAATTGCACTATCATTGATTATTTATTAAACACTATTCAAATTGTAATTACTGGAAACATGGTGTGTTCAAAATGAAAAAAGAAATCAACAAGGTCTATGTTGAGACCGTGGTCTGTGCTGGCGCTCCTGGGAAAGAAGCTCGATTCCTTCGAATGATTGAAGCGCGCCAAGCCTTCAAACGGCGCCAAGATGGTTGCCTTGCAGCATGGACTGGAACATCGATTGATGGAACGGCAATGATTCTTGTTCAAACCGTCTTTGAACACAACCAGGCATGGAAGAAAATCTCTGATCAAGTTGTCAAAGTTTTAGATCCGCGAGACGGTGGTTTGGAATCGGTTTTAGCAGGTCCACCTCTTGTGGGTATGTTTGAAATTGACCCAGCACTCCTTGACCTTCCAAAGTA
>CBFIIS010000025.1:0-21915 GCA_965662715.1 Candidatus Poseidoniaceae archaeon | reverse complement strand
TGACTCCCAACAACAAGGGTATAGCCTTCGACACTATATCAAAGAAAATTACACCCGGTTCCATGAATACTCGACGCCCAAAACCCCAACCCAATTCTCTCTCTAAGAACGAATGAACTGCCACCGAAACGACGAACATCACCGTGTTCCTCAAGTACCCTCGACCTTATGGGTCAAGGGGGGGAGGACATTGGACGAAGATCATTCAAGTTGTACCATTGAACCGCACCCTGCCGAGAAACACTTCCCCGCTTGGTTGGAGGCGTCATTGATCGAGGGTCATGCCAATCAATTGCTGGTCCTCTATCCAAACGAAGCATCAAGAAAGCAAGCTCTCAATGTCCTTTCAGGCCACGGTTTATCGGTTGACACAACACACCATTTGACCTTGTCACGCTTGGTCGATCTCTTGCATCTTGATTTGAAGCAGCCACGCAAGCTACAGGATGGACCGGGGTTGTTCAGTGTGGTTCACGAACTTACCAAACAGGCTGCAGAACGCGGCGACCTCCCTCTGCTCTTTGCTCCAACAAGTGAATCAAGGGCATGGTTACCCTACAATACAGAGCGTCTTCTTTCCCTTCACGCTGCGCTCATGGATCTTGATCATCCTTGGCGTTGGGATGAGGATCCTGGGGCAAGGGAGTTTCATACGATTCTTACTGAAACGGGCAGGCTCCTCGAAGGCACACACCCCGCCTTGATTCAGCGAAACCTCGTTGATGCGCTCGACAAACTGCCAACCCCCTTCACCCTCAACGATGTCAAGGGGATTTTGATTTTGGATACTGCGCCAGATTATACGGAAAGCGAAATCTCATTCCTTAGAGCAGTCTCCCGTCACCGACCGATTCACCACCTGTGTAACCCTGGTTCATTCCGCCTTGGATTCCATGGTGCTTACATCGATGATGTGCCCTATGTGACCGAAAAAACCCTTCCTCATTGGATCCCCAAACACGCCATCGCTCAATCCTCCTCGCCCAAAACATCTCATGCTCCAAATGGGCCTGAACTCCGTAGGGTCCAATTGCACCAAAGAGAGCATGCGATGGATTCAACACTGGAATTGATTCGATCCTACAAAACGACTCGGGCAGGTTCGGTCCTCATTATCGATGGTCAGGCACAAACGCGCAGGGCGACATGGAGGACGCGCCTTTCAGAAATTGGAATTGAAATGGCGCGCCCACCTGAAGCATTGAACACAGTGCCAGGGGTTCATCACCTGATCCGCCTCGCCCGCCTCACACATGGTAGCAACGCATGGTCGATGGGGCATCTTCGTGATTTGACATCACATCATAGTCTTGGACTCATCAATGGGGGCGTTACCAACCTTGGTCACCCAATTCATGACACGTGGACGCCTCGCCCACATCTTGATGTGCTCGAGGGGATGGCTCGCTCGTTCCATGTTCGAGGAGGCCCCGGAGCTCTGGGCCGATGGATTCGAACCATGGCTAACGCACAACCACAATTAGGAAGAGACTCAGAGGCAGCTCGTCAAGCGCTCGAAGAAACGCAATGGTGGCTTGCAAGCCTAGCAAGACTATGGGCGCCATTTGTCGAAGGCGAAGACCGCCATCTCATTGAAGAGCGCGTTCAAGGTTGCAGTACAGATGCAACCTTGCCGATGCCCGAGGTATGCCTTACTGGGGCAGAGTGGTTGAACCACATTCTCAGTCAATTGAACTGGGATGAATTGATTGGCCGAATGGCCGCTTATGATCAAACAGTTCCTGGGTTGCAATTGATGAGTGCTGCGCATGCAGCCACTAAGGAGTTGTTTGAGAAGGCAAGCATGACGTTGCCATCCAGCGGTGCAGCTTTTGTCGAACATCTTGAGCGTCTCGTTTCTGGTACAAAATTACCAAGTGAACGCACTTCAAGCACGGACATACAGGTGTTAACTCCCGAAGAAGCACACGGCGTGAACGCAGATCTCGTGCTGCTTGTAGGCCTTGATGTTGATTCTTGGTCGATGAAAACCTCCAAAATTCCATGGTTGGACGCTCCTACAAAATTGAAGTTAGGCATGTTACACACCGACTTAGCAGTGAGAAAAGGACGACATCATCTCAATCACTTGCTTCATGCTGGAGAGATTGTCATCATTTTTGATAGCACCTTGGAAGAAGGTGGAGGGCCTGCAGCCCCTCTTGCAGAATGGTTGAGTGACGCTCAAAGCAACGGCATGTATCCCACGCTTCAAGGCGCTCCTAGTTTCCTTGCAGAAGAGGAAATCACGGGCACTCACCCAAGCAGGGCATGGCAATTTGAATCAACTACGACTGAAGAAAACTGGCTCACACCCCGCCCGTTTACCATTGAATCAGTTGATGGGGTAGTGTCTGGTATTCGGTCAGGCCATCGTTTGCGTGATGTCCGGCAGCGCTTGGGCCTCGCTCTCAAAGAAAACAGACCGGCACAGGGAACCATCAACGCAATTCATAGCATCGCCATGGGTTTTGAAGCATCCATTACCAATGATCGAATTCAGCGTCAGCCTTCATTTGACGACCTTGAAAAGGGCGAATATATGCCTTGGGGCGCTCATGCAAACTTGGTCACCACAGACCCGTTAATTTTGAGACCAAGCATGACTCAGGCCAAAGTCGGCTCAAGATCACAACCTCAATGGCCGCATCTTGGGTTCAAGAAAAATGGCAATTCACGTGGTGTTTCAATCGATCCAAGGCCGCTACCGCCCCCTCAACTTGAAGGGGATGTCATCTCAGAAATCTTTGGCCGTCAAGCAGGCGGAGTACAACGAGAGGTATGGTCGGCCAGTCGAATTCAACCATGGCTTTCATGCCCTCGACAAGCCTGGGTTGATGGCCACTTGAGTGCACAAGAGGCAGAGGACGAATTGGAGGACATCGACCATCGAACTCGAGGACAAATTATTCACGATGCTGAAGCCGCGTTGCTGGCCGCCCATGGCGTACCAATTGGGGGAGAAGTGCTGACCTCATCAACGAGCCTTAACCGGGGCGCATGCTCAACTCCACAACAAGGCTGGGAGGCTGTCCTTGCTCATCTCGAAGAGCATGTACCATGGCTGTCGAGAAACGATGCAATTGCAACCCATCGATGCAGAGACTTAGTTGGTGTTTCGCCATCAGATTGGCAGGCACACATCGCAGGTGAACAAAGCATCGAACCGGCCGGGCGCCTCTGGCGGATGGTTCAAGCAGATTACTCAATGGTTGATGCGGCACCAATCGCATGCGAATGGGCAGTTTCGACCGCAACCGCATCATCGGTTGAAATCGATGCCTCAAACGATGAAGAAAACGCTGCACCATTCAGGGTTCGTGGTAACGTTGACCGCGTTGACGAGGTCATCCTTGGTTCTGATGCACGAGCAGCAGCGGTTGCAGCAGGACTGCTTACAGACGATGATTGTGCACATCCCGTCGATCTGTGCGATCCATCATCATCGCCTCCAGCACGGCGCTGGGTCATCATTCGAGATTTGAAAACCGTTAATGGCCCAAAAAAGGGTGGATCAGGCTTACGTCACTTACGAGCACTGTTTGAAGAAATTCAACTCGCCATCTATGCTCGAGCATGGGAGCGTGCCCATCCCGGTGATCGCGTGGTAGGTGTTGGCGTCATGGAAGTCGGCGAAAGCTCAACACATTATGTGGAACTGGACCCTGAAATTGAACCATACCTTGCAGGCCTCTCCCTCGGAGAGCGCACAGGTGTTGTTTCCAAACAGTTCAGATTCATCAGCGACGAGTCCTATGAAAGCAATGGATTCAGAGCTTGGATCTATCAGCGCTTGCAAACTGCGAGGAGGGCCATCGATGTCGCCGCCTCCGGCCAAGTCCACCCTGTACCGGGTGCTGGCTGTTCTTTTTGTAAGGTGAGAACTGTGTGTCCTTCATCCATTCATGGGGGTGAATTACGTTGACAAACAGACGAATTCCATTCAATCATAGTCAGCGTCTTGGATTGGATATCGATCGCCATATTGCACTTGATGCGGGTGCAGGAACTGGAAAAACCACAGTTATGGCTGAGCGTTATGTTCAGCACCTCATCGCCTCGATCCAACGTTCGACTCTTGTGTTGCCAAATGGGCCAAGGGAGCCTCTTACTGGCCACGGATCTTTACGAGCGCCTGCACGAGAACGTACAGATCGAAAGGAATGGCAAGGCCTTCTTCCGAGTGAAGTTGTCGCCATCACCTTCACCAAAAAGGCCGCCTCAGAACTGAAGGCACGAATTCGGGCAAGGGTTGCTGCAACAAGCAAATCCCCACTCCATCCGGACGATGAAGTCAGCGTCTATGACCCCCGTATTCATTCAGATGCAGATGTAGAGATGCTTCTGTCTTCGCTTGACGAAGCTCCAATTTCGACCATTGACGCCTTCCTTTCCCAGTTGCTCTCCCCTCACCTTGATCTTGTTGCAGTTCATCCAAGCAGGGAGCAAATCGCACAAGAACGCGCCCCTTTGTTGATTGAAGAAGCCCTCCACTCTGCATGGCGAATTCGCACCATCAACGATGCACAAGAAGCAGGTGTTCTTGGTTATGTGAATTCATTTATTGAGTCGAGAAATAGAATCGCTGTTGCCCTTGGGGGTCAAGAACACGCTTCGATCATTCTCTCTGGTATGCTGAATAAATCACTTTTCGTCGAAGAATCAAGGCGCTCCCTTGAGGCTCATGCTCAGCGTCTTGGCACCACGCTCCACCATGATCAACAAATTTCAGAACACCTCTTCCTCGAAATGTTCCTTGAACCTGTTGCGGACGAGATTGACGAGTTCGCCTGCCAACTTCACCACCATTTGAACGCCTTCGTCGACCTTTACCTCGAACATAGTGCGGCCTACATTACTCCAGCGGAATTGGAATCTCTCGGAGGCGTTCAAACCCGCTTTAATCATCTGTTACATCTGGCCCGTCATGCATTTGAGGAGGATCCCATTCACCGCATGCAATGGGTTTGGAATGTGGCTATTGCCGCTGCAGGGAGCATCAAAACCGATGGTACGAACACCGCATATTTCCAAAATGCATCACTACCACCTGTGCGTACAAGTGGTTGGCATCCAGGGATCCTCACCAAGGGCAAGGTTGAGCTTCCAAACCCTGAGAAGAACCAGATTTCTGCCTCAGCCTCAGCCATCACCGAAGTCATATCGGGGATGCTGAATTCTCAAACAGGTCGCCTCATATGTTTCATGGGGCGCAGTTCAGCCCTCCTATCGCCACGTATCGATTCCCCATACATTCCTGAAGAGTGCGCATACTTCATGACTGAACTTGGTATTGAACTTCCTCAATCCACGCCGTCCACAGGTTCCTTGCGCGTTGGCCCAGCCCTCCAATCTCGAATTTTGATGGACCTTTTACGAGTTCATGATGCGTGCAAAGACATTCTGACTCAATTGAAGGCACAAGAAGGCGTTCACGACTTCGATGATATTCAGAACATGGCCGCAGACCTCCTTCTCGCAAGGTGCCCTGATATGGTCCGGTTCGACTATCCTCAATCGGTCGTCGAGGCACTTGATTCACTTGGTGACGAACCTTGGTCTGACCACCATATTTCGAGGGCACTTGTGCTTGCCAATGAGGATGAGCAATGTGCTGCAGATTTACAACGTAGGTTCCATGTTTTACAAACACTGCGACGTCAATACCGAGCCTTCATCATTGACGAATATCAGGATACAAACCCTGCTCACTTCCGTTTGTTGGCGAGGTTATGGGGCCATAGGGCCCTCAACAGCGGTGAACCTGCTCGGCCGCTTGGCCCTTGGGATCCAACCATCTGTATTGTGGGTGATATGAAGCAGAGCATCTACCGATTCCGTCAAGCTGAAGTCTCCGTTATGTTGCGTGCCGTCGCCTCAATTCGTGAGGCAAACATCATCGAAATGCATGAAGATCGTTGGCCTGAAGGAATTCGTCGTCATGGCTTTGGCAGGGATCCAAGGCCTCGCGGGGCGGGAGGAGAAACCTCTGCCTTCATCCAAGCCACATCGCTCGAGGCCAATGAACCAGTTTCGGAGCCGTACAGCCACCTCTCCCTTGGTGAGGACCTCGACGGTTTTGCCCCCGAATTCTCGGGGACTGATCGGCAGCAAGCACGTGCTGAAGGCCTCATCGATCTTACAAGCAATTACAGAACCAAACCGAACCTTGTCCATACCATGAACGGAATGTTCCGCGATGTGTTTCATCCAAGACACCACCTCTTGCCCGGTAATTGGCACGCAGCGCCTCAGGATTTAGTCGCAGGGCGCGAAGAGGATGATTCACCCGGCGTATTGGAGTGGTTGATGCCACTGTCAACACAAAATGGAGAGCAAGAGACTGACCTTCAAGTACCGGTTGATGTGTTTTCGAATCCAAAATCGAAGGATGTCCATTTGGAGCACGAACTCATTGCTGGCCGAATTGATGCATTACTGAGGGGTGGAAGCACAAGGGTTTGGAGTGCGAACAGCAGAGATTTCGAGGATGTTGGGCAAAACGATGGACCAGTCTTGCCTTCGGATGTCATGATTCTTGTTCATTCGAGAACGCATGTTCCAGATCTTATTCGACGCCTGCAAGAACGAGGTATTCCTGTTGCAGCAGACCGCCAAGGTGCCCTGCTCAATCGCCCAATTGTCCAACCATTGATGGCAGCGCTGGATTTGATTGCCAACCCCACTTCCCGCTCAGCCGTGCTCGGCTTGGCCCGCTCCCCAGTGCTTGGCTTTACAGATTCGCAGATCCAGACCATGATGAACCAGGTTCCTGAACAAGATTGGTGGCATCACATGCAAGTCCACGCACCAACGCCCCAAATTGCCGTATTGATTGAACATATTGCGGGCATGGTTCGACAAGGTGCTTTGTACGCAGCAATCGATGCCATACTCGATCACTCAGATTTACTCGTAGCCTATCCCGAAGATGCAGATCGTCAGAACGCCGAAGCATGGTACAGCCTCATCGCATCAATCGGAAATGAACTTGGTCACGAAGCGGCAGCGATCCACTCAAGACTCGTTGAACTTCGACGACTTGGATCACGCGGGCCACCGGCAACCGCCGTTCCTGCAGGTGGCGCTGTTCGGATCTTGACTGTGCACAACGCCAAAGGCCTCGAGGCAGATGTTGTCTTTGTTGCAGGCCTTTTCAAAGCGGGGGCATCGGATTCACAACTCAATACCCGGGACAATGTCCTGGTCACGCCTCAGGTCGTTGCAGGTCGAATCAACCCATGGCGTTCGATTGACAAACCCCAAGATGGGCTCTGGGAATTCACCCATCGCCTCGATCAAGCGCAGACTCAAGCCGAACGTCGCCGTTCGTTTTACGTCGCCCTCACACGTGCTCGAGATCGCCTCATTCTGGTTGGTTCGTACTCAAGCGCGGGTACACTGCACGCTGAAACTGGCCAACTCGAAGTCAAGACAAAAGCCTCACGGAGCACGATGGGTGGGATGTTTTTGGAGAGCCTTCGCAGCCTTGCATGCGAGTCTCAAGATGAACAATCGCCATGGTGTTTTGATGGAGATGTGGAAGCCACGGTCTTACCAGCCTATGACAAAAGAACACTCTCTCTTGACCCGTATGGCCTTCTTCACAACGCTCATCTCGGCCCTCATTCAGTTCAATCCATTCGAATCTACCACCATCCAGATTGCTTTGATACGACTGAGATTACAACACCTCTTCAGGATTGGAATGCTTTGCAGGCACGTATCCAAGGAATGGAAGGCAATCAACCGTCCCAACCTCAGCCGCTGGTTGTACGCCAATCAGTGCGCATGACAGCCCACGGATTGGACACAAGCAAAGCGTGCCTTCGCCGTCACTGGCTCAGCGAAGTGAAGGGTTGGATTCCAGAACAACTCAAGATGATTGAAACGGCTAATTCTACGTCGACTTCCAAGAGCGAATATCCCCCTGCTACTACGTTTGGAACGATGATGCACCGTTTGGTCGAATTGGGTTTGGCAAACCCTTCGAAACGCGCAATGCCTCATTCAACCCCATTACCAGAAGCTTGGAGGTTTGATGGTCAAGACGGACTTGACAACCCTGAAATTATCAAATCTGTCCTTGGGGAAGAAGGCTATTCTATGGACGAGGATTCAGTCGATCAAGCCATGGCCATTCGAACCAGCGAACGGCTTGCTGAACTTGGGCGCCTCATACGCAACGGCCTGCTTGGTCGCTTGGCCGAGGGAGAAACTCACCACGGCTTGAAGGTCGAGGGGCTAAGAACAGAACTACCATTTTACCACAGCCACGAGGTCACCACAGAGGGGCTTGAACGTTCAATATTCACCATCCAAGGCCATCTTCCACACGTGGTGATTGAAGACCTCAACCTCATTTTCGATGGTCGAGCCGACCTCGTCTTAGCACTTCGAGACGATCATCATGCAGGATACCTCCAAGTTGTCGACCTCAAAACAAAGGATTGCCGTGACGGTTTCAACTCAAACAAACCGCACGAAGGTCTAGCACTTCAACGATTCAAAGGCGAATTGCTTGAGCCTTATCCATCCACTCCTGCAGAACGAGCAATTCTCGATGAACATCGCCTCCAACTCACACTGTACTCGTTGGCGCTGAAAGCGGTAGAAGAGCGGAAACCTTTGGGTGAACGACGAGTGATCCTTCCACCTGCTCTGCTCGTTGGTGCTTCAGGACGTATGCTTCAATTGACAGTTGAGGAATTTGAAGGAGCGCAGGAGGAATTAGCAAACCACCTCGATTGGATTGGCCACCTTGCAGCTTCACCTCAATCAATCGAAGAACCAGAGCGTCTCGAAATTGACGCCTCGGAGGCTTGTCAGACCTGCCCGTTTTATCGCGGACATGTACGCCTTTGTGGCCCTGCGGGGGAACCTCTTGGAATCCCCTTACCAATGGTGGAAGATTAATTTGAATCTTTTTTGCCGAACATCACAAGCGTTCCAACAAAGTCATCCGTTGCAGCAACCCTCTGCATTCTCACGCCTGAAAAACCTGCATCGATCATGGCCTGCTTCCATTGTGCTTCACTAAGCAACGTCATGTGGACATCAAGTGCTTCTGGCCATCCATGGCTGTCTACATTCTCTAAGTAATGATCAACTCCAGCCACCATGAATCCCCCCTCATTCAACCATTCGGCATGAATAATGTTCAGCATTGCTGCTGGGTCCTCAAGGTAATACAGAAATTCCATTGAATGAAGGAAATCAAAGGTCCCTTTTGGCCTCCATTCAGGCAATTGAGCAAGATGGAACTCACCTTGGCCCAATTTTCGGGCTTTCTCAATCATGACATCCGATCCATCGACACCGACCACATGACTGCACTCTTCTCTTTGTTCAAGCAACCGGCAAACCCATCCATTTCCACAACCAAGGTCGACGGCTGTGTAGGGGGTTGGTAGTTCCGGTAATGCCATTTCCAACATGGCTTTTACCGACGCAGCATGGCCTCGCTCCATGCCTTCATCCTTGTTTTTTGTCGCCCACTCGGAAAACACGTCAGTTGCAGATCTGGTGGCCATATTTCCTCCTCCAATGGGCATCGCTTGAACATGTCCCTTCGAACGAAAGGAACATGACTGGCCGTTCTTTGGAAGAAGCATGCTCGACACCACGACGACCATCGAAGACGTGCTCTACCCCTCGATTGAGCCTTATGATTCAGGCATGTTGCAAGTTACAGATCTTCACACCATTGCATGGGAGAAGTCTGGCAACAGCGAAGGCATCCCGGTCGTCGTCATCCATGGCGGACCAGGTGGTGGTGGCCAGCCAGCCTACCGACAATACTTCGATCCTGCAAAATTCAATATCATCCAATTCGATCAACGGGGGTGTGGACAATCGACTCCACATGCAGAATTAAGGGACAACACAACTCAGGCCATGGTGGCTGATATCGAAGCGCTTAGAGTCTCCTTTGGCATCGAAGAGTGGCACGTGTTTGGTGGCTCATGGGGCTCAACGCTTTCGCTCATCTACGCCCAAACCTATCCAAACCGGGTCACGAGTTTGGTGCTTCGTGGCATCTTTATGTGCAGAAAGAGCGAACTGCACTGGTTCTACCAAGACGGCGCCAGCCATATCTTCCCAGATGCTTTCGAACCATACCGTGAACACATCCCGAAAGAGGAGCAATCGGATCTCATCAAAGCTTACTACACTCGGTTGACCAGCGATGATGGGGATGTGCGCCGAGCAGCAGCAAAGGAATGGACCCGATGGGAGATGGCCACAAGTCGTTTATTCCCAGATCCGTCCTACCTCGAAAAAGCGGAAGATTTGGATTTTGCAGTCGCCTTTGCGAGGATTGAATGCCATTATTTCATTAACGCTATTTTCGTCGAAGAGGCCCACATTTTGAATCATGCATCCATCATAGAACACATTCCAACAATTATCGTTCAGGGGCGCTATGACGTTGTTTGCCCCGCACGAAGTGCTTGGGAGCTGCACAAAGTCCTTCCAAACAGTCATTTGGTCATTGTACCGGACGCTGGCCATTCAATGGGCGAAGTGAGTATTGCCAGAGAACTCGTGGCTGCAACCGATGCAATCACAAGATGATTGACTTCACTATTTCAGGCCATATTGTAGGGTCGTTTAGGCGTCGGCTTGATAGGGTGGAGTTAAGTGGAACCACATGGAGGCTTACCTCCCGGTGATACCATGACTGAAGAAGGGACCGTCACGCCAGAGATACGAATTCAACAACTTGAGGAACAACTCGCAACCGAGACCGACCGTCTTCAGAAGTTGTTCGCAGCCTACGAGGCCGTTGAAAAGGAACTCTTTGATGCTCGAACCGAAAATGAAGTCTTGGAAAAAGAAATCATCGAACGGGAAATCGAAAAAGAAACTCAAGAAGCCTTGCTCAATGAGCGAGAAATCCGAGTACGAGAACTTGAACTGCGCGCTGTGAAAGCAGGAAAGCAGGTCGAACACCTCAAACCGGAACTTGAGAAGATGGAAGAGAAGTATTCCCGTGAGAAAGATCGCCTTGGCAAGGTCTTTGGAATCGCAGAAGAACTCGACAACGATTTGCGCCTCGCCGTTTCAGAGATGAAGGCACGCGATGACTGGTATGTTGATCACATGCAAATTTTTGAGGACCTCAACAAGGCCATCAAGCAGCGATACGACATGATTGAGCGTGCAGTTGAGGCAGAACGCAAGTCACAGCACATGTCCCGGGCTTTCACTGAGCGCATGGAAGATATGGTTGAAGCCCGCGCTGCAGACATGACCATTGAAGAGGCAGAACAAATCTCTGTTGAGACAGAATCCGCATCCGTTGAAATTGTTGGGGACAATGCTGTAGAAGACCTTCTCGACGATGGAAAACTCAACAACAGCAACGTCGCTCCTGCAGACGAAGAAGTCGCAGAGCCTGAAGTCGCTGAAGCAGAGCCTGCTGAAGAGGCCGAAGCCGCTGCAGAAGAAGCTCCAGCCGACTGGTCCAACGGCGAAGACCCTTGGGCAGAGTGAGGCGTTGACATGGCTGGGCTGGCCCATGGTGGCCATGCACCCGTCTTGATCACATTCATGATGGGCGTAAGCTCGATCATCGTGGGCTCACTCATCGATCCTCTGAGCGGACTGATTCCACTTTTTGGCATTCTCTGCATCATGGCTTCAGCATTCTTTGTCAATTTTTGGCGTGATCCAGATCGCCCAATACCGAAGCAGCCAGGCGTTCTCGTTTCTCCTGCGGATGGCCATGTGATGTTCATTCGTCGTGAACGAGCAACAGGTCGCCGACCATCCAAGAAAGAGTACGAGGCTGGAGAAGTTGAGCATGATGACTTGACAGGGGATTGGATGCCTGAGCCATGCGAGCACCCCCTCGAATTTACCACTGAGCAACGGTTTGAACCAGTCGACAAGGGTGATGAAACCGATACAGATGTCTATCGTATAGCTGTCTTTATGTCGCCTCTTGATGTTCACGTGAACCGTTCGCCCATGGCGGCCACCATTGAGCGCATGGAGCACAGAACCGGCAAGGGAATGAAGCGTGGTCCATTTCTTCGTGCGTACAAAAAAGAAAGCGAGTACAACGAGCGAGTTCGAACCGTGTTTGTGGATGAGAATGGTCTACGAATTGAAGTCACTCAGATTTCTGGTGCCCTTGCTCGAACAATTGTGCCCTGGCAAGGCATTGGCGATCCGATGCGTAGGGGCCAGCGATACGGCATGATTCGTCTAGGGTCACGTGTCGATTTACGCGCACCTGCCGCCTTGTTTGAGCCCGCAGTTGTGAGCGCAGAAATGGCTCAGAAAAAGCACCCTAAAGGCGAATTTGTGCAGGCTGGTTCGAGCGTTCTGTTCAATCCTCAAACCTGAATCGCGTCGGTGGTTTCAAACATATTCGGCCAGCCACCAACAACAGGGGGGCTTTGATGTCAGGGAAAAAATCGCTCACATTGGTCGGTGACGGGGCCAAAGGCTCCCGAATCCATGACTTGGTCAAGGCTCCTGCGAATACGCCATGGGCTAAGGCCAAGCAACAGTCGTGGGACGCGAGTGAGCCAGCCACCGTCTATTACACACCCGAAACCCTTGCTGACGGAACACCGTGCAGTGCAGTCACCGTTATTTTGAGAACAAAAGGTTGCCACTGGTGGTGGTCGAGCGGATGCACATTCTGTGGCTACTTCAATGACACACGGGACGATGTAACCAATGAAGATCTACATGCCCAGTGGTCTTATGCCAAATCCAAGTTTGAAGATTTCAAAGACCATGCGATGGTCAAGGTCTACACCAGCGGTTCTCTTCTCGAAGATCGAGAGATTCCTGTCGAATTCCAAGAGACGGTCTTGCGAGACTGTCAGGACCTTGGAAAAGAGCTCATTGTAGAATCGAGATGTGAGCAATTGACAGAAGAAAAACTCGCTTGGGCCACATCGATCAACACAAGTTTTGCAGTTGCGATTGGACTCGAAGCATACGATGATGAGGTGCTTAGGTTCCACGTCAACAAAGGATTCACCACCAAATCATGGGACCGAGCAGTGGCAAATCTCAAGAAATTCAATATCCGTGTCAAGACATATTTGATGTTCAAACCACCGTTCATGAACGAAGCCGATGCATTGCTTCACGGCGTGAAGTGGATTGAGGATGTTGCAGAACAGAGCGATGAAATCTCTGTAAATCCGATGAATATTCAACGAGGGACGATCATTGATCGTTTGCACCGTCACAACGAATACCGGCCCCCTTGGTTGTGGTCGTTGGTTGAAATGATTCGCCGTGCCCATCCAACGATTCATCCGAAGAACACTGGGAATGGTGGTGAAGGCCAAGTGAGCCGACTTATTGTTCATCCAACTGCTGGAGGCCGGGTTCGAGGCGCTCACAATTGTGGTTCATGCGATGCGGATGTCGTTGCAGCGATTGAGCGATACGCTGTTTCAGGCGAGCTTGAGGAATTTGACGGGCTCTCATGTGATTGTCAAAAAGCATGGGCTGAGGAACTCTCACTCGAACATGCCCTTCCTACTCCACTCGGCATCTCAAAGACGCGCAGAGGCAATGTTTTGGACGCCCTTCGTGCCCCGTGATTGGCTTCCAGCAATCCGTCCAATCCCTGTAAGTTGGGTGTCAATCTTTATGACCGCTGTACCAGTGGGCGGAATGACCCTATGGGGTCATGTTAGGGTGAATCACATGACAAACACAACCAGTCTTCCAGATGTAACCGTTGGAACCGGCGAACCGGCCTCCAGCCGGATTCTTTTGACCCTCTTCTTAGTTGGCGTCATCGGTATGCTTGCCTTGTTTTCAAATGTCTTTGGCTGGGACAACATACCCTTGCTCGGCGACCTCGTCCCCCTGATCGGTAACCTTGGTGGAAGTGGAATTTGGTACTACCTCATCGGACTTCTTATTGGCTTGGGCGCGATTGTCGCCTCACTTTTGACTGAGGTTATCGTCGATTAGGAGGTGTGATGTATGGAAATAGTCTTCATAATGTCTGGTCTTTTACTGGCAACACTCTTACTCACTGCTAACTACCTCGTCAAAGGAATTGGAGGCATGAGTGCCCCCTTGCAGCAAATTGGTATGTTCCTGCTCAACAAAGCTCCAGCCGGAATTATCGATTTGTTCAGCGATGAAGCAGGCAGCGGAAGTAAAACTTGGATACGATTCGGAGTGTTTTGGTTCATCCTTGCTTCTATTGCAGGTTTCCTCGGTTTGTGGCACAGTTATGATGCCAGTGCTTTGAATTCCTTGGCAAGTATTGGCTGGTCCTATGATGACGGCTCAATGCTCACAGACTACACCAATGTGTTCTTCCACACTGCACTCAACTACATGTTGATTGGCGGTGCATTGGTTGCTGTTTCGCGCACAGCGAAAGGACGACTTGCCAGTGAGAAGAGTGCCTCCATGGTCGCCCTTTTGCTCACTGCATCCACAGCGGCATACCTTCTGGTTCCGGCGTTTCTTTCCTTCGTGACCCTTGACAACGAGGCCGCACTGATTGAGACCATCACCGATGTTTCCTCGCTCGTTGTTGGCTCTTTGCTTCATGCTGCGATTCTTATCAACGTACTGATCACCATTGCAAATCGAAACTCAGATACCATTACACCGACCACCTGGTTCCTCACACTGGCTTTGGTGGCCAAGATTGTGGCTGGATTGATGGCTTTCCTTGGAGAGTTAGGGGACTCGACTCAAACAGTATGGATGGCTGAGCACGTGCTTACCGGCTGGGTTCCACTCGCTTTGATTTTCGCATTGGCCTACCATATCATCCCATACACTACAGGCACACCGGTTTGGTCAGAAAGTATGCTGAAGGTCAACTTGACCTTGCTCTTTGTGACAGTGCCGCCATTCTTCATGACTGCAGCAACCAGTGCAGAACTGCTACAAAACGTGGGCGCCATCTTGCTCACACTAGGCATGCTTCCACTCTTTGCAGGTTCGATCAATCTACTGATCACGGCAAAGGCCAACGCAGCAGCAGTCGTCAAGAGCCCAGGTGCATTTGCAGCAACTGGTGCTATGCTCTTGCTCCCACTTTACACCATTGGCGGATACTTTACCAGCATGGATGTCTTTGTCGGTCTTGGTCATCTTGGAACCATGTCAACAACAGTTGATCAAGGCTTCATGTACACAGTTGGTGGCCTGATGATGCTCGCCAGTATATTCACAGCCTATCCATTGGCAGCAGGTAAGCAACTTGCAAGTGCCTCAAACGCCCAACTCGCAGTTTGGTTCACCATCATCGGTGGCCTGACTTCGACCATCGTTCGCCTTATGGGTGACTTCACAACCCAAGCTGTATCCAACTCCGGCGTTGAAGACGCTGTGGCCTCGACTGGTGGATTCCTCCTCGTCTCTTCTGCAATGTTCTACCTTTGCGCTATTGCAGCAATCATGGCAACACAAGTCATGATTCGCACCGGCACCCGTGGCAATCCAGATGCTGTTGCAGCCGGCGCTGTCAGCGACATCAACGCCTATACTTTGGTCGAGGGTACAACAACGATTCGAACCCTCATCGGACGTGGTGTTGGTGTTGACACTCAACTCAACATAGGCCACACTGAAGATGAATCTGGGGCGACCATCATTGCGGTTGGCGCCCACCTTCACAACGACGAAGTGACAGAATTCCCCGACGATGGAAAGGAGACACCTGAAGAATTGGTCATGCTGGCCGACTATCTTGCATCATCCAAACAATCGATTTTCCAATTCTTCCAATCCATCGACCTTGATGATTCGGGAACAGTTGACGGTTTCGAGTTCCAAAGGGCCCTCAAGAGCGCAGACATTGCAAACCTCCCGCCATGGGAAATGAGCGCTTTACTTGAGGCGGTCGATCTTGATGGAGATGGAAAAATCAACTTGCCAGAACTCGACATCGCCCTCACCACAATTCGAACCCAGCAAGGCTTGAATGAGGAAGAGTGAACCCAACTGGGGATGTGAACAAGGTGCGAATTGGCCTTGTTGGCAAACCGAATGTTGGCAAGTCGACCTTCTTTAGCGCAGCCACCCTAGCCAAGGTCGATATTGCAAATTACCCGTTCTGTACCATCGAACCGAATGTTGGTGTAGCCTTTGTCTCAGCCCGTTTGCATTGCCCATGCAAAGATATTCGCGCCAAACTTGAACAAGAGGGCCGTTTAGAGCCAACGTCCCCTGACGATCCTCGCCAAGGCAGTCTTTGTGAACCAAGGACCGGCTCATGTGTAGGGCACATGCGACTTGTACCATGTTTTCTTGTCGACATCGCTGGCTTAGTTCCAGGTGCAAGTGAGGGGCGCGGAAGAGGAAATGCATTTCTCGCAGACCTGGCGAATTGTAACGCACTGATCCAAGTCGTCGATGCTGCTGGCAGCACGGACCTTGAGGGCAACCCTCAGGGATTGAATCAATCCGCTGAGGTTGCCCGAGCTCGAGTGAACGAGGAGATTGAATTTCTTGCATTGGAACTTGATGCTTGGATTGCAGGTTTACTCATGGACGGTTGGGCGCGAGGCGTTCGCCGTGTTCAAGCAGAGGGCGATAAGGGCCTTGTTTCATTCATTCATGAGCGATTAACCGGGCTCGGTGCGACCTTGCAATCGGTTTCCCTTGCCCACGATGCCTTCCGAATAGAGCAACCTTCGCTTGGCTCACCTTGGGATTGGGATGGAGCAGTTATTTCTTCACTCGCCGTACACCTCCGAAAGGCACTGTTCCCAATTCATATCGCAGCCAACAAATTCGATGTTGCTCCAGAAGGTGTGCTGCAAGGTGTTGAAGCCAATGGCTGTATAATCCCATGCATGGCTGATGTTGAACTCGGTTTGCGCCGTGCTGCAGGTGCAGATTTGATTGAATACACTCCTGGTTTGACAACGTTTTCTTTTTCCGAATCAAGCACGCTCAACGAAGCGCAAATCAAAGCACTTGCTCACATGAAAGAACGGCTTGAAACCAATAATGGAACAGGCGTTGCCACAATGCTGGACACTGTTTTGTTTGATGAGTTGGAGCATATCGTAGTGTATCCGGTGCAAGATGAGAATCGTTGGACAGATGGTGATGGTAAAGTCTTACCAGATGCATTCGTGGTTCCATCTGGAATTCAGGCCAAAGCACTGGCGTACAAAGTTCACAGTGATCTCGGAGATGGTTTCATTCGCGGCGTCGACGGTCGAACTCGAAGAGTTGTTGGTGCAGACCACGAATTGCAAGACGGCGATGTCTTGAAGATTCATGCTAAAGCCTGATCAGTGACCCTCAGGGCGATCGTAGGCCGGGGTTAACCGTGCCATGTCTCCGGAGTATTGTCCGCCTCGATAGATGAACCAAACCGGTGTAATGAGAGTGAGCACAATCAACAGCAAGAGGAAGTACAGGCCCCATGGCTGAATGTCTTTGAGCACCATGATCCATAGTGTCCACAGCAATGGTATGTAGAGGAAGATACTGTACCTGCGTGCCATGATTTGGAGGCGGGCGCTTCCCAAACCTCCGTCATACATGTTTGCAGCCTCTTCTTTGGACACGAGTCCTTTCTCTAAGCCGCAGCGAACACAAACCTGTGTATTAGGGCCATTTCCATGGATGAATTGTTCACGTGGGTACGTGCTTGAGCAATGACGGCAGGTTGGCATGGTCTTCCCTCAAAGCGTTCCACACACTCACGATTCTTCAAGCATCCGCTTTCATTTGAAGGAAATTGCTCAGCACACGGATTCCATTTTCAGAGCCCACAGATTCAGGATGAAACTGAACGCCGAATACTGGCAGGCTGGGATGTTGAATCGCCATCACATCACCAGTCGCTTCATTCCAAGCAATTTCCTCCAGATTTGTGCTCGCGTTATTCATAACGATCAGCGAGTTATACAATGTGAAGGAATGGGGTGAAGTGAAGCCTTCAAACAGCCCTGAACCATCATGCCGAACCTTTCGTGGTGATCCGTGAACTGGGCCAGTTGATACTTGGGCAAGTTTCATTCCAGCCGCCAACCCTAACGCTTGATGGCCCAAACATATTCCGAGAAGAGGCCGATTGATCGCACCATTCAGTGCCATTGTTGCTGCATGCATGGTTAATGGAGAATCCTTTGGTTGACCAGGACCTGGTCCGAGGACGATGTGGCTGGGTTGAAGTCGTGTGATAAGGTCTTGAAGCAGGTCCTCTGGGGAAGCAACAGAAGAAGTATTTCTCGAACGATGGATGATGACATCATGGCCCAATCCTGCCATGGCATGAGCAATGTTTTGCGTAAAGGAATCAAGGTTGTCGATGAGGAGAATCGATGTGGCTGAACTCATTGTTCCGTCATCGATTTGGATGGTGCCTTGCTTTGTCGCCACAGGAGCTGGTTCGATTTCCAGTGTGTGAATTTCCAACTGACCTTGCGGAAGTTCATTTCGCTCCTCCACATGCCAACCACAGGCCTTTCGTAATGCTGAAGCCTTCCATTTTGCTTCTTCAACTTCAGCGCGAGGCGAAGACCCGATTGTAATGCCGCCACCTGCAGCAACAGCACCATGCCAATGCTTCCGGTTTTTTCTAGCGACTAATGTTCGAATCAAAATATTCCAAGAACATGCTCCAGACTGAAGGTCGATCCACCCGATTGAACCAGTCCAGAAGGAACGAGGTCGTTGTTCAAGTTCATCGATTGTGGCACAGACCACAGTTCGTGGGCATCCAGTGATGCTGCCCCCTGGGAAAACTGCCTGTAATGCATCGATTGAATCAAGCCCAGTGGAAAGTTCACCAACAACTTGCGATACAAGATGCTGAACATTTGCATAGGCTTCAACGTCAAATCGCTCTATGCCGATCTTCCCGATACCACTGACTGCGCCTAGGTCATTGCGCATGAGGTCGACAAGCATACGGTGTTCAGCACGTTCCTTTTCGTTATTCACCATCTCATTTCTGAGGCGGAGTTCCTCTTCATGTGTACTGCCACGCGGACGCGTGCCCTTGATGGGAGCGGTCCGAACGGTGCTGCCATTCGACTGCAGAAGTGATTCTGGAGATGAACTGACAAGAGCAAGTCCGAGATCTTCAGCGCATATGTATGCGGAAAATGGTGCAGGATTTGTGAAACAAAGTTCTTCGAAGATGGTGAATGGATGGCTTTTGAGTTGCCCTTCCCACCAGCGTCCGAGGTTGACTTGATAGAATTCGCCAGCAGCAATACCCTGCTTGATTGTCTCAATTCCTTCTTCATGCTCTTGGTCGGTCATGTTGGATGTTTCTGGATATGGGTTTACTGATGAATCACTTCTGGCTGATGGAGTGTAATTGTCAAATTCTTTTCTTGCCAGCTGGGCCCAATCATCGTCTGGACAGTCGAAGGCGTGAAGGCTCGAATCATTCTTTTGTTCAACCACAAATCGTTCAATGAGCCATAGAACTGCGATGATTTCACCTTCTTCGGGTGGATGTTGTAGAGCGATTGGTTGAGTCCATTGCACAAGGTCATAGGCGAGTGCACCGGCCCAGAAAGCGTGGGTAGGAAGACCTTCAGGTGGCTGTGGGACAAATGAGTCCGCTTTCGATAAGGCCTTCACTTTGTCAAGCAGATCTGCGAGATTCGTGCCGAACACAGAGGTGGCATGGTACCAACAGCCGTGCTTCCATTCTTCCACATGGCCGACCAACTGGCGTGATTGCTGAACAAGCTGAATTTCACCTTGACTTGGTTGGTGGGAGGGTGCATGAGGAATGTCGGGTTGACGAACGATCAGCCTGCGGTTCGAGGGACCACATAGAATCGAATACCTTGAGAGGTGTGAAGCAGGTCCCCCTGAAATCATGACCATTTGGTCAGGTCCGCCGTGGCGAATCGCTTTGTCACCTAGTAATCCAACATCATTGAAATGTTTCATCAAGGGGAGAATCCGTTCATCGATGCTTAGGCCCCCACAACACTCCATGCGTTCTTGTTTTCATAGTGTTGGGTTAACAAAGTTTGACATTTTATTGCAAAACCATGATCCTTACCGATTGAATCACCGTTAATCGACTCTATTTGCGATGCACCAAGACCACTTCCAACAGCGACCATCTCAAGCGCTCGGGCCACAAGTCGTTCATTTAAACGACCCTTTTGAACCGGAATTCCACTGGCTTCTAAGAGAGGAATTAGGATGGAGGCAGTGATGCTCTCGACAGCTCCCTCTGTGTCATCGCAGACCCAGACTGTGCTGTCCTCATCAAACACCATTGGCGTGGCACGATCGCCATCAACAATGGCGTACTCGTGGACAAGTAAGGCCAGATCAGTTCCTGCTCGGTCTGCTTGGTTCATGGCATTGAGGTAGGGTTGCCAATCGCCATGCTTGGTACCATTGACCTTAGGGGACCACCTAGGGGCTTCGACGGTAATTGCTTCAATTTGTTCATTGCGAAGGGAGAATGTACGGGGTTCTAAATTCAGTTCACCATTACGTTTGAGTTCCATGCGTAAGAGCCCGTTTGGTTGGTATGGTTGACCTGTAGCATGATGCCCAAGTTGCCCCAAGGCTCGTGAGATCAATTCATTCATGTTCTCTGGCCATTGTATTCGCAATCGATCAGCATGACGTTTCATACGCTCGATATGTGCTTGAAGATCTGCAACACTAGCATTGCCATCCCATACCATGGTTGTGAACACCAAGTCTCTAGGACTCCGCCCACCCGTTTCTGACATCCTATGGCCTCAGAGCAAATCGTCAAGGAACGATGTATCAATGGTTTGCTTTTGTTGCGGAGGCATCGTTCCTACGCCCAATTCATTGAGGAGATCGTTGTTCTGTGCTGGTTGCATCACTGGTTGCTGAGGTTGGTAAGCAGGTCGACCATAGATGTCCTGTGAAGTTGTAGGTTGTGCATACATATCAGGGGCAGGCGTTGTTGGCTGTGCTGGAGGTGGTGCTGGTGCAGGTGGAGAATCATTCCATGCTTGGTCATCTTGTAGGCCCCATGTTGCTTCTTGAAGTTCCCATGATTTCGCCTTTCTTTGTTGGTTTCCTCGTGTTCGAATCACAGCGATGAATAAGAATATGGCTGTGATGAAGAGCCCTGCTGCGAGGAGATTGGGCGTCGTCAGCAACGACGAGAAATCAGTGCCTTCGTTTGCAGTTTCATCTCCCGAGCCAGTGCCTGTGTTGGCCTTGTATGCATCAAGTTGAATTGGATTTACGGTTTGTTTACTGACCAAATCATCGAATGGAGTCACGGCAATGTACCATGTCGAGGCATTGTTTAGATCTGGGAAGCCGTTTGAGGTGATGAGGAATGAAGTCGAGGATTGAACTTCACCGACCAATACCGCACTATCAATTGTGTCGAAGGTTTCCTCGCCGATGTAGATTTGATACCCACGAAGACCGTCATCATTGGAAGGCAACCATTCAACGAGGATCTTCGTTTCTTCAATCCATACAGCACTGAGTCCAGCTACATTTGGTAGGTAGGAGCCTGAAGCATCGTATCCATCATCCACCGATTGAGCGGAGACTGCAGTTAGGTCAGTGGTGAAGGCGTTGCCTGATGTGTCCTTCACGACAACAACAGCCCAAATTTCCTGACCTGGAATCACAGGCGTGTCGCCTGCAACGATGTCGATAGTAAGTGGTAGGTCTGGGGCACGGTCAAGAACCGCGATTGGGGTGCTTGGGCCAAGTGTACCTGTTCCGACACTGGTGAAGGACCATGTTGCTGCATAGACTTCGTATGAGCCTACATCGCTTGCAGAACTCAATTCGAAATCGAGGAGCAGAGCGCTTCCATCATCGAGTGCTCTATCTGAGAGTGTCAATGCGTCCAGTCGAGGTGGCGCAGTGGTGTCAAGAGCGTTGTCAATTGGTATTACGGTTGCTTGATTGAGCCCAGTGAGGTACACATTACCTGCCAAATCATGAACCGTCACC
>CBFIIS010000024.1:0-22260 GCA_965662715.1 Candidatus Poseidoniaceae archaeon | reverse complement strand
GATGGTTGGCGGCGGGGCTGGGGCATGAACCTCAATCGCAGGTTGTGAAACTGGTGCGGCTGGGACAGAATGGAGCACCTCGGGAAATTGTTCAACAGGTTGCTGAACTGGAGGTGGGGCGAGAAGGCTGGCGTGCAAGAGATCGAGTTCTTGCGTATCCATGTCCCCTGTACGGATGAAATCCGCCATCGCTGGTCCAATCATGGCCATGCTGGCTCTGAAAAAACCGCGATTTGTTCCGTAGGCTCGCATCACGAGTTCATGCGAACCCCCTTGGTTTGAGAACGATATGCTGTGGGTTTCCAAGTGCATGAGAACCCAACTACGTACGCCGATGATCATCAACAACGCCCCTAGGACGCCGAACGCAACCGACGAGACAAGTGACAAGCAGACGCCTGCGATGAAGCATCCAATCCAGAGGAATTGATGCTGGTGCATCAGTTCGTTATGATGGTGACTGAATCCGGTAATGTCTCGTTTCACCGTCAATCGTACTTTCATTCGACGCTGGTTGTCAGCGCCGAGTTCAGTGTCCACCACACGGAGCAATTCCTCGTCAACAATAATCGAAGTTGTTTCTCGACCGTTGACAGACTGTTTCAGTGGATACTCTGAAACAAATTCTCCACGTTCCTCGAGCAGCGGCGCCGCTCTGATTGGTAGGCCCCATGCAATCGATGTCGGAGGTTCAGGTTCAGACGTATCCTCTTTGCCCTCATCAACCTCTGTCTCGTGCGCTTCAGCCTCTTCGCCATCTGTTTCTTGGTCTGAGGTAGGTTGCTCCTCGTCGGGCGAGGGGGCCTCGCCCGCAGGTGCAGGCTCATCAAAAGGATCGGTGTCGTCGTCGAGCCATCCTTGCTCTTCTTCATCGGCCATGGAGCACCCTACAGGTGCTGCATTAGATGAAGATGGTCATTGAATTCTTGCTCAACGGTGAACTTCTGTTAACCATGCAGAAACGCCTTTTCGATCAGAGAATCCTTTTCCTGCTTTAGTTCCGACAACTGTTGGAATTGCTGCTTCGGATGCAATTTCAAGAGTTCGTTCACTGACTGGGCCGTTAAAGACAATGGCAACTGCTCCGTCTGCATCGCCAGCAGTTTTCGAGAGTGTCGAAGGTCCGACTGGTTCAGAAATTGTCCCATCGACCATCACAAAGACTGCCTTGTTCTTGTCAAGGTTATCGAGGTGGTCAAACATCTCTTGAACTTCTGCTGGAGCTTCGGCCACGGTAAATTCTTCATCCATGTCGTCGGCCCAGTTTTTGTCAGGAACGCCGGCCTTTTCGTCGTCTTCTTCCTGCTTCTTCTTGAGGTTGTGAGCGAATTTTGTTGCTTCAATCTTCTTCTGAAGGCACATCGTAACGGTCTTCTGAGGAAGAAGCTCCCATTCTTGGCCGACGGGTGCTTGGGCGACGAAATCCACCTTCATCATCTCATTGAGTTGACTGAATAGCATTTCGCCACCACGGTCGCCATCAATGGCAAGGATGACTGTTTCTTTGCTGTTAGCAAGGTCGATGAGCTCTTGTTTCATGGTTCCAGCGCCGTCTGCGCTGATGGCGTTCTTCACACCACAGTTGAGCAGGTTTCGAACATCATTTCGACCTTCGACAATAATCAGCGAGGACGATTTTTCGATGTTTGGGCCGCAGGTGAGGCCGTGGAAATTTGTTGCCGTTCCAGTGGTAAGAACTGACCGAACTTCTTCAATGACGGTCTTCGATGCTGCTTCACCGGAATTGACGAGGCTAAGGAGGAGTTCCTTGGCTCGATCAACAACGGCAGTTCTCTTTGTAGCGCGTATGTCTAGAATTTCTGTGACCTTAATTTTAGCACTGCAGGGCCCAATTCTGTCAATTGTTTCTAATGCGGATGCAATGATTGCGGTTTCAACATTATCAAGGCTGGATGGAATGATGATCAGACCGTGTACTTTCCCGCCTTTGGTGTCCATTTCAACGTCAACGTGTCCGACACGTGCAGTCCGTTGCAATTTTCGCAGTTCGAGTTCGTCACCGAGGAGGCCCTCGGTTTGGCCCATAATTGCTCCAATGATGTCCTTTCGTTGGACCGTTCCATTGACCTTAATATCAGCGCGAATTTGGTACTTCATCGCCTTGCTTTGCTTGTTGCCGCCACCGCGACCAGAGTTGTTTCTTTTATTCATGTGAATGTCTCCTTTTGGTATCAACCGCCCCGTTCCTTAGGGCGAGGGGCCATGTTTGGCCCAACAGTTCTTTGGCTGCTGCTTTGGACGAATCCAATGCTGCGTGAAAGGGAGGTGGATAGTGAATCCAGCGGCCCACCCCTTTTGAATGCTCTCTCGTTATTGTCGGTAAATGAGACGGTTTGACTGAAACAACGAATTCAAGAATGAGAACCCGTTGGTTGTACCGTGACGACCGCAGCATCCCGCAGTCTTGATGTCTTCAGGAGCACCATTGAGGTGATGCTCGTTGATGGTGTTTTGACACGAGAAGAGAAGCGGTTAATCATCAAACTCGCGAGCGCTTTGAAGTTGAATTCTGAAGAGCCTGCCCAAATCTATGAGGCGATTCGAACAAACTCTGAAACGCCGCAGGGGGAGCAAATTACTGCTGCCCAAGCCCGTGGAATCTACACGAAAGTGTTTGAAGTTGCCATCGTGAACGCCTCCCTTTCTCGTGATGAGTTTAGGGTCCTGGCTCATCTACGATCGGTGTTCGACATCGATGAAGAAGAACACGCATTAATCGAAACTGAATTGCGAGAAATCGTCAAGGAGAAGTTCGAAGATCCGAACGTCATTGACAAAATGTTGCTCACGCTGAGAGACTCTGTAGGTTTGGTTGGCGATTTGTTTGACAATGTTCGAAAGAAAACCACTGATGGTGGCTCTGAATGAATGGTCGTCTCGATCGATTGTTGGCTGAACCCAAGCCGAAATTATTGAGATCTCGACGAAGAACACTCAAATTTTTGCTGCAGGCATACCATGCCGGTGTGCCAGGTTTGATGGCAAAGCCATCGACTGACCTTCTCGCCCATTCGGGCGGGTATGCCTTTCACATCGGCTGTCCAAATCCTGAACTGCGGACAATTGCATCATGGGTCTTGACATCTGGAGAACAGCACCCCCGGCGAATCGCACGCCTCATTCCTGCTCTTTGGAAACGGCATGGTCAGGAAGATCTTGTTCTGGTTGGATTGCTGCTCGCAAACATGTCAGAAACTGAACTTGAAGAGGACCCTTGGCTGGCCCTGATTCATCTGTTTGGGGAACAAGAGCCGTTAGGGGCGTTGTTGGAGATTGCTGAAGAAATGGTCCGTGGAGGTCATACGATCCCCAATGATTCATGGTTGATTGGGATGGCTGCTCAATGCGCACTCTGGCATCAAGTAGCGACGCTCTTTCTTTCCTTGCGGAAGGATGGTTTAGGTGAGGCACGGGGGCTCGTCGCGACGGCTCCCGCAGGTGGGGAACTGTTTGAACGCATTCGAACGAGATTACTTTCACAGGAGCATTCAAGCCCCTCCGAAGATACCACTTGTTGATGAGCGAGCGGTTTTTGCCTTCCGATGACCCTGTCCTAGAAGCGGTCTACCAGTGGACGGTCGAACGGGACGCTCAAGATGTTCGTCGACTGCTTGAATGGCTGCCAGAAGCCAGATCTAGCCGAGAGCGGAGAGCCCTCTTGGAACGGGTTCGGAGTCTATTGGCAGAACTTGAGCGGGCGCTTGACGGCCTTGATGAAATGACATGAGGTTGTTGTAATGGTCACTGTATTGATTCTCGCCGGTGGCAAAAGCACGAGAATGGGGCAAGACAAAGCACTGATGCGTGGCGGTGTTGAACGACTGGTGGCTGTTGCTCGTGACGCTGGAATTCAGAGGATCATCACCCTTTGCGGAGCAGTTGAAAGATCGTCTCTTTTCGAGGGCGAAGTATGACCTGATCCCGCTTCTTGCGATTCACTGATGGATGTACTAAGATGGGTTATAGCAGAAGTGGATGATGAAATCCAATTCATCCCGTGCGACGCATTTGAACTCGAGGATTCTGGCTTCAAGGCATTAATCTCATCACATGGAGGCGTACCGCTTGACTCGAACGCAATGCGTCAACCGTTGTTGGCGAGGTGTCCAGCCGATTGGAGGCCGAATCAAAATGCAAACAATATCCAATCGATGTTTGCTGATTTGTCAAGCCTTGACATGGGTGAATATACGGGGCAAATGTCGAATTTCAATTCGCCTGATGCAATGTCTGTTGAATAAGGCGGTCAACAACGTATGGATAGAGGGTGTGTTCCTCGATCTTCACTCGCTTCGCAAGGCTCGATTCGGTATCGTCTGGAAAAACCGGGACTCGCCGTTGGGCAAGCACCTTGCCGGTATCCATGCCTTCGTCGACATGATGAACGGTGCAGCCTGAAACAGATACCCCTGAGGCAAGAACATCCTTGTGGGCATGGGCGCCAGGGAAGGCGGGGAGAAGGGACGGGTGGATGTTCAACAAATGTGGCGCCCACCTCGATACGAGGTACGGTGTGAGCAGACGCATATAGCCGCTGAGAAGAACCAGTTCGACCCCTTTTGATTGAAGAGCTTCGTTGACCGTGGCTTCGTGTTGTGCGCGGCGCTCGCTTCGATCTTCAATGTGCGGCAGGGGGATGCATAATGCGTCGACGCCGAGGGATGAGGCGCGTTCAAGCCCCATTACACCGGGTTGATCCGAGATGACGAGGACTGTTTCGTGGCCGCATGAAGGGTTGGCTTTTTGATGCTGAATCATAGCCTCCATGCCAGAACCTGATCCTGAAATCAATATTGCACATCGGATTGGCATCGAGGGCGTGGGTTGGCGTAACTTCGGAGTGGCCGCCCCCATGGTGTGTGCTAACATGCAATGGCCTTGAGCACTTCGGATGCATGCCCATTAGTTTTTGATGCTCGTGCCATAGCCCACCTGAGTTCCATGGTTGACAACGCTGAATCCAGCCGGGACTCAGAATCCTCTCTCGATTCTATTTCCGCCCTTCAGCCTAACGACCATAGTGATGACGTCGTCGTTCAAAGAGTGCTATCGGAACACAAGCCCTCCCGCAATCCGGTCGTCCGGGGAGTTTGGATTGGCGTGGGAAGTTTGGCGGTGGTGTTTGCGTTCATTGGAGTGATTCTTCCTGGCTGGCCCACAACGTCTTGGCTCGTCATGGCGGCTTACTGTTATGGGCGTTCGAGTCAGAAGCTGTTTCGCTGGTTACTTACAAACAGGATCTTTGGCCCTATGCTTTTGGAGTACTACCGTTCGGGAAAGGCGTTGCCTCTCCACTCGAAAATGGTGATCTGCGCCATCATTTGTGTTGTATCAGCTGCCTCGATATGGGGCGTGACAAAGGCAGGCGACCCGGGTTTTGGTCAAACACTAATCGCCGTAGTTGCGATTATTGGGGTTTGGTGGGTTGCATGGAAAGTACCGACTGTGAGCTAACTCTATCGTTGAGGAAAATACCGATCGACCGTTTTTTGGCCGGCATCTCGATCGAGGTTTGGTATCAATCCATGAATCAACAAACGTATGGCGCCCAAGGCGAACCAGAATGCCATTTTCCAAGCCCCGACGAGGTGTTCAAAGTACGACTTGTTGATATCTGCAAGATGGCCCATGGTTCTGCGTTGAGTCAGGGTTCTTTCAAGCCTTGGGCGACTCAATGGCGGAACAAGCGGTGTCCCGTGAAGAGCATGGATATGCCACGGGCGTTTGCAGCATCGATGACTTCCTGATCCCGGATCGAGCCACCTGGTTGAACAATGGATGCCGCACCGGCATCAGCGGCTTGCTCGAGACCGTCTTTGAATGGGAAGAAGGCATCCGATGCCAAGACGCACCCTTGCGCGCGCTCCCCGGCCCTTCGGGCTGCGATTTTCACAGCTTCTACACGGCTTGTTTGTCCTGGCCCAATCCCTACAGTAGCAACGCCTTGCACCATGACAATCGCATTCGATTTGACTTGTTCACAAACACGAACTGCGAATTTCATGCTGGCGATTTGCTCTTTCGTCGGCGCCATCGTAGTAGCAATTTTCGCCTTATCCCAATCGATCACTGGTGGCTCTTCTGTTTGGACAAGCCAACCGCCTTCAATTGGTTTGCGGACCAAGGTTCGCTCGAGTGGAGCAAGTCGGTGATTCGGCGAATCGATGGTGAGAATTCGACGATTTTTCTTTGCCATGGCAATCGCTTTGGCTTCCTCATTGTAATGAGGCGCCATCAGAACTTCGATGAACAGCGGCTCCATGGCTTTCGCTGTAGCAATTTCAAGAGGTTCGTTAAAGCAAATAATCGAGCCAAAAGCGGATTCGGGGTCACTCGCAAGTGCTGCTTCATATGCCTCCACTTGAGTTGCGCCTAATGCTGCGCCACATGGATTGTTATGCTTGACAATGATGCACACATGTGGTGTTTCTGGCCACTCATCAGTGGACAAAGATCGGCAGAGGCGCAAGGTTGCATCAGCATCGGAGTAATTATTGTACGACATCGGTTTTTCACCTTCCACCTTGGCGGTTACCAATGTTGTGTGCAAGCCCATCGCTTTGGGGTCTACATAGAGTGCTGCGGCTTGATGGCTGTTTTCGCCATAGCGCAACGAGTGAGACTTCATTGCTGAAGCAAGAAGGGTTGCTGGAAGGCGTTCTGTCTGTGTTTCTGGCTCGTCGCTATGCTCGGGCCTGCCAATCCAACGAGCATGAAGTTCGTCGCTGATGGCTGCGTCGTATGCAGCGGTGTGTTCGTATGCTTCAAGCGCTAATTGGCGTCGAAGATCGAGGCTAACTCCACTTGCACCACCAGCGTTCTTGAGAGCAGAAATAATCGAAGCATACCTTGCAGGATTGGAAGCAATGATGACGTTCTTGTGGTTCTTTGCCGATGCACGGACCATCGTTGGTCCGCCAATATCGACCATTTCCAAAAGCGATAAATCGTCGAGCGGGGGGTCGTTGCGGGCTGCTTCGGAAAAGGGATACAGGTTGCAGGCAACAATTTGGATTGGAGGGTAGCCTAATTCGGCTAATCCTTCACGATCTGCCTCGCTTTCAAGGCGAGCTAGAAGGGGGCCATGGATGGCTGGGTGGAGGGATTTGACCCGTCCATCAAAGATTTCCGGGTGACCAGTGATGTCTGAAACGCCGATGACCTCGAGACCGGCCTCTCTCAACTTGCGAGCAGTGCCGCCGGTCGAAGCCAATTCAAAGCCTAACGACGAGAGGGCGGTGGCGAATTCAACAATTCCTGTTTTATCATAAACGCTGAGCAAGGCTCGGGGGCGAGGTGAAACGGATGTGCTCATTGGAGGTACCCGTTATCGAAGGCATTGGTCCGATGATAAAGAACATAGCGACCCCGAAAGATGAGGAATGTGAGCATTAATCGCCACGTGCGGAAATAACTTGGTCCACTCGTAAAAGACCGCATGCGGTTTCGCAAGCAGCTTCGATCGCGTGGGCAAGCGTTTCTGCACTAGACCAGGCGCTGTCGATGTTGCCTGCAACGCCTGTGTGTTGGACGCCGCTGTGTACTGCACCCTCGCGATGAAGGGCGCGCAGTTCTAGCAAAGTATCGAGATGATCGTGCCCGGCATTGGTTGCAAGGACAGCTGGAATCGCTTCAAGAGCTCGAGCGAAGGCTTCCATTGCGAGGCGTTCCCGTCCGCCTTGTGCTTCGGCTGCTTCTTTAATGGCGAGGCTTGCGGCAATATGCAAACTTCCCCCTCCGAGCAGAACTTCGCCGGTTTCCATTGCGCTGGTCACCGAACACAGCGCATCATAGAGGCCCCGTATGACCTCCTCGCTGGCGACGCCATCACCACCGCCGACATCGACAGTTGCGATTCCTGCGTGCTTGCCCGCTTCGATGTGCAATCGTTCTCGGCGGGAATCATCGCCTTCTAGAGTTTCGATGGTCATGGTGTTGTATGAACCAAGAACCGATTCGTCAAGTGAATCGAGGTGATCAATCATTAGCGCACCAGTCGCAGCTGCAATGTCTTCAGCACCACTGCGCTCAAGTCCTGCAAGTGCAAACACACCTGCGTCCGCGCAGCGATGAAGTACCCTTGGATCTATTCCTTCTGCACAAAACACGAGTGTTGCTCCACTGTCAAGAACACGTTGCGCCTTGGCGTCGAGTTGGGCTTCTTCAGCGTCCATGAACGCTACCCATTGGTCGGGAGAAGTGACCTCGATTTCCGCCTCTCGGGAAGATGATTCGATTTCGAGTGGGCAAGAAAGTACGGCAACCTTGCCATTGCTGAGGTGACGAGGGAGGCGGTCAAGGTCGAGACGTCGCTCGATAATCAGTCCAGAAACGAGCGTGCTATCAGCAATCCCACCAACCCCTCGCTTTGCCATCCTCACATCTTCGGTGCGAACGTGCAATGTACCGTTTCGTTCAGTAGCGACGGTTTGAGCGGCTGTGACGATGCACTGAGCTAAGTGATCGCTACCAGATTCTGCAGTCGTACCCATCATCGCTGTACGGGCAACATCGAGTAAGCGTTGATTGTCCGTTGGTTGAATCTGGACAACCCGTGAATCAAGGGTGTCAAGTGTTGTTTGTAATGCTCGCTGGTAGCCCTCAACAAGGACGAGTGGATGAAGTCCCTTTTCCAAAAGACGCCCTGCTTCACGCATAAGTTCACTCGCCACAATGATGCATCCTGTGACACCATCTCCACACGCATTTTCCTGAGATTCCGCAAGTTGAACGAATGCCTTGGCTGCGGGATGTTTGACGAGGAGTTCGGCGACAATTTTGGCACCATCATTTGTGACTGCGGTTTGACCATTGGTCTTGTACATCATCTTGTCAAGGCCGTTGGGGCCAAAAGTACCCCGTAATAAGTCTCCAAAAGCGACTGCTGCAGTGACAAGTTTCTGAGTGACTGCAACCCCACTCGTGACTGAGGTGGTTGGTCGGACAATGGCCACAGGCGCGCGTCCAGAGCCGTCGTTGTGTTGAGCCATTGTTTCAATCGGCAGGGAAGCGCATAATTGAACCCTTTCTCTTAGAAAGAAAATTTGCCGATTAGAGGAGGAAGACGAAGGCGGCGACACCGAGTGCGATTGCGCCACCGGACGCAGCAACGATCATTGGGAGGGTAATGGCTGGAGTGTTTTCAACCGGGGCGACCGGAGCTGTAGATGCTGCATTAAGATCGGGGAGTTCCTTTTCAGTTGGTATATCAAACGGCTCAGGGTCTTCGACCACCTCTGCAGCTTCGGCCTCAGCACGAGCGCGTTCAGCTTCCGCGGCAAGGGCTTCCTGGGCTTGTTGGGCCTCGAGGCGGGCGGCTTCAAGGTCGGCTTCCGCTTGTTTCTTTGCCTGTTCCAATTGTGCTTCAGCAGCACGCCTTGCTTCATCTTCTGCGGCACGTGCGGCAGCCTCTTGTTCAGCTCGGAGTCGTTCAGCTTCCACAGCAAGGGCTTCCTGAGCTTGTTGCGCTTCGAGGCGGGCGGCTTCAAGTTCTGCTTCTGCTTGCTGCTTTGCTTGCGCCAATTCGGCTTCCGCTAAGCGGCGGGCCTCGTCCTCTGCTGCCCGAGCTGCTGCTTCCTCTTCTGCACGAAGTCGCTCGGTTTCTACCGCTGCAATTTGTGCTTCGGTCTCGGCTTTGAGTTTCGCGATTTCCTCTTCGGCAGCCTTGCGGGCGTTTTCGATTTCTGCCATTGCATTTTCATGCTCTTGCTTTCGAAGTTGTTGTTGGGCTTATTTCTCGGCCTTTTCTGCAAGAGCTCGTGCTTCCTCGGCAGCCTTTTCCGCCTTCTCTTTGACCATGGCCTCAATATCTTCAGGGGTTTGGGCCGGCGTAGGTTCAGGTTCAGGAGTTGCATTTGCTGCCGCTTCTGCTTGGGCCTTGAGCCTAAATTCAGCTTGAACCTTGGCCCGAGCTTCTTCTTCTGCTTGTTTAACCATCGCAGCTATTTCTTCCTTGGAACGCGTATCTGCTTCCTCTTTGGCTTTGATCTCAAGGCGTTCCTTAATGCCAATTTTAGACAACACGGCTTCAACAAAACCCTCGTATTCCTCGTCAGAAATCTCACCGACCATTTCTCGTCGGGCGTTTTCCATCAGGATCTGAATGTCCGTTGGTAGAAATGTACCGGGGTGTGCGTCTATTTGCCCACGAAATGTCGTGTAAAACGACCTGTGTTCGGTAGAAATACTACCGTCTTTCGTCATCGCATCCTGTAAGGAAGATAGAACTTCAGTCAGGTTGAGGGTGGCTGACACATCAATGCCTCCTTAGATGGTCGAAGCGGAATCACTTCTTGAGTCCGTGGATTTTTCGTGATTCATCGTTAGCCCAGTGGTACGCTAGCTTGAGTAAGCGAAGATAGTGGCCAAGGCCATCTCGTTCCATCTTGGCGTGAAGGGTCTCGTTTTCCATGAAGATATCGCCCCACAGGTTGGCTGCGGTTCCTTGAGTGCCCTTTGGTAGATCGAACACTTCCTTGACTGTTGGCTCAAGGATGGCCTTCCAAACACGAGCAGGGTTGACTGCCATGGTCACCTCAACGATGATTTCGTTTTCATTTAGACCGGTTCCAGTTTGCCATGATTCTTCGCCCATATCGGCCAAGAATGGCAAGCAGATGTCTTGAATAGAGAGGCTGGTCATTGGATCTGCGTTGGTAAGAGAGGTGTAGGCCTCACGCATTCGTCCACGGTCTGCACCACGGGATCCTGTGATGTTGCGGAGTTTGTCGATTGAGGTTGGAACCAAGAAGCGAATGTCCGTGTAATACACGAGCGGGTTATCGTCTTGTGCACCGAAGATATGCGAGTATGGTGCTGCGTCCCCAGTTTCGCCCAATGCAGCAAGCGGGTAAACCGTCTTTAGAGCGTTGGTTGCGATTGACTGGATGCACCGGCGCATCAATCGGTCAGGAGCTGCAGAAATGTCGTTGAAGGTCTGGATGTATTCATCCATGCTCATCACGTCGTAGCCGCGAACGGAAAGAATTGAGTGGACGTTTGGTCCAATTTGCTTCTTTTCACCATCATGGAAGTCGGCTTGGCTGATCCAACGAGAGCCTTGGGCGACGTCGCTTGCGGCTACAAGGTCGGCGTATGCCTTGAATCGGCGTGTGACTCGGTTCATGAAGTCGGCCTGGTCAAGCTTGGTGAATACGGTGGCCTCATAGTTGGATTTGAGGGCGTGGTCGGCGACTTGGCTTGCGTTAACACACGTCAACAAGTTGCCTTGGTCACGTGGGTACATGAGCATACGTCGGCGCTTTGCGCCGCCGCCTAGACCACCAATCCAAGGATCGGTGAGCATGTAGCCAATGGAGGCGCACACTTCGAAAAGACGGGAGTACTTGTCTTCATCACTCGCGCTTGCAATCCATTCGTCCAATCCAGGCTCGATGCAGTGGAATTCGAGTGGGACCATTTCTGAACCTGCACCGAACATTTGGCGCACGGTTGAAGAACTCATCATGCCCATGAGGGTGTAAAGAGAAGTCTTGCCAGTTGTCATGAACACATCGGTAATACCTTCTTCACCAAACGAGAGGCGGCGGTCTGGTAGATTGACGAGCAAATTGAATGCTGTTGGGGACTCGCGGTTTCCATTGACTGCAGGCCAAATCCATGTTCCCGGTCGAGTCATGATATAGCCGCTGGCGTCCTTTCCGAACCCTGCAGGAGAGTAGCGAGTCCACCCCAATCGGTTGTTGAATGAAACACCACGGTGCATCAACGATGGGTAGAAGCAAGTGTCGAGTGGGTCTGAATCTGGAACAACACCACGGTGGCCGAGGCCCCATAGGATCGGCTCCCATTCAGGCTCTTCGCCTTCTGGTGCTCCAAGGAATGGGTGGTCAGTACCAGGTCCGTCGCCGGTCAGGAATGATCCGCCCATGCGTTCTTCATCGCCTGTCGAGCAGAAGAACAGTGTTTGTGTGGTCGAGAGTTGTTTTGGAGTCCACATGTTTGCGTTGATGATTGTCTTTTGTTTGAGGAATTCAGCAACGTTGGAAATTCGACGCTCAAACTTGAAACGTTCAGATTCAATCCATGAAGAGCCAAGAATCAAGTTGGTGTTCAGCAGTCGAGCACGCGCTGGCCCGATGTATCGAACCCGTGGATCTGCTTTGGAACTGTCTGTAGGAGGCAATTCTTCCCATGGGCCCCGTTGTGGGACGTACTTCAAGAACGCTTTATGGTCGAATTCAGCGACTTGAGCCTTAGAGACTGCTTCTTCGACGACGTCCATCAACCGAACATATGTTTCGCTTGGTCGCATTTGTTTTGTTTCAGCATAAGTTTTGTTTGATACAGATCGATGTTCCCACATATTTTCACCTCAGAATTTCTTTCGCTGCCCTTCTTCTTCCAACGGTTCAGCATCTTCGTTGTTTGTTTCTTCTTCGCCCTCTGCATCATCAGTTGCGTTGGCTTCTTCGTCAGCTGCTTCTGCCTCTGCTTGTGCTTCTGCCTCGGCTTCTTCTTTCTCTGCAGCAACGATTTCCTTTGCCATCTTTTCAGCGGACTCTTGGATTTCTTCTTCTTTGACTGCGGAGATGATCAGTGCAGCGGTGGCTTGCATCGAAGCATCGACGTATGGTGCTGCGCGATAGAAGTATTGAATCATGGTCCCAACGGTGCCAAACACTGCGCCAAGGCCAATGACCCATCCGTTGTTGATGTTCTGAACATTCTCTGGATTGTTGTAAAGTTCAGAGGCGGGAATGCCAGTTTCTGGAGGCCACCAGGTTGCGCCTGAGGCATTGGTGAGGACTTCGATGGTTGCCCAAACAGCGTAAATTATCATGAGGATGGACATGTAGTTCATCATCATTCGATTTTCCAGCAAGAACCTCACAAGGGCTCTGCCTTCTGTTGAGGAGGTAGTATCATCGCTGCTCATGGACCGGATTTCCCAACTCAAGATATTTAAACAGAGACCCTATATTTTCTTACTGGGTTCGGTTCAGTCATGCGGTATTTGAACGCGCCATTTTCTGTCACCGGCGGTTCTTTTTCCCCTTATTTTTTCGAGGTTTAGTCCCGCGCGCATTATGCTCCCATGCCCTGCTTCCTTTACTGCGACGATCTGAAACATCTCGCCAATGGGGGTTTGCGGGGGCGCCCAAGGATTCAGGCATCTCATCAAATGACTCAATGTTGAGCTGCATACCGCCAAGTTCGTCTTGAAGTTGGCGTACGTTTTCCCCACCTTTGCCGATTAGGGTTGAAATCATGTTTTGGGGGGCATAAATGGTGGCGCTGCCTTCGCCTTTGAATTGCACTTGGCATTGGACGCCAACCCATTGCTGGATAATGTGAACAAGTTGGTCGCGGGCCAATGTCTTCATTGGTGAAAGTGCCCCCTGTGTGCGCCCCTCAACCGGCACGACCGCTATCTCGGATCCAAAGGCAAACATCTCATGTGTGATTTTCCCACTTGGGAATTCGACGACTTCGATGACTGGGCGGGCAAGTTCCTCCTGCATCCCCGTCGGCGGTTTCACCGTCATCCTAAGTTCCATCACTTGTTCAATTTGTCCGGCTTCGACATGAATGATCGTGTCGAGTACTTGGCTTACAAGCCCCAATTCAACCTTACCGATCAGGCGTTGAATCGCTTCAAGGGCTGAGTTGGCGTGAGTCACACCTAACAGGCCTACGCCGGCTAAGCGGACATCTGAAAAAATCTCGAAATCTCTGGCCCGTCGTACTTCATCGAAGATGACAAAATCTGGTCGCACCAAGAAGATAATTTCGGCTGTTTTTTCTAAATCTCCTTCGAGTGGCGCATACTGAGTAATGCGATCGGCAAGTTGTAAGTCCCTTGGGGCCTCCATTGTTTTGACCATGGCCCCAACCTCGGTGTCGAGGTATTCAGCGATTGCTTGAGCAAGTGTTGTTTTTCCTGAGCCGGGTCGACCACAAATGAATACCCCTCGGTGGTGATCTGCTAATCGATCAATGAGTCGCTGATCCAGTGCATAGTCGCCAAGGGAGAGTTTTGCAACTGGGCGGACAATCGTGATCTCTCTGGCATCTGCAAAGGGCGGCCAGGCGCATGAAATTCGTAAATCACCAAGTTGGATGACTTGGCATCCTTTACGATCAATTTCTAGAAAACAATCACTTCGGTGGCGATGTTCATCGACAAGACCAACCAGTTCTTCTTGGAGAGACTCCATCCTAAGGGTGTCCCATTGGCCGTCGTCTGCTTCCTCAACATCGACCAAGCGAAGTTGACCAATCGAACCTCGCTTGACCCTTGGTGGGCAATCTGCTTTGATGAAAACCGTATGGACGTCTTCCTTCAGAAGTTCTTCCAGACGTTGTGGGAGCGGGGGGTGGTCGCCAAACTTCGCCATGTCAATCAGTTCATGTTAGGGCCCGAGGCCTTTCACCCTTCGCACGCATATCCCAGAAGGAGAGCCGCATTGGGTTGGTCAGTTATTCTCTGGTTGAATCAAAGCGCTCGTCCACCAGAACGAACCGACAAAGAACAGGGAGAGGATGTAGGAGCCCGTAGTTGGAAAGTCCCACACACGAATGCTGACTTCAGCAAAGAGTGCAATCGATCCAATAAATGCGACAACCGTCAAAATTCCAGCTTGGTTCATGCCAAGATGGCTAAAGGTCATTTCACGCTCAGAAAGCCCCCATGCAATAGCGATTAAGCAATTAAGGGCGATTAGCACATAGGCTGCGTCTGTGTAATTGTCCTGGCTCAACCATGTGAGTCCCGCAATCACAAGGCTGCCGAGGAACATGCGTTGTACGGTCGAATATGGGAGGCCCATGTTTCCTTCCAGACGGGTTTAATTCTTGAATACTCGCAATGTGAACGCTCACTTTCTCGAACTCATAGCCGATTTGGTCATGGCCACATTCGAGATTGTATTGATCAGTGACTGGTTGAATTCGGCGGTCATCTCATTTCGTTGAAGTGCGTCTTGTACTTGGGCGATCAATGGAGTGGTTTGATTGTTGAGAAGGCGTTCTTCTCCATTGACTGAGATGGTTTTGTGTTGACTAAAATCAACCTCAACATGCCCCTTTACCCCAACCATTTGGAGGAGGCGTTCTTCTTTTTCAGCCCCCCAGGCCACGTCAATACCCCCCTTGATCAAAGATGTGCCAGGTAGCAGTGGGGTGTGAGCCTCGATACTGAGATGGTCTGCTCCCTGCTCGAGAATAACGATTGAAGAAAACTCGAATTTTTTGGGGAAAAAATACTCTAGAGCATCGATACCGTGTGATGCAAGGCCTTCCACAACATCCGCCGATGTCGGCATCGGCCGTACCGTTTTCCGGACGTACTTTGCTTGTGTTATTTCTCCAATTTCCCCCGAGAGGATGATGTGTTTTGCTTGTTGAAACCCTGGATGGTGTCGCAAGAGGTGGCCTGATGAAACCGTGCACCCATACTTGAGTGCTTCTTGAATGAGGTCTGCGGCTGCGTCAGGGTTTGGGGCAAATGGTTTCTCGATGAGAAGATTGAGTCCGTTTTTTATTATCGCCATACCGAGCGGATAATGGGTCGAGTTTGGCGCGGCTATGATTGTCAAATTGGGTGTCTCCGCTCCAACCATTTCATCCACCGATGAATATGTTGCATCGGCACCAACAACATTGTTCAAGGCTGCCTCGTTTACATCACAAGCAATAACTCGATCAACCTGTCCTGATGATTTCATTTCTGCCAGCGAAGCAAGGTGGACAGACCCCCAACGCCCACAACCAACAACGGCCACGGTGATCGTCATTTGTGGTCACGCTCAGGAACGATCAGGTGAGCTTTCAGCCTCTTGTGGCCGATCGGAGTCGGTCCCGCCTTCGTCTTCTTCGAGGCGATCATCATAGCAACCATAGCACACCTCTTGATAGTCAAGTGAAAGTGCGAGGGTTTCATCCATCGATGTCAAATTCGTGACCGTCACGCCTTGGGCGGAAACAGCATAGATGAAATCACCCATGAAGATCGATCGTCGAATATTGTAGTTGTTGAAATATGAGCGTTGATCGTCGCCGTTGTAAAACGTCGAATGGTTCACCTCGCCATGGATTGACATGGTTCCGGTTTCTTCTGAAACATTAATGATCATAAGTTTGCTCACAAACTCATAACTGTAGGAATAGTAGCCTGCCTCATCATACCAATTGTTGTATTTGTAGGTTGAAAGGGGGACTGCCAACAGGCCTTTTGGCGCCCAGTATTGGAATGCTTTGTGCTCATATGAGGCTTCTGAATACGACCAAGTCCATCCCGCTGCTTCGGGATTGCTCACCGGACTCAATGAGAGCACGTCATCAACTGCTGGCGTTGATGGGTCTGTAATGTTAAACAAAGAGAGTCGTGTGTTTGACCAATCCAAACCAAGCCCATCAGGGCCCGGGCCCATGCCAATGGTCAGCAAGTGGTCCCTCGAAAGAGGATGGATGTATGTGGAGACGCCGGGAATTTCGAGTTCCCCGAGGATCACCGGTGATGTTTCATCGGACATGTCGATGACCCATAGTGGGTCAATTTGACGGAAGGTGACCAGATAGCATCGGTCACCATCAAACCGGGCGCTCCAAATTCGCTCTTCTGGCGCTATATTATCGACGCGCCCGACCTCAAGAAGGATTTGCTGATCGGTTTCAACATCAACACCGCGGACGAAGGTAACCACGCTCGAGCTCATTGGTTCAGGGTTCTCAAGCCACCAGCGAGCCCATTGACCCGATGTTGTTGCTACGCGTAGGACACCTTCATATTCTGAAATTGAGAATTGATTGAGAATTGTTCCATTCACTCGCCCCGAGCCAGTGTAAACAGTGTCGTTGGGGTTGGAGATATCGAATGTGTGAATGTTGGTCGCCTCATCCATGTTGTCATTGCCCCAGAACCACCACCAGTCCCAAGCATTTTCTGTCAAGACGAGCACATCTTCAGAAGCGTAAACCATCGGATAGTTACCCACGATATGATCGGCTTGGAACGTGAATTCGTCATCGCTCAAATCAAAGGTAAAGATGCTGTTGAATCCTCGATTAAGGCTGTCGGTCGGTGCAACAAAATCGGCGCAAGCATCGTCGTCTAATTGGTGCACACTCAACACCCCATCAACGCGCTCATACACCTTTGGAAGGAGATCTTCGAGTGAAATTCGTGCAAGTGTAGCCTGATTGTCAAGAATAGTTTGGTAGCCAACTTTCTCGCGAATCTCCAACCGAAGTGGGTCGTCGTAATCCAAATTCCAGTATCCGTCTGGTAAGTTCAACCAGGTTTGAAGCCCTGGGACATTCATCCATGCATGGGTGACGGTTCTCACCGTTGCGTTGACTTCCCGCGCCGTCATGTAACTGCCTTCGAGGAACAATTCCTTGGCTACTTCAGGTGCAGAGCGGTTTGTAATGTCAAAAATGGTGAATTTCGTCAACGAACTTGTGCGCCATCCACTCATCTCATCCCAACCCAACTCTGCACTCAGGGGGTCGTTGCTTGCAATGGTCCATGTCGATACAGAGGAAATAACGACGAGTCGATCGTCATCCAACATCATCGCTGTTGGGTTTCCTTGGATGGCTGTCGTTGAAAGCAGTTCGAGTTCGCCAAATTCAGGCACTGAAAAGATGACTAAATTTCGGCCGTTGATGAAGTAGATATTGTACCCATCGGTTTTGACAAAATCAGCCTCATCAACGCCTTGTTCTTGATTATTTGTGCCTGAATAATCGGTACCCTCAGTTCGACGAGTTGTTGGTTGATTCGCGGATGGTGCTGACTCTGCACCATCCATCATCGCCACGTCATCCTCTGCCCAAAAGCCACCACCGCCATAGTAATACTGTTCTTCAATGGCCTGGAGAATTTGTGTTCTCGCCTCTTCCTCGAGTGAGATTTTCAGCGCTCTCTCGAGTTCATCGCAATCTGAAAACTGATTGAGGTAGGGGTTTGAAACTGTTCTTTGAACAGTCTCGGACCAATCCTCGGGAAGTTCAATAGAAGGTACCTCGACTTCTGTTTGTGAATCAACGATACCGAGGCAGCCCGCGAAAAGAAACAGGGAAACAAGAGATAGGGCTAACACTTTGTTATCTTTCATGACACCACTACGATGCATTTGGATATGAAACAATTGGTATCTTGAGTTGATGGGTTTGGATTTGGATGTGGCCTCGTTAGCACCTCGGTGACACTAAGACCGAGCGCATCTTGGCTCCTTGTGGACCGTGGTGATTTACTATGCCAGAGCATCTCGAAATAGAACGAAAATTTTTCGTGAATCAACATGGAGTGAGGCCGTGGAGAAGTGATGACGCATGCACCAGCATAACGCAGTACTACCTCGATAATACCCTCATTACTCTCGATGGAAGGTGGATCGTCTACGGTGGGACGACGAAAATCGTCGAACTTGAACAAGAAATGGTGCACGTGTATTCTGGGCAAACCTCCTGGACTGCTCGCATTCGGTTCCGTGATGCGAAAACAATATTCACACTCAAGGGAAGGTTGACCGGCGCGACCGCCATTGAGCTTGAATGGGTCATTGATAGGGGGCTTGGGGAACAGCTCGTCGCCCAACGGGATCATCCATACGTCGAAAAACGGCGCTATGAATGGACTGGCCCAGATGGTTTTGTTTGGGAAGTTGATGAATTTGAAGGTGGACTGGCAAATCTGATTGTTGCGGAAGTTGAACTTCCTTCAGAAGATACGCCTGTCGTTCTTCCGGACTGGGTCGGTGTGGAAGTCACCGGGAACAGGGGTTGGTCCAATGCTTCACTCGCCCGCCGCAAAACAGAACTCACTCGGGATGAAATGAATTGAGAGCATCGATGACACGCTCGATTTCCATGTCGGTCAATTCATGCATGACTGGGATCGCTACCAGCGAGGCACCCAACTGTTCAGTGATCGGTAAGTTCGCCTCAAATTGTGGATGGTTTTGGAAGACATGTTGGCAGTGAATCGGGGTGGTGTAGTAGCGTCGGGCATCGATTGAATGGCCGTCCATGTGTTTTACAAATTCTGCTGCGTGCTTGGTTTGAACACAATATTGGTGCCAGGCGTGATAGGCCCCCGGCCGAACTTGTGGAGCGTTCAGGAACCTATGATGTTCGAGAGCGGTTGTGTATTGTTGAGCAATAGCGTTTCTTCGAGCAACCCAACCGTCGAGGTGGTCCAATTGAACAAGGCCGATCGCTGCAGAAACCTCCGACATGCGGAGGTTGCTTCCAAGTTCCATCGCCTCTAAATTTGGCGAACGGCCGTGGTTGGTAATGCCTGAAAGTTTCTCAGAATAGATGTCCTTCGTCGTCGTGAGCATACCGCCTTCACCTCCAACGGCCATGTTCTTTGAAGGGAAAAATGAGAAACAGCCAATGTCGCCCATCGACCCGGCAACCCTACGTCTTCCACCCCCAATGTCCTGGGATGCTCCGTGGGCCTGAGCGGCGTCTTCCACCAGCACAAGGCCTTCTTTTTCACACAAATCGATGAGTTCGGGCGCATAGGGTTGGCCAAAAAGATGGACGCCGATCACGGCTTTGGTGCGAGGTGTGATGGCGTTCTTGACAGATTCTACATCGAGGCAGAAGTAATCAGGTTCAACATCGACAAAGACGGTTGTTGCGCCGACCAGTTCGATGCATGTCGCCGTTGAGATGAACGTGTATGAAGGGACAATGACTTCGTCACCCGGCCCAATACCAGCAATGCGCAGAGCGGCCCACAATGAGGATGAGCCGTTTTGGCATGGATGGGCATTGACAGCGCCACAATGCGCCGCAAAGGCTTCACCAAAGGCAGCTCCCTGTGGGCCTTTCACCCACCGTTTAGAATCTAAAACCTGTACCGCTGCATCCCTCATGGCACTGTTCCATGATGGGCGGCCTGTCGGTATGCGCTCCATGGCTCGGCGAAATGTTCGACCCCCTTGAGTGTGCGCATTTGCCCCGCCCATCATCGCTGTCTTCAAGACCTCCAACCGATTTGCCACTGGTATGGTGTCAGAGAACGAGGATTTCTCCGGCGCCCTCCCGTCTGCCAAAGAGCCAAGTTATGCCGACTTGGTGGATGAGATCCTCACGGTCGATACCTCCCCTCCGACTGAACGTGCGGCACAACCTCCTGCTCGAAAAAAGAAATTCAAACCAAAGGGTTTGTTTCTTGGTTCCCGAAGAGACACTGGTGAGCCAATCGACATCAAATCGATGGTTTTAGCGCGTCACGCCGCAATGTTAGGTTCGACCGGTTCGGGTAAAACAGTCATGGCAAAGGCCCTCATCGAAGAGGCGGCTTTGGCCAAAATTCCCTCGTTGATCATCGACCCACAAGGTGACTTAGCAAGGCTTGCACTTGGCATCGAGCCTGAGGAATTGGAGAACGAGGGTGGCGACGTCGCAAGGGCGAAGAAATTGATGGAGATGTGTGAGGTCAGAATCTGGACCCCTTTGCGTTCGAAGGGCTTGCCGCTGTGCATTGATCCTTTTCGCGCACCCCCATCGGACTTAGATGCAGAAGAAGCGATTACTGCGTGGGATATGGTCGCTGCTGGTTTCACGAGTTTAGCAGGCTATGATGTTGAGAAGGCACAAGGAAAGGTCGTCAAACCCTTCCTGTATGAAATTCTGGTAGAAGGAACAAAACATGGGCTCAACGTCGGCGACTTCCAAGCGCTGGCAAGGGTGGTTCGTGAGCCCTATCAAGAATTCACCCGCCACCTTTACCCGGAGTGTTTCTTTGAAGTTGAAGAGGGTGAAGAAAAGCCTGACGTCCCGACATGGGATGAAGTCATGATCGAACATCGGCTTACGGATTTCGAGGAGCGTTTGCCTAAAACAACGCGCAATGACTTGGCCCGGCGTCTCTCTGCGTATTCCTCCGGTGTCAATCAACTGTTATTTTCAAACGGCGTTCCAATTGATATCGATTCATTTGTGGAACCTGCTGTGCCTGGAAAAATACCACTCAACATTGTGTACCTCAACACGATTCAAGATGAGGCTCAGAAGCAATACTTCGTCCAAGAATTGTCTCGTGAATTATACGATTGGATGTTAACTCAACAGCCCGCAGACGGGGAATTGAAGCTGCTCTTCTTCATGGATGAAGTGGCCCCGTACTTACCACCTCATCCTCGAAACCCTCCGGCAAAGGATTTGATCAAACTGATCTTCAAACAAGCACGGAAGTATGGTGTGGCGTGTGTTTTGGCCACTCAGAATGTCAGCGATGTCGATTACAAAATCCTCGCCCAAGCCAACACCACCTTCATTGGAAGATTTACACAGCCACAGGATGTTGAAAAGGTTCGGCACTTGTTGAAAGAAAGCGGTGGCGATCAAGACCTCGTCGCCCAATTGCCAACCTTAGGCCCCGGTCAATTCCAAATGGTTGCGCCAGACGTTGATCCTGCGCCCGTCCCAATCCAGTGTCGATGGTTGTACACCGACCACGGTGCGCCTCTCAATGAAGATCAAGTTGAAAGCATCATTTCAGACGAAATTCGTGCCTGGGCAAAAACACGCTCGTCTGGGAATACGAAGAACAGGGGGGCTGGGGCTGCGCATGCCGCGAGTCGGGGCTCTGCTTGGAATCGAGGGGGGCTCGATGATGAATGGGCAGCTGGTGAGGCTGAATCAATCATCGACAAGGCTCGAATTAAAGCCGTTGGTGGGATGACTGCTGCGGCGCACGGCATCGTTGATGACTCAGCATTTGAAACGCGTTTGATGGGTGGTTTCGCCGTGCTCAAGGACGGGCGTGATCCGCTCTACACCATGCAAGCAACGGCCAATGTTGCCTCGGTGTTGGCGTTAGCATGGACGATGGTTGCGCTCATGTTTGCTTGGCGCGATGGTGATTTAGATTGGTGGTGGCTCTTTGTGAGTGTTGGGCTTTCAGCGACGACATGCCTCGTCATTGCTTTGGAAATGCTGTTATCTCATGACGCTGAACTTCTTCACCGAATCACGCGATTTGCCCGCACCTTCCAATTGGTTCTTGTCTCATGGTTGTGGGGCTTGCTGCTTTGGTCGTCCCAAGGTGACCTAAATTTACGCGGGGCGGAACCTTTTCTCGAAGTTGTCGTGGTGTGGGTCACCATGTTCACTGGAATTGAAATCTTTAGCAGGTTTAAGTTGGGACAAATTCGTTGGAATGGAGGATCTGCGCTGGATAAATTAAAGGGTGTGACGGCTGTTTTAACCGAGGTTGAAATGACTGAGATGAAGGCCAATTCCAGCCAGATTATG
>CBFIIS010000023.1:0-25054 GCA_965662715.1 Candidatus Poseidoniaceae archaeon | reverse complement strand
TAACAAGGTATCTGTAGGGGAACCTGCAGATGGATCACCTCCTAAGAAAACCGGAGGCTGGAGCTCTTTGTCGAGCTCCAGTCTCCACCTCTTTTTTTTGGCCTATGCCACTTTACTTTTTACACCGTGCAGTGTAAACGCTCACGTACACGTTCAAATTCCCGGATTCAATGCTCAGGATGTTACTTTCTCGATCATGCTTTGACGGAACGTCAAAAGGCGCAATCGGGGCGCTTCAGCATTGACCGTAATGGTTGCTCCTCGGTTGAAATGCACTTCGTCCCAGCCATCGGGAACGACAAAACCTCTGTGCATATCTGATGTGATTGTGGTGGCCTCGTTTGTCCAATCCATCCATGCCCATGGCGATGCTTCGCGCTTGTCATGAGGTAGATCTCGAGCAACAACGAAGTAATGGTCTTCAATTTGCGCTGGCGAAACCTTCGACTTGAGGTCGCTGAGTTCTTGCTTTGAAATTGCATGATTGAGCCACGCCCCTTGGCCAAGCCAGGTTGAAAAAAGCAGTCCACTGCTTTGTTGTTCGCATTTTTCATCTCCACGGCGGAGATGGTACTTGCTTGGAGCGTATTGATGAGTGTTTGCAATCAGAAGGTCATTCATTGCTGGATCTGTTGTAAATCGATTACCTGATGTTGAATCGATGATGGCTTGAAGGCGTGGTAAGTCGTTGACGATGGCATTGCCTGCGAGTGCTTGCCTCACATCCTCTGCAAATGTATTGACGTTCGAATCCATGTAAAATCCAAAACTCCCTTCAGGGTCTTGATCTCTTGGATGTGAATTGACACCCATCACAGGTGTTGATGCGTCGATGTTGTGAGATATACTGGTCAGGGTCCCATCACCGCCGAGGACAATGACAAGGTCGCGACCGATGAAATCGGCTCGTCGAACCCGTTCCCTTGCCCGGATATCGACTCGAAGTCCACCTCGCTCCTTACTGCAGAGTTGAAGTTCGGCAGTGATAATGTCGAGGCTTGCATCATGCACAGCTTCGAAATTTTTCTTGTAGACAACCAAAATGTCTGACACAATGCTTCCTCCTTGGTTTCCCCAAGGGCCGCTCCTTCTTCAACACAGCCCTACGTTCAATATACGATGTTTCATGTACTTGCTGTGCTAACCACTCGGCATGGAACCTTCGCCATGGGATGATTTATCGGAAAATACGGATGCCACAAATGCTCCATCATCAATCCCTCTTTCACCTGCACAGGAGGCGCCAGTAGCCCAACAACCGATGATTATGGGTGCAACATCTCAGCCCTACGGGCAGGCTCAACAACCTATTATCATTCAGCAAGCCCCTTCCTCGGCTCCAAAGGTGATTGGTATTTTGGTGATCATTTATGCCGCATTCAGTATTCTTGGTGAAGGTTTTGGGCTTATCATGCCCGGTGCAAACGGCCTTATAGTCGCACTTGCCTCTGCAAATATTTTGGCTTATGCTGGTATGGTTTTTGGCGCTATTCAAATGATTCAATACAACCGCCAAGGCGTGTTCATCGTTCTCGGAACCATTCTATGGATTGCGATCTCATCGATTCTTGCCTTGCAAATTGTCGTGGATTACGATCAGATGTTGGAAAATGGTGAACTCACTCAGGAAGAGTATGACTTCCTCACTGATGATGAAGTAGAGGGTGCTGTGACAGTTGTAGGCTCCATCGCTGTTGTGATCTGCAATGGAATTTGCATGGCGATTGTGGCTATTCCTCTTATGATTTCCAATAACGGTTTTGAAACTAAAAAAACGTATGGCTACTGACCTTAAGCATCAACAACTGCCTCGTGCGTGTGTAGGTTATGGGCACACTTGTCAAAGGAACTGCTGCGACTTATGTCGAAGAATTATGGATCAACACAGATGAGAGGTACGAGATTCGTTGCATCACTGCAGATGTCCAACGTGTCATTCGAGAGAGCGGTATTGTTGACGGGCTTGTTCTAGTGAACCCGATGCATATCACTGCCTCTTGCTTCGTCAACGATTTGGAATACGGACTTCACCATGACATTCGCCAGTGGTTGGAACACCTTGCTCCATTCTACGGCATCGAAGGTCGTTCAGGCGAGGAATACCACCATCACCGCACAGGAGAGGATAATGGAGATGCGCACTTGAAGCGACAGTTGCTTGGACAGCAGGTCACGATGGCGGTTAGGAATAGTGAATTGCATTTGGGTACGTGGGAGCAAATCCATTACGCCGAATTTGATGGTCAGCGAGATAAACGAATTATGGTCAAAGTTGTTGGTCTTCTCAGTGAATGACTGCTGCGCTGCTTTGAAGGTGGAAGAATCATAACTCGTCACCTCTACACAGGTCCATGGACATCAAGCCCCAGGTCGAATTTGACCAGGGCTTTTTCAAATTTACAACACCTTACACTTGGCAAGGATGGTCTGGATGGATCTTCGTCATCATCATCATGGTTGGCTCGTTATTTTTTCAGCCTCAAGGCTACATTATTTCCTTGGTGATGTTTGTCGTTCTAGCCATGCTTTCGCCAACCGGGCTTGAGTCAAAATTACATCGAATGAGAAAACAAAATCCTCTCCCTGAAGATTTAGAGGCACAGGCGCTTACCAAGGGCACAACCGTTGAAGATTGGTTTTATGGCAAGAAATCGTATGTCCCAACTTCAGATCCTAATGGTTGGGTCTACACTGCGCCAGGTCCGAAATCGTGGGTGATGGAACGCCCTTATCACCCAGACCCGGACAACGAACTTCTCCCCGAACACCCTACGAAAATCGGTACGCCCAAGCCTGCTGTAATCTCAAGTTATGGATTATTCTTGTTGATTTTCTTAGGAGGGGTATCCAGCCTGGCATACTTGGGAATGAACAGCGCCAAAGAGAGCGTTGATCAGAGTGATGATAGCTTACTTCTGCTTCCTTACATCACCATGGGTGTTGGTGTCATTTGGATGCTCTTGGGCTATTGGGCTCAAAGGCAACAATCTGTGATGATGGACACCTCCACAGCGACCGCTCGATCGGTTGCAGCAGGTTCAGGAGAACTTGTGGGGCAGGTCCGTCCAACATGGTCTGGAGGCATCGATGTGTTGGTTGATCATCATCCAATGCGCATGGTGCCTGGCTGCGTATCGTACAAATGGACCTATGAAGTGAAGATTAGAGAAACAAAGATGGTCAGAAGAAATGGAAGGACACAGATGCGAACCGAGGAACACTGGGTTCCTGTGCGTGATGATGAAGGAAATGTACCGTTTCTTCTTCATGATGGCAGTGGGGGTATTTACACTCGGCCTTCAACCTTCGAAAGAAAGGATTTTGGAGGGTTTGTCAAGCAATGGACCACCAATCATGCCCAAAGTCTCTCGGATACCTACTGGCGTATGAAGCATGGGCGGCTCTACAACCGAGGTCATGTTCTCGCCCATAGATGGACGATATATGCTCTACGAATTGGAGATCCTGTCTATGCACTCGGCATGATCAAACCTCGGCCTTCCGAGGAACTCGAATGGCCTGGTGTATGTGATGTGCTCGATATTGAACCACCCTCACTCGATAACAGCGATGAGGGTAACTTTTGGTCTGAGGAAGCAAAAAGTACGGTCAATTATAGTCTACCAGTAAGCAATGCTCGTTTGCATATGATCGGCACGGATACGCCCGGAATGCCTGCGATGTTGAAGCGAGGCACAGAGTTGGCCAACATCGCTCGGTTGCGTTCTCGAAGTGAATTGTTATTCATTCCCTTCCTCACCGCTCTTGCTGGCACGTTCATGCTGCTGTGGTTGTGACAGTGAGGTTCATGACCCTGTTTGGGCTCGCACAACCATGGCAGAAGATGTTGTGATTGTAGGCGGTGCCCGCACCCCGTTTTGTGAATGGGTTGGAGGGAAGCGTGGCGATGGGAAAACCGGTGGGTTACTCAAAAGCGTGAGTGCACAAGAACTCGGTGGCATCGCTATCAAAGGTGCTCTTGAAGCTACAGGGACCGATCCTGCATCTGTCGATCATGTGGTCATGGGATATGCTTTGCAAACATGTGCACAGTCAATTTATGGTTCCCGACATGCAGGTCTGCAGGGCGGAATTCCTCAAGAAGTTCCAATGCTCACACTCTCTCGAATCTGTGGTTCTGGTGTGCAGTCAATTGTAACTGGCGCTCAGATGATTATGCTCGACGAAGCATCAACGGTTGTTTCTGGCGGAATGGAGAACCTGAGTCAAGCACCCCACGTCATGCGCGGTGGTCGTGAAGGGTGGAAACTTGGTCGCTCTCCAAAAGTGGAAGATTACATGATGACCAACCTACAAGACATGACATGTGGTTTGTTCATGGCACAAACTGCAGATGAGTTATGCCGCAGAAAAGGGGTCACTCGTGAAGAGATTGATGCCTTCGCCGCACTTTCTCATGCTCGAACCACGGCTTCGATTGAATCAGGGTTGTTTGAATCAGAGATTGTTCCTGTCACCATCAAGAGCAGGCGAGGTGAAAAAGTCATCACTCATCTCGACGAAGATCACGTGGTCAAGAACTGCACTGAAGAAAGCCTTGCTTCGCTTCCAACCGCCTTTGGACCAGAGTCCTTTGTCACCGCTGGCAATGCATCCGGTATTGTTGACGGCGCTGCAGCTGTGGTCATCAAGTCAGCCTCGCAAGCCTCCGAAGATGGCGACGAACCTCTGGCACGCATTGTCTCATGGGGTATTGTTGGTCTCGAACCAGCAATCATGTCCTATGGTCCTGTGCCGTCCTCACTCAAAGCCCTTGAGAAGGCGGGTCTCAAAGCCGAAGACATTGACCGCTGGGAGATCAACGAAGCATTCGCAGGTCAAGCCCTTGCATGCATCAAGGATTTAGGCATCGATGTGGACAAAGTCAATGTCAACGGCGGTGCTGTTGGTCTTGGTCATCCATTGGCGGCAACTGGAACACGTTTGGTGCTCACTCTGGCTCATGAATTGAAGCGCAGTGGTGGTCGCTACGGTGTCGCAACCGCATGCATCGGTGGCGGTCAAGGGATCGCCATGGTCATCGAATCCATTTGACTGGTTGATTCCAAACATAATCGCTCTTCTGGCTCTTGAGATGATCGAAGAGACACAGTCCTTCGGTCTTCATCGATACATCAGTATAAATGCCAGTTCTAAGACCCACGCATATGAAAAATCCATTTGAAGCAATGAGCAATGCAAGTGTGAGCCGTCCTAAATCGGTTTTTGCAATTGTTATGCTTGCCGTTCTCATCCTTGCCTCAGGTGGAATGCACCTTCAATTTGATAACAGTGAAGATGGTTTTTTTCCCGATGATGAAAACGTGCGTTTGCTGGAAGAAATAGAGCGTGAATATCAAGCTTCAATCGATTTTGTGCGCGTCATCGATGAGATTGAATCCGGTTCCCTCCTTACCAACGAAACATGGGAACACCTTGCGAGCATCGAAGCGAGGATGATTGAGGATGAGAATTTTGCACCTTACCATTATCCATTGTTTGGTACTCAAGCCAACAGCGGTATGGCAGGCTATGCCTATCAATGGCAACGCTATCAAGATCCAATGTCTGCGGATTGGGTCGCACCGTTAGAATCCGCTATCCAAAGTGTCCTTACTGCCGATAACGACTCACTCGGTCAAGCTCTTGGCAATCTGAGTGCTGCTGCCGAAACCATCCCATCCGCATCAGAAATGAGTGGGGCAGATTTGATAGATTGGGATGCAGGAACACCTTCTGAGTGGCTGCCTCGATTGGACAGTGGCGCCAACCTATCGGGCAATCTTGGTGCCATGTTGGGCATGCTTGAGATGACCACTGTGAATCGTTCAGGTGCACAAATTGGCCAAATTCTGGCTGTGACCGGTCCGATGAATGGGCAGTTGGGCTTGCTGAGTGGCCTGCAATCAATCGACTACCGAGCGGCGATTCTTGGCTCACTCCCTGTTGCGGACCGAACCGACGACCCTTGGAACTCCTCCGGTCCCGTTTTGACAACCCTCGTTGTGAGCACAGAGCCTGCGGATTATGGCGTCGATATTTTGGGTGACGTTCAAGCCATGATCACCAACTGGTCAGAACTCCTAGTGCAGGATATGCAGGCTGATGGAGCCGGTGATGGGCTACGAACATTTTCGTTCTCGCAATTCAGTGAGGGTGCAAACGCTAACCTTGGCAAGGAAATTGGTACGCTGACAAGCGCTGCATTATTCCTCCTGGCGGTGTTCTTGTGGTTCAATTTCCGTTCTGTCCGGGATACGGCCTTTGTCACTTCGCTGACTGTTCTTGCCATTTTGGCCACCTACGGCCTCTCTGGTTGGCTGCAATTCTTCGGCGTCAATATGGTGTTTAACGCTGCCATGAATTCAATTCCAGTTCTTTTGTTAGCGATTGGTGTGGATTATGGCCTCCACGTGGTGATCAGAATCCGGGAAGAATTGAATTTAATTGATTCTAAAGATGATATAGAACGAACTACATTGAAGGATTTTTCCTATGAGGCGAGGCAGGTTGCAGTCCGCCGAGGGACCGTCTTGACTTCGATTGCTCTTGTGATTGCAATCTTCACCGACATGGTTGGATTCCTTTCCTTCAGATTTTCGTCGTTGTCTTTCCTTCAAGTCTTTGGGACCGTGATTGCCATCGGTCTATTCCTTGTCTATCTGCTGAGCATTACTGCACTTCCAGCGTTGATGTTGATGTTCCCACCAAAGAAGCTCAAACTTGAAAAAGCCAGTTCCATCGAAATCGGACCAATCGCCAATGGGCTTGCTCGACTTTCTGCGACGCCAATGAAAGTGGGTGTCATCGCCGTTTTGTTATTAGCGCCGATGTTCATCGGATTTCAACAATTGGAAGTCGGTTTTGATCAACGGGACCAATTCGATGAGGATGTTCCAGTTGTCAGCGACTTTTTGCTGTTATCAGATGAATTCCAAAACAGTAGATCACCATTGTATGTCGTGGTCGATGTTGAAGTCTTCACTCCTGATGGCTATGCTGCATGGCTTGCTGCAGAGCAGGTTCTGCTTGAAAGCCCGGATGTGAACGGTGCGCCTAGTGGATTGTGGAATGTACTGAGCGAGGCTCAAGTTCGAGATTCTACGCTTAATCAATTGATGAATCAACTTGATGATACCAACCAATCGACATGGGACGAACTTGCGACCTACTTGCTTCAGACGCCAGAGGGTCGGGAACTGAGTTCCTCCGTGCTCGCTTCTGATGGCCAACAAACCGTTCTCTCATTCCAAGCGGAAACACTTGATTGGCAAGCAACCATCGACCTCAACCAACGGATGATCGATTCGCTTGAATCTGCCGAAGAAGGCTTGGAAGGTGACGCAGATCTGCGTGTCGGTGGAAGAAGCCTCATTCTTGCTCAGACCACTTCAGACGTTGCCGATTCAGCGATTATGTCAACAGGCATTGTGGCGGTCGTCATTTTGATGATGCTTGTGGGCATTCATAGCGTCCGACAAAGGGACTTGGTTCAAGGTGCATCCCGAGGATTTGTCTCTTGGATTCCACTGATGATGGTGGTTGTATGGGTGTATGGTTTGATGGGCTTTACCGGCTACCAAATCAACTCACAAACAGTGACCATTGGTGCACTTTCCTTAGGTCTCGGTGTCGATTATGCAGTCCATTTCTCGATTCGTTTGGAAGAAGAAGTCGAACACAATCCATTCGCAGATCCTCATCATTGGGTTGCTAATGCCTCAGCAACGACCGGCCGGGCTATGTGGATGGCTGCGCTAACCACCGCCGGTGGATTCGCTGTGCTGAATCTCTCCTCTTTACTTCCATTGAGGTTGTTTGGACAGGCCTTTGTAGTGGCGATCGCTTTGGCGCTGCTCTCCAGCCTGGTTATTTTACCCGCCTTTTACGCCCGCTTTTTGAAAACCGATGCGCAGCGTTATATCTCTGCCATGAATGAGGAGGAATGAGTATGGAATTAACAGAAGTTATGTTTTGGTTTTCCTCGGTGTGGATTCTTCCCTTCTGGATTTTGATGTGGTTCGTGCCAGATCATCACTTAACGCGCCGTTTTGTTGGTGATCTCCGGTATTGCTTCTTACCGCTGCTTATTCCATACATTATCGTCGTATTGCCTCAAGTAAGCACTATTTTACTTACGCTTGCTAGCGATATGCCGACGCCACAAATTGTCATCGATCTCTTCGCAGACGAAGACGTCATTATCCTCGGTTGGCTGCACTACTTGGCTTTCGACATGTTTGTTGGGCGGTTTATTTGGTTGCGGATGGTGGCCATGAAGCGACCGATCTACGTCTCGACCCCAGTGCTCATTCTGTGCATGATGATGGCTCCGCTTGGTTGTGCGGTTGGTGTTGCTGCAACTTGGGGTGAAGGTGGACCTGTTGATAGCATCGCTTCCAGTTCACTGGAACCTTTGGAATAAAACGAGGGATGGTTCAAGACCTTCGCCTCGATGGACCTACATGGTCACAAGGAAGGATGGTCTTGCTGTTGACCATATTCCATTCCCAATGCCGGAAAGCCGTTGGATCTTGAGGCAGAATTGGAAAAAACTCACATTGCTCCACTGGGAAGTTGACCCAAACATCCTCCGCAGCCATCTTCCAGAGGGACTCGAACTTGATTTGCATGAAGGGAAAGCCTACATTGGTTGCATCCCATTTGTAATGGAAAATGTACGCCCTCATCCGTTGCCAGCAGTCCCAGGGATCTCGACCTTTGGCGAATTCAATATTAGGACGTACGTGATAAAAAATGGGGTTCCTGGTGTTTTTTTCCTGACCTTAGATGCGAAAAGTCGAGTCACATGTTTCTATGCGAATTGGAGGTATGGACTTGCATACCGGTATTCAAAGGCGTTTGTCAAAGGCACATTGGATGATGGATACACCTGGTCATCCCGCCGCACAAAAGACGGCGTTGGCCTTACCGGGTCTGCGAAAAAGTGTTCAGAACTGCGACAGGCAGAGGAAGGTTCCCTCGAATATTTCCTGTTCGAAAGATACAGTTTGTACACCATACACAAAGGCCGACTGCATCACGGATACACGCACCATAGCAAATGGTGGTACGCAGATGCTGAGGTTGAAGTCGAGCAAAATACCTTAGTTGAAAGCTACAATCTCGGGATCGAAGATGTAACAAAACCCGAATTGATGCACATGTCGGAAGGTGTTGAAGTTGTGACTTGGCACTTGCTCCCTATGGAGGTTTGAATTGATGAGCGAGCCTGACATTCTCTTGATGGATGGCGATTGTGGCCTGTGCACGCGTTCTGCTGTGTTCCTCCATCCGCGTTTACGAGATCCTCAAAGCATGAGGTTTATCGCTATAGAAAGTGATGAAGGCCGCTCCATCATTGAAAAATTCCCGCAAAAATTGAGGGATGCAGATTCGGTCTATCTTGTCCGTAACGGCCACCCATACATGCGTTCATCAGCAGCAATCCGGTGCTTGCTCTATCTCAAGTGGCACTATCGAATTCTCTATCCGTTTGCTTGGATCGTACCCCTTCCGCTTAGGAATATTGTCTACAGAGTTGTTGCCAAGTACCGATTGAAATTCTTCTCGCAACCTGAAGTCTGTATTTTCCCAACATTGACTCCGTAGTTTTCCCCCTAAGAACCTAAGAGCCTTGGGCTATGAGAAGCCAACGATGAGCCACACATGGGTAATTGATTCGAATTGCTTCATTCACCTCGGTTCCTATGCTGCGGACCGGTTTCTCAAGGATATTAAGGCCATGACACATGCCTCAAGACATACGTTCTATGTCACCCCCGGCGTTCATGCTGAGGTTCGAACGGTGCGATTTCAGCGGTGGAAAAAGAAGCCCCTTCTCCTTGATGCCCTCGATGAAATCCTGACCACGGTCCCTATTGATGACGCTCAAATCAGAGGCTTAGCTCAACTCATTGGTGAGAAAGCATCACCTCAAGATGTTGACCTGTCGCTTATGGTGCTTGCATCAAAATTGACCCGCGAAGGGAAAACGGTGGTGTTGGTGACCGACGATTTCAAAATGACCACGACGAGCGAGAAGGCGAATCTTGGGTACACGACTTGTCCACCTTCCACCTTCATGCAACGGCTCGCTGAACTTTCATCTGTCAAGTCAAAATCTGCGTTCAACAGTCTATCTCGCCGGATTAGAGCGGCTGAAATGAGGTACGCCATCAGTCGGGTCAATGAATACGACATTCAAGCAAAACTGACATGGATGGTTGATTCGTTGATCAGCGGACCAAAAGCACAGCCTGCACCAACAAAGAAACCAGATACTTCACCGGTTGAAGATGTGCTTTCCACTGCCTTACGACGAACCCTCAACGGTGAACAAATCAAGGCAAAACACATGAAATCACTTGGTGCATTACCTGAGATCTGTGCTCCCATGTCTGGATTGGATCAGCATCTCTCGGATTTGTCAAATAAGGCCTACTCAAACGATGTTGAAGGCGCGTACAAAATGACGATGCTTGCCTACAGTGAAGCTTTGGAGGCGGTTGGCTTGGGACTTGCACCGCTCGGTGAAAAGGATGCAGAATTGGCCAACACTGCTATCGCTGGCTTTGTTCAACGGACGGAAACTGCGCTTGGCTTGATGTCGAAGATGTTAGGTGAGCGGGTTGCAGCCCGGGTCCACCTTTCTCGGGCCCTTCAAGCAGCGACCCTGATCGATGACGAGTTTGCAGAGATGCATGGTATGCACCAACTCGGTTTGCTTGCCACGAGTTCAGACGATTGGGCCAGAGCTGCCAGCTTGTTTGAGACTGCAGACCGGCAGGCTCAATCCACCGGCAGCAATCGACTTCGATACCTCGTGCTCTCAGGTGTCACTCGACATTTGAACCAGGAGTTCGATGTCGCAAAACACCATATTGCTACCGCCCACGAATATGTGGTCGAAGACAAGGCTGCTGCAGCCCTCTCATTGAAGGCCATAGGAACTTCATTGCTTTCGATTGACCAACCGGGTCTTGCTCTTGAAATTCTTGATGAAGGAATGGAATGTGCCCTTGAATCAGGCATTGAGACGGAAATTGAATCTCTAGCAGAGCTTATGGTGATGGCTCACGCTGCGATGACCAAGATCGATGCATTGCACCATGAAGGACTGCGAGACCTGCTCGACGGCTTGAATGCAATCGCCGCTGAGCAAGAACAAGCATTCACTGAGAAAATTGGGGCTATAGATGAACTTGCTAATCTACAGAACAAACCATTGGAAGAAACCTGGAACGATTGGCAAAGCAGTGAACGGCTGATTCCCTCTGCTGAATCCATGCGAGTTGTTCGTTCAGAAGTTGATGAACATGGACATACCCTCATCATCGTGCATCATGGTGAATTAGGAGCCCTTGGACTTTGGTTGCCAGAGGGGCGTCTACCGGTCAGTCCTGGTCACGTGCTTTCACTCGGGGCAACCAGGGTCAAGGTTGCAAAACCTACAATCGAACTACAGGACGCCCATAGCATCCGTGGACTTGTCGCAATTGAAGATCCAACGGCTTTGGACTTCATCGTGCCTACAGATGAAATGACTGGAGAAGATTAGGCTCATAATCCTATGATATCAATCATGTACCTGATGGCAACAACTACGATCAGTACGAGGAAGATTTGCATAATGCGTGCTTCAGTGAGGTGTTTCATTCCAAATTTCGCACCACTTCGTGCACCTAGAAACGTGAGTGCTGCTAAGCCTGTAATGAAAGGAAGATCATTTGCAAGACGTTCCATTGATTCAGTTGGTAAGAAAAGAATGTGGGTGACAATGGAGACTGGAATGACTGCCATCATGAAGTGAAGGCTGCTTCCTATGGCCTTCCTAGGTGCTAACTTTCCAAAGGCTCGCAGAATTGGCACATAAATCACACCGGCTCCAATCGCCAACACACTTGACAACAAGCCCCCAATAGCCGAACCGAATCGTAGTTGTGTAATTTCTATCATGGCGTCTTCTGGTTCGACTTCTTCGTTGGTCCTTTCGCCCTCAGCGTCCATTTTGGAAATTGTTTTTCGAATCGCCCACACGATCATGAACAGGCTTAAGATTTTGAAAACAAGGTCGAGATTGTCTCCGATTAGGGCCACAATAGCAACGCCAATCACCGCTCCCGGTATGGCTCCAGCGAGTCCAATCTTGACAATGGGGTCATCAACATGCCCCTCACGACGGTGAGCCAATCCACTGCCATAACTGACAACGGCTGTCAACACCAAGGAGGCCGCAATAATTCGACCATCAATTGCCCAACCTGCTCCATAGTGAAGCAGTGGGACAAATAGCATCCCGCCCCCCATTCCAACAGGTGCGAATGCAAAGGCAATGAGGAAGACGCCGAGGCTAATTCCAACCATTGCTTCAATCGACATGCAGGCTCACGACAACCATGCCATGTCGTTTTGCTTCAAGATGTTGACTCATGCAAGGCCCAACCACATCATTCATAGGTTGGTGCTGTGTCCTTGAGGTATGGTTGCTGTTCTTTTCCTTGGGTTTTTCGGGGCACTTCTCAGCGCAGTGGGACTCCTGTACCTTTGGAGCACATGGAATCGGTTCATCAATTTGGAAGAAAATGTGGAAAATGCATGGCAGGACTACGAAAGTGATGTCAAAATGAAATATGAAATGCTGCCAAGCCTTCACAACATCGTTTCTGGTCTGGCAAAGCACGAGATTGAGTTCTTTGAACAACTGTTCCTCGCTCGTCAAGCGGCTTCAGGTGCTTTGATCGCAAAGAACATCTCTGACTTCAACCAAGCTCAAAACGCTCTTGCCCAGATGACACCTCGATTCAATGCTCTTTCTGAGGCCTATCCAGAAATAAAGGCCGATGCGGCATTTCTTGATCTCTCTCACAAATTAGTGCGGCTCGAAGAAAGGCTTGCTGACCGTCGAGAATTTTACAATTCAGAAGCAACAACTTGGAATAAAGCCATTCAGATGATTCCTGCTAACATCGTGGCCATGCTCAAAGGTTCCCAGCGACGTGATCTCGTCGATGTTCCTGACTACTACCATCAGAATTACGTCATCGAGTTCTGAATGGTGAGTCGATCAATCGGATTGGTGTTTGAATGTTCTTAGTCTTCGGCTCAACTCCCTTGGCGGTTCGTTTGAGTCGTTGGTGTGCGCAACGCCAACGTTGCGTGCTTGTTGGCCTTGCTGCTACACTTCCGGACACCGAACCGATCGAAGGATGTGAAATTCTGGCTCTCCCAGCTGCTATGCCGCTTTCCTCATTGCCGCTTGAAGATCACAAACCAACTGCAATTTTACTGATTGACCCGAACGCTTTGGAAGGTAAAGAGCCAATCGAATCCATTCGAAACCACTGGAGGGATGTGCCAATTTTGACCACATTACCATTGGAGGGTGATGGCGTTGACCTCATCAGTGTCGATGATGTGTCCTATTCTGCTATGCAAGACCGTATCCGATCTTGGGAGCGAAAAGACGGTGCGGCGGTGTTGCACCATTACCTCTCTTCAGTTCCTGAAGGGTCCAACGTTGCCATTTTTTGTCATGACAACCCCGATCCTGACGCCCTTGGTGCTGGGCTGGCCATGTACGAACTCTGTCATTCGATGGGGCTCGTACCTCACCTCTATCATGGTGGATTGATCGAACATCAACAAAACAGGGCCATGGTCAATGTCTTGGAGGTACCTTGCCGGCGTTTGATCCTCGAGTGGGAAGTAGCTGATGTCCTGAGGGATGCAGCAGTGGTGATGACTGTTGATTTCCATCGACCTGGAGCAAATAACATTCTACCAGATGACTGCGTTCCACATATCGTGATCGATCATCACGCATCGGAAGGTGTGGCTGCCGATCTGTCAATGGTTCATCCGGAATTCTCTGCAACATCTTCACTTGTCGCCAGCCTTCTCATGCAACTTGAGTTTGAAATGACTTCCCGCGTGGCTACTGCCTTGGCGTTTGGTATTCGTACTGATACCCTTGGATTTACCAGGAACTTCAATCCGGTTGACATCCGTGCATTGTCATGGTTAAATGCCTGGGTAGATTCCGATATGATGCGTTCTATAGAGGAGCCACCCCGCTCCATTGAAACATTGGATGCCTTTGCTGAAGCCCTGAAAGAACGCAAACAGTATGGCACCACGGTGCTTGCACCACTCTCAGCTTTACCGAACCGTGATGCATTGGCACAAATCGCAGACTTCCTCCTTCCTACCGAAGGCGTCCAATCTGTTGTTGTCTATGGAGTTCGTAGGCATAAGGTGATTTTATCTGCACGGACGACCAATCCTGATCTTCACCTCGGTAAGTTGCTCTCTGAGCATTGGAAACAAGGTCAAGCAGGTGGCCACAAAGCACTCGCAGGTGGCCAAATCTTGTTTGAATCGCTGCTTGATGATGTGCCAAGCAATCCAGATGAGGCAAATCAGGCAGCTCTCATTGCGATGACCAAAGAATTGGAATTGCTGTTTGCTACGGAGGTCAATTCAAATGACTGATTCTCCATTATTCATTCGCTCAGAACGGGTTTGTGTGCTCGGTACGGCACACGTATCCAGCGCAAGTGTCGCAGCAGTCAAGGAGCAAATTGAGGCGTTTAAGCCAGATATTGTCGCCGTTGAATTGTGTGCAAGCCGGCACAGCGCTTTGACTTCAAACCGTCGTCTGGACAAAGAAGGATTGCTCAAGGTGGTGAAAGAAGGCAAAGCTCCTTTGGTCATGCTTCAGTCCCTTCTCGCAGCAGAACAGCGAAAGATGGGTCTTGATGAAGGTGAACAACCGGGTGCTGAGTTGCTTGCAGCAGTTCAAACTGCTGAAGAAGCGAACCTTGAGGTGGCGCTGATCGATCGGGATATTCAAACCACGCTCAGAAGGGCTTGGAAGCGAATGAAATTCTTTGAAAAAGTCAAAATCATTTGGTCGCTTTTAGGCGATGAAGAAGACGAGGATGCTCCCGAAGTTTCTCAATTGCTCGAGGATCAAGACCTCTTGAGTTCTCTCATGGAAGAGTTGAGAACTTTTTCACCGGGTGCAGGCTCAGTGCTGATCGATGAGCGTGATGCCTATCTTGCAGGGAAAATTTCGGCTCTCGAACAGAACACTGACAAACGAATTCTTGCTGTAGTGGGGGCCGGTCACCTCAAGGGCATTGAGGCACATCTGAATCAATCAACCCAACCGGATTCTGCACAACTGGAAGAATTGGAGGTGCTGCCAAAGCGAGGCAGGTTTGCTAAATCCATCCCTTGGATGATCCCCCTCTTTGTCATGGGCTTGATCGCTTATTTTGTGTCTCAAGGCGACGCAGTCGATCTGGTCGAATTGTTCACGGTCTGGACTGCAGCAAATGCGGTGTTTGCAGCCTTGGGGTGTATTCTTGCACGCGGCCATCCACTCGCCATTTTAACAGCTGCATTGGCTTCTCCAATCACTTCGTTAAATCCTACCTTAGCTGCGGGTTGGTTCGCAGGTTATGTGCAATTGAAACTTCGAGAACCAACGGCCGAGGATTTACAGAATTTCCTCAAAATGGACAGCTTGGGAATGTTTTGGTCGAACCGTGCAGGGCGTGTGCTCATGGTGACCGCATTGACCAACCTTGGAAGCATGGCAGGTGCTTGGGTTGCTGCAGCAGGTTTGTTGGGTGGATTAGGGAACTAAACCAAAGCATCGAGGACGTTGAGCATATCAACATGCTCTGCAACATCGTGAACCCGAAGAAGATCAATGCCTTCATAATGCGCCAATGCGGCTACAGCAAGTGTCCCTGCTAATCGCTCACTGGGGTCCTTTCGTCCAGTCAATTGGCCGATCATGGATTTTCTAGAAACGCCCCAGAGTAGGGCGAATCCCTCCAAGCCTCGCATGGTCTGATGGTTTTGCAATAACTCGATATTATTCTCGAGGCTTTTTCCAAAACCAATACCGGGGTCAAGCGCAATCAATTCAGGAGGGTGACCTGCTGATTTGAGGGCCCTTGCTGTTTCAAGTAATTGTTCACTTACTTCCTGTGCACAATCTGAATAGTTTGGTTTTTGCTGCATGGTGCCCGGGGTGCCTTGCATGTGCATGATGCACACTCCGCATTGCGCCTCAAGAACGAGGCCAACCATCGCTGGGTCTCGAAGCCCAGAGACATCATTGACAAGATCTGCACCTGCTTCTATGGCTGCTATTGCCACACTTGGCATTCGAGTATCAATTGAAATGAGGCCATTTGGATTCGCTTTTCTCAATCCTTGAATCACTGGTAGCACTCGCCTCAGCTCTTCTTGAGGGTCCACAGGATCTGCACCAGGGCGCGTCGATTCACCGCCGACATCAATCCAAGTAGCACCTTGCTCCCACATTTGCAAACCGGTTGTTATTGCATGCTCAGTGCTGTTGATTCGACTTGCTTCATGAAACGAATCTGGTGTGATGTTGAGCACTCCCATGACGTGGTAGCCAGAACCCTCTCTTCTGGAGATGCCCGCCATTATCTGCTCACGGCGTTCCGGAGTGGGTCCGAAGGTTGCCTCCATGGAGTGCCGACGGTGGCAGAATTGATAAGTTGTGACTTTGAAGTCGACCTATGTCGCAGGGGGGCGTTGGTGATTCGAATCTATCCACTCCTGAACAAGATGAGTATGTCGCTGGCGTTGGCGATGAACAAGGCTTGAGGCTCGCTGAGCGACTTATGTCCCGTTTTTCCGTGTCAAACAGTGAAGAAATTTTCGAACTGATCAACAAAAAAGCCTACAATGGTGGGATTCTGATTATGTTGATTGTGCTCTGTTGGTGGGTGCTCATCACTGAAGGTGGCGATGATGTTGATTTGGCAACATCATTTTTGTTCAATCTAAACTACCTCAATGTCGCCATCACTGTTGGTTTATTTGGTCTTATTTCATCAGGATTAACTTCGATCGCAAAGGAAAAAGGACAACTCGTGAACTCCCTCGTTTCCGGTGCCATGCTCATCGTTTGTGGATTCTTTATCCTTGAACCTCTCTTCTATGGCCTCACCGGTGATGAAATCGATGCACAAGTTGGGTTTTGGAGGTCGAGCCGTTTGCTTGGACTGTTCTTTGGCGTCACGTTTTGTGCCAAATTCCTTGTCGACGCATGGCATCTGTACTGGGTCAAGACGTTCTTGGAGACGCGAGGTCTGATCATTACGAGCAAAGATGCCTCCGAGCAAGGGACGATTGTTGATGGCGACGTTGTTGAGTGACGACGGTCGCTTTGATGAACGATGAATTGGTGGCTGCACTCATGCCAGGTGAACGACTTGATGTGTTGCGACTTGGTTATCGCCTCGGTCGTGACCCCCGCATAACCACACATCTGGCGCTGGTGAGTCGGGCTTTAGGAGCAGATCGATTTTTACTTGCGGGGGATGAAGATCCAAAGATGTTTGAAAATTTGGAATCGGTTGCGGACAGGTTTGGCAAAGGGATGACGTGCGAACATGTTCATGGCCCAATGGGTTGGCTGCGTCGCTTTGTTGAGGAAGATGCAGGCGATGGTGAACCAGGTGTTGCTGTCCACCTCACCATGTATGGTGAACCATTCCGACAAGCAATCCCTCGGATTCGTAGGGACCGCCCCATGGTGGTCATCGTCGGTGGGGCAAAGGTGCCAGGTGACGTCTACAAGTACAGCCAGTACAATCTGTCAGTGGGCAATCAACCTCATTCAGAAGTCGCAGCTTTGGCGCTTTTTTTGGACGCATGGCATGGTGAATCTGGCAGCGAAAGGTCGTTCGACGACGCTCGTTTAATCATCCAGCCGACGGCCAGTGGCAAGCGTGTGTTGGATTTGGATCGTGAAGAAGAGTAAGCAGAACCTCACTTAACTTGAGTCGGTCGTTTTGAAACCAATTCAATGCGAGTTTTGACGGTGTCAGGTCATTCAGTTTCAAACCCAATCATTATGGGTGTCCGTTTTCGACCAAAACTGATGTCGGAAGTCGATTTTGGTTCTGGCTCATTCAGTCCCGGCCAAAATCGACGTGGTGTTACTCAAGCCCCTGCCTTTCTCGACGCAGCAGATCACTTGACGAGTGGTCTGCCGCTGCCGGAGGGAGCGAGTGGAGATGGTGTGCTTCTTACCGCCGATGGTGGCCGCTACACCGGGACTCTGTTCGGTGCAATAGGTCATGGCGAGGGTGAATTGGTGTTCACCACTGGCATGATGGGTTATCAAGAATCGTTGACTGATCCATCATTTGCAGGTCAAGTGCTCACTTTCACTTACCCTCTGATTGGAAACTACGGTGTTCACAGTGGTGCTTCTGAATCAAAATCTGTATGGCCTCGTGGCGTTGTTGTTCGTCATGCAATGAGTCAGCCGGATCACCGTTTTTCGGTCGGTACTGTCGATGAACTTCTCCGTTCCCATGGCGTACCCGGCATCGAAAATATCGATACTCGGGCCATTACGCGCAGGGTCCGTGAACTTGGAACAGTGCTGTGTGTCTTTGGTCCAGTCGAGGATGAAGATTTGTTGAAAACCAAACTCACATCCTTGACTTCACCCGAACTTGAGGACCTCGTTGATGAGGTTTCAATCGACGAAGCGGTTGTCCTCAATCCAGGTGCTTTAGATGATCTTGACCGTCCGCTGCCTCGACTTGGAGCCCTTGATTGCGGTATCAAATACAACATTCTACGCAACCTGTGTGAACATTTCGAAGTCGTTTGGTGCCCTCCTGAAACCCCATTTTCAGTGCTTCAAAACGAGTATCAAATCGATGCTCTGTTCTGTTCCAATGGACCTGGTGACCCCGCTCATCCAGGAAAGGCCACATTGGCAAGGTCGACGCTAGCAAAGGCGGTACAACACCGTATGCCAGTCATGGGTATTTGTCTTGGCCACCAACTCATGGGTCTTGCTTCCGGCCTTCAAACCTACAAAATGCGATATGGGCATCGGGGTGCGAACCAACCTGTGGTCGACCTTGTGACAGGTTCAGTCTCAATCACAAGTCAAAATCATGGTTTTGCTGTGGCTGACCCAGATGCAGGTATGCTCGCAGCACACCCTTCGGGGGCATGCTCTGCTCCCGGAGAAAACATGCATGGTGCTGAGGTGAAGGTCCGCTACGTCAATGCTAATGATCGCACTGTCGAAGGCCTTGACCTTGTTGGCCATCCCTCATTCACAGTTCAATTCCATCCAGAGGCGTGCCCTGGTCCGCACGATGCTGCACCACTGTTTGGCCGGTTCCGTTCAATTGTTGATGAACACCTTGGGGGTGCTGACTAATGCCACGTCGAGATGACCTCAAGACCATCATGGTGCTTGGCAGTGGTCCAATTAAGATTGGACAGGCTGCAGAATTTGATTTCTCAGGAAGTCAAGCAGTACAGGCGTTAAGGGAGGATGGATACGAGGTGATCCTCGTCAATTCAAACCCAGCAACCATTCAAAACGATCCGGAAATGGCAGATAAAATCTACATTGAACCTCTGATACCGGACACGGTTCGTAGGATTTTGGAAATCGAAAAGCCATGTGCACTTCTTGCGGGAATGGGTGGCCAAACCGCCCTCAATATTGCCAGTGAACTTGCTCACGATGGTTCACTTGAACGCATTGGTGTCGAATTGATCGGTTCTGATCTGGATGCCATCGACAAGGCAGAGGACCGTGAATTGTTCAACGAAGTGTGCGACTCCATCGGTCTGCCCATCTCTGAAGCAATTGCATGTAACACCATGGAGGAGGTCATCGCTGCAGCCGAAGAAATCGGTAGTTGGCCAATCTTGATCCGACCAGCCTTCACACTTGGCGGTCTTGGCGGTGGAACGGCTTGGGACATTGGTCAACTTGTCGAAATTGCGACGTTGGGCCTGCGCAATTCCAGAATCAATCAGGTGCTTATTGAAGAATCAATTCTCGGCTGGCAGGAACTTGAGTACGAAGTGATGCGCGACGGTGCTGACAATGCTACGATTGTTTGTACAATGGAAAACATCGATCCGATGGGAGTTCACACCGGGGAATCAACCGTTGTTGCACCTCTGCAGTCCTTTTCTGACGCAGATCATCAAGTCCTGCGCGACCAAGCTCTGAGTCTTATTCGTGAGTTAAACATCAAAGGTGGATGCAATGTTCAGTTTGCTTTCAATCAATTCACTGGAGAAATTCGTGTGATTGAAGTCAACCCCAGAGTGTCGAGATCCTCTGCCTTAGCAAGCAAAGCCACGGGTTATCCTATCGCCCGTATGGCGGCGAAAATTGCAGTCGGTTATACTCTTGATGAACTCCCAAACCCAATTACTGGTGAGGGGACAACCGCTGCATTTGAACCGACATTGGATTACTGTGTGGTCAAGATCCCTCGCTGGCCTTTCGATAAATTCCGAACAGCAGACAGAACCCTTGGGACTTCGATGAAGTCGACCGGGGAAGTGATGGCTATTGGACGCAACTTCGAAGAAGCTTTCCTCAAAGCCTGGGCTTCCCTCGAACAAGGCTGTGCCCACCCACGTCCTCTGACCCGTGCTGATGAGAGCGAAGGCGATGGTATGGCTGAGCGTGCCTTGACTCAATTGCCGGACAACACCCTCGTCGAATGGTGCCGAGTGGCGACCGACCGTAGAATGGGCGCCTTAATTGAGGCATTCCGGCGTGGATGGTCGGTCGAAAAGGTGCATGAAATCACCAGAATCACTCGATGGTTCCTCTATAGATTCGAGCATATCGCTCAAACTGAACGTTCAATTACCGATTCGCAGGCCACGCCTGGAGAACTGACTCGGGAGCAACTTAAGGCATGGAAGAGCCTTGGTTTTAGCGATGCACATATCGCAGATGCTCTCTCTGGTTTCCCTGCATCCGGTCCGAAATCATTGCAGCCAGGCTTTGATGAAGAGGCGGTCATGAAGCGTCGACATGCCGTCGGGCTCCATCCGCGCTACAGAATGGTGGATTCTTGTGCTGCAGAATTTGCTGCAAAGACGCCCTACTACTATTCCACATACGAGATCGATGATGAAGTCGGTATCGATTCCCTTCCAAATATGGACGCTCGAACCAAGGAACGATTGGTGACCGTTGGCAGTGGTCCAATCCGCATCGGGCAAGGCATTGAGTTCGATTATGGATGCGTCCATGCTGTGAAGGCAATTCGAGCCGCAGGAAAGGATGCGGTGTTGATCAACAACAATCCTGAAACCGTCTCAACTGATTTTGACACATCAGATCGATTGTACTTTGAACCACTCACGTTAGAATATGTCTCTGAAGTCCTTCTTCGAGAACAGGCGCATGGAATACTGCTCCAATTTGGTGGTCAAACCGCCATCAATTTGGCTTTACCATTGAACAACCGATTACCACTCCTTGCCTCGAAGGGACTCGACCTCTCGATTATGGGCACTTCATGCGATGCTGTTGACGAAGCTAGCGATCGTGAGCGTTTCGAAGCCTTTGCCAAACGAATCGACTTGCAAATGCCACGGGGGGCAACTGGGACAAGCTCAGATGATGTTCGGGCAGCTGTGGAGCAAATTGGATTCCCAGTCTTGATTCGACCATCGTATGTCCTCGGTGGCAGAGGTATGGAGATTTTAGCCAATCAACAGCAATTGGACGCCTACCTTCGTGAAGCATACTTGGCCCCTGACAAGCCGCTGCTGGTCGATGAATACCTTGGCCATGCGACAGAAATCGATGTCGATGCTGCTGCGGATGGTAAGGAAGTCCTAATTGGCGCCATTATGGAACACCTTGAGGAAGCAGGCATCCACTCTGGCGATTCAACATGCTTCATTCCCGCTCAAAACATCCCAGACGCCATGCTCAAACGTATTGAGGAGCAGACGAAAGCAATTGGAATTGGATTGAACATCAAAGGCTGCTTCAATATCCAATTTGCCATTCAAGGCGATCAATTGTACACCTTGGAAGTTAACCCAAGATCTTCACGAACCGTGCCGTTTGTAGCAAAGGCTACGGGATTGCCAATGGCACGGATTGCAGCGAACGTCACCATTGGTATTCCTCTCTCTGCACAAACCATCCCGCAACGAACAACGGGACAAGTCTGCGTCAAAGCACCTGTGTTCCCATTCATCAAACTGAGAGGCCTCGACCCTGCTCCAGGTCCGGAAATGAAGTCAACTGGGGAAGTCTATGGGTCGGATGTTTCTGCAGATGTAGCCTATCTCAAAGCACGTATTGCGACCGAGGTACCTGTTGCTAGTGAGGGCGGTGCTTACCTCACCGTTCGAAATGATGACAAGCAACAACTGGTTCCTATCGCCAAAGATTTGGTTGAACTTGGATTCACCGTCTATGCAACACCTGGTACATGTGATGTGCTTCGTGCTCATGATGTACCAGCTACTGTGGCGTACAGAATCGCTGACAAAAACCACCCTGATGCCCTTGACCTCATGCGCGAGGGGAAGGTCTCATTCATCGTCAATGTTCCAACCGTTTCGGGTGGGGCGGTAAGGGATGGAAATATGATGCGAAGGCTTGCAGTGGAATTGAATATTCCATTTGTCACCACGCTGAGAGGTGCGAGTATGGAAGTTGCTGCAATGAAGGCAGCTAAAGCAGGTCCACTTGAACCACGTCGTTTGACCGTACATTACTGAGCATCAGCAAGCATCGTATGCATCAATGATGTACTTGGTAAGCGGACTTGTCCAAGCCAATTCACTGATGCCTGCCTCGCCCTCGATGTCGTAGATCCTTACGACATCTCGAACCCTTACATTCCCGTCGCTTGAACGGGCAAGAATCGTTGCTGCTTTGATGGCTTTTCCAGTACCATGAGGGTCATACACAGTATCGAGGGCTTCGCTTAGGAACCAATCAGCTTTACCGCCTGGCTCACCTTCGTATGTTTTCTTGACCTTCTTTGGCCCAAACATGCCGCCTGATTTCTTCTTGGTACCAGATGCGGCTTTTGTAGCCGCCTTCTTTGCAGTGCTTTGTTTGCCTTTCGAGGTCTGCTTCTTTGGCGTGGATTTGGCGTCGGCACTTGCCACTGCTCGCCCTTTGAATTCCTCTTCCATCTCGGAGCGAATCTCTTGTTCGAGTTCTTTGCGAATGCTGACTTCGAGTTTTTCACGAAGTTTTGCTTCGATCACGCCGGGGTCGCCTTTTGCTGCTCGGGCGATAGCATCATCGCGCTCATCCTTCATTGCCTGCATTACATTTAGATAGTGAGCAGCAACTTGTATGAGGGACGTCTCCATGGAAGCCTCGAGTTGCATTGATACAACAGCACCGGAAGAGTCTCGCCACTTTCGCCATTGAAGCATGGTATTGGCATGAATGTCTGAACCACATTTTGGACAGAAACTCCGCTTTGGTGGTTTCAAGACAGGGATTGCCCGCATAGCATCAGGGTCGATTCCTTCGTGTTCACCACTTGCAACATCGTGAATGTGAGTGGATGCTTCCATTCCATTATCCATTGCATCTCGGAATAAACCTTCACTGAGGTCAAGTTTTCCTGCTTGGATCAAATCCCATCCATTTGTGCCACGAATAACAGCCCGTACCGCAGCGTTTGCAGCAGGGGATTGCCCCCATTCGTGATTAGCATAGGATACGTTCGTTGTTTCTTCCAGTTCGGTGCCAAAGGCACCTGCAAGATCGACATCTTCACCTTCAGCAGGAGCAGCGATGCCAAGGAGAATCGGGTTTGCCCCTTCTTCGACCTTTGCAATCATATCGAATTTTTCTGCCATGGAGAGGTCTTCACGGTGTCGAATGACTTCCTTGATTTGATTCAAATCGTGACCAGTTGCTGTGATTGGACCCTGGCCGGTCAGGTCGTGGCCACAAGACAGGCAAAACTTAGCCGCCGCTTCAACACCCGCTTCACAGGTTGGACAGTACACCCCCGCCATGTACCCATATACACGCTCACCTCTTTTCAATGGTGATGGTCAAATGCCGCAATTTTGTTGCGGTCTGTGCTTCATCTCATGCGCCGAAGGTTGGTGCTTGACCTTCAAACCATATCAGTTGAAGTGTTCAGCACAGGCTTTCAGGAGCTCAACAATTTTCTTTTGGTCCATTTCTGCGAGGATTGGCGCAAGCCTTGGTCCACGCTCTTTGCCCATGAGTGCAGCATATGCAGCTCTGTAGCCTGATTTTGGAGAGAGGTCCATGTCTTTTGCCGACTGGGGGATTGCAGCACCAATGCTGGTCGCATTCCATTCGCAGCCTTCGAGTGCCTTTGCAAGCGAGTTGAGTACCGAGCGTTCATCATCGTTTAGTTCTGCGAGCGCCGAATGGTTTGGAGCATCTAAAATACTGATTTTCATTTCTTGAGGGAAATGTTTGGAATCAATCCATGCACGCATCCGTGTTAATCGATCGATGAGTGATTGGGTTGGCTGTTCAATGGCGCCTGCATTTCGTAAACTGTCCCACACAGCATCATCAGTGGTCTTTGTTTGTGCGAGAAGCGCAAGGTGCCTGAATGTGACTGCTGTGGCTTGGGCCAATGTGCCTTCTTCAACGACTGCCATCCGCATGGCTCCAGCAGCATCTTCAACCTGCACTCGTTGACGCCGACTCAGTTCTTGATTTGCTAATTCGGAGGTGTAATCCCTTGCTGCAAGTCGTTCATATTCATCTGCGAGGTTCACCAAACTCATTCCAGTATCAAACTCAATAGCCTTGTTTGGTTTTGATTTCGCAACCAGAAGACGAAGAATTTCAGGTGGCACCAATTCGAGCGCTTCAATTGGACCGATGGTGTTTCCGGCAGAGGATGACATGGCCCCTTGTCCCTTGAGACTGATCCACTCATACGTCAATGGATGAGGTGCTTCATGGCCTAAAATTTGCACTATTTCTCGTCCAGTTGCGTACGATCCTCCAGCAGCACCGTGATCTTTACCAAATGGCTCACAGGTCACGCCAATCCATCCCCACTTGGCAGGCCAATCAATTCGCCATGGGAGTTTCCCCTCGCCTTTGGAAATGTCTGATGAACCATCAACTCCATGCGAATCATGCCAATGGACAAGTGGATATTCGTATCCAGTCACCTTGACTCCATCGAGCGAACCCCTTGAATCAAGTGGGCTCCATGGG
>CBFIIS010000022.1:0-27674 GCA_965662715.1 Candidatus Poseidoniaceae archaeon | reverse complement strand
CTGGGACGGAGAAGAAGCCAGCGTGAAGCGGGCACTGCGTCGAATTTTAACCAATGCAGATCCTATCTTGTTCACTCAAATTGGGGAGCGTTCGATACCGAGGTACCTCCCCGGACATCTACAAGGTATTGCCAACAAACAGAGTGAGTGTTCTCAAGCTGGCTGGAGCGTCTCGGGAGTGTCCATTACCCATGTGGTGGACCAAGCAGAGCGCATCGCTGAACTCTTCTGAATTAGTTCAACAGCTGAAATTTTTCAGAAACAATCGAACTCATACCCTCAATCCATTCTTGGTCATCGTTCAAGCAACGAATCACTTCAAAGTGTTCTCCGCCCAATTCCATGAATTGCTCACGTATTCCGATGTCAAGTTCCTCCAATGTTTCAAGGCCATCGGCAAGGAAGGCAGGAGCGATGATCACCAAATTGCGAACACCACGATTGAACAATTCTGTAACTTTGTCAGTGGTCGATGGCGTGAGCCATTGCACAGGCCCGAGCCTGCTTTGGTAGCTGATCGACCATTGATGAGGTTCCAACTGAAGGTTCTTGATCACTTCAAAAGTGGTCATAGTGCATTGATGGGCATAGCATTTCTTATTCGCATCGCATGAAATTTCACAGCAATTTTCAACCTTTTGACAATGCTTTTTCGATGAATCGATTCGTTTGACGTGTGAAACTGGTAGACCGTGGTATGAAAATAAGATGTGCACATCATCACTGAGGTGTGGCTTGATCGTATTCGAAAGGGGTTGAATGTAGGATGGGTGATTCTCGAAGTGCCCTGCTTCGATGATTTTTGGTGACCAATTCATCGCTTCAAGCATCTTGTAGGCATGCTTGAGGGATGATTCGGTTGTCGCTTGCGCATAGTGGGGAAACATTGGGAACAAAAGCAATTCATCTACGCCTTTTTCACGCAATTTTTTCAAACCAGATTCGATGCTTGGATTGCCGTACCTCATGGCAAATTCAAATGCAAGTTCTTCAGATGTGTTGTTGAGTTGATCTGTGATTCGTTGTGAATACACCCTCAGGGGGGAGCCGTCTTCCATCCATATTTTTTGATACAATGGAGCAATTTTTTTCGGTCTAGTTCTAAGGATAATTCCTCGAACCAACAAATGACGGAGCGGTGCAGGAATATCGATGACATCCGGGTCCAATAGAAACTCTCGAAGGTATGTACGAATGGACGATACAGTCGGTTCATCCGGGGTACCTACATTGATGAGAAGTACGCCACGCTGACCCATGCCTCTCGCTGATTTGCTTTGCGTTTAATGATTTGTAACATCCTTCATCTTGAGGTTGACTGGTATTGCTCCAATTTACTCGACCCCAATCGATCCATTGTCGAACTTGCCGAACAAGCTTCTGGTGGTGGATGTGGCATTCAGTGCGGAAGAAATCTAAAAATTTGGACCTTAAGCTTCGTCGAATGCATTGGGCTTGTAGACCCACCGAATTTCATCATCATCACGGTCATAGTACGCTTTGACACGAGCATCGTTGGCCATATGATCATGATATTTCATCAACATGGGGTATGGCTTCAACATCGACGCATCGATGCCATCGAACTGTCCCGAGAACATCATGAAGGTGTTGAGAAACGCCTTGACATCTGCCAATGTCATGTCTTCAGTGTCTGCAATCCAACCAGTTGATGATGCTTCTATGAGCGATTCTAAATCTTTGAGGCCAACATCGATTTTTGCGCCCTCTGCAAACAGTGCTTTGCGAGCTGCAATTTTTTCATCAAGATCTTCGATGTAAAATGTAGGGGTGAACGAAGCCCGCCATCCTTGAATCAGTTCTAATATCTCGTCGACTTTACCACGCAGGTACAGATCTTCAGGCTCAAGGCCTGCTAATGCAGCCGCATACCGCATGAGGGCGTTTGATTCCGCAAGTGTGCCTTGTGGCGTTTTTAGAATTGGAAGATAGCCATATGGAAGTTCGCCGCTGTCCTTGAGTTCTTGGAAACCATCCCAGTCGACGGTTGTGTTTTTCCATGACACCTGAGAAATCTCGAGGCAAAGTCGTGTGGGTTCAGCGTATCCTGGGGATTCGAAATAAATCAGTTCGTGCATGCCCTCGGCTCAGGAAGACAGTTGATGAACGCTTCTGCCTGACCATCAGGGGCTCACGCGACGGCGGTCGCGAGGGAACAGAACTGTTTCTCTGACATTTTTCGCGCCGGTCAACTTCATCAAAATTCGCTCGACTCCCAGACCCCATCCAGCGTGTGGTGGAACGCCGTGACGGAATCCGGCCACGTAGAATTCAAATTCTTCGGGGTCCAAGTCCATTCCCTTGAGGTTCTCAATCAACACATCCATTCGGTGTTCACGTTGCCCACCAGAGGTCAATTCATCGCGACCGAAATTAAGATCAAAACCACGGCTCAGTTGCTTGCCAGTGCTTCCGTTTTCACCTTCAACATGGTGAATGTAGAACGGTTTAAGATCCATTGGCCAGCGAGGCAGGAAGTAGAATTGAGGGAGATCTTCGGCTAACAAATCCGAGTTTTCAGCATCGATATCGTCGCCCCATTCAATGGATCCACCTTTTGCTTTGATGGTTGCAATCGCATCACAATATGAAAGTCGAGGAAATGGCAACTCTGGCACAATCACTTCGATTGGCGCTTCTTCTTGTGTCGCTCTGTAGGCGTTGATTGTGTCGATGTGGGCGATGGACTCTTCATCTTCGGTGATTGATTTCCAGATGTGATGAATCATTCGTTCGAGCACACCCATGACGTCTTCATCGTTTGCCCAAGAGCATTCGATATCGAAGGAAATGAACTCGTTTAGATGGCGATACGTGTCGTGCTTTTCCGCTCTAAATGCTGGTCCTACTTCGAATACGCGTTCAAGTCCACCTGACATGCAAAGTTGCTTGAACAATTGTGGAGATTGGTTGAGGAAGGCAGGTGTATCAAAGTACATCATCGGGAACAAATCCGTTCCACCCTCAGTGGCAGTTGCCACAATCTTCGGGGTGTGAGTTTCAAAGAACCCTTCTGAAATCAGTGCTTCACGACCGTATTGCAGAACTTTGCCCCGAAGTTTGAACATGGCGCTGATCTGGGCTCGCCTAAGATCCAAGAAGCGGTTGTCAAGGCGTGTGTCAAGGGCGACGTGAACGGTGTCCGTCACGCCAAGTGGTAGCGGTGCTTCTGCACGTGCGATGACCTCGACAGAGGTGGCGACCACTTCGTATGCAGGCGGAGGTGTTGGTTCGCCTTCCTTGGTCTTTGGTGGGCGCTTCTGGGAAACAATACCAGTGAATTGTAATGTGGACTCGCGCGTCATTCGTTGCACCATGTCGAGGGGTTCCTCACCGATGTTGTCCTTCTTCAAGAAAATCTGAGTCGTACCCGTTCCGTCTCGTAGGTCAACAAAACAAATTGCTCCTTTGCCCCGATTGGCTTCCATGAAGCCTGCAACGGTGACTTCTTGATCGAGCAAATCGGCACCAAGCGCTTGAATTTGGCCCAAAGTATGCGTTCGATAAGAGGTCGGTACCCATGTGGTCATGGTACGGTGGCAGAGCACGGAGAACATCAACCATTCGTTTCAATTCGAAGCGAGTTGGCATCCTCCATCGGGTATAATCTGACAAAATATTCTTATTAGGAATATCTTTACATCTGAATAAGCGTTGGATTCATATACTGATGGTCGGGGCGGCGTTGCATGACTGATGATCTATTCTCCTCCGAATCCGTGACACGCGGCCACCCTGACAAGCTTTGTGACACGATTTCTGACGCTATTGTTGACGCCTGTTTGGCCGTTGATTCAAACGCAAGAGTCGCTGTTGAAACATGTGTCAAGGGAAAGGAAAACATTGGACTCATTGTTCTGGCTGGCGAAGTTTCGCTCAATGGTGAGGCTCCGAATTACGAAGCAGTTGCTCGCAAAGCAGCCCTCGATGTGGGGTACAACAGCCATGACATTGGTATGGATGCTGGTTCAGCTGCATTGACCGAAGTTCAAGTCCACATCACAACACAATCCTCCAACATCGCTCAAGGCGTCAACAAAGATGGGTTGTCTCAAGGCGCAGGTGACCAAGGTCTGATGTTTGGCTATGCCTGCACAGAAACCGAGGCTTATGCTGATCTTCATGGTCGGTACTTTCCTCTTGCTGCTGCACTCTCGCAGCGACTCACGCGTCGCCTCACTGCGGTTAGAGAACAAGGCATCCTTCCTTGGGCTCGCCCCGATGGAAAGTCACAAGTCACTGTGGAATACGATGAAGCCGGTAAGGTTTCACGAGTGCACACCGTGATTATTGCGATTCAACACGACAAAGAACTCAAGGAACAATTCGGAGGGTCAGTCGAAAAGGAACTTGAACATGTTCGAAATCAAGTGAAGGAACACGTCGTCAACTACGCCATTCCTCAAGAACTTCTCGATGATGATTGCATCTTAGTCGTGAACGGAACTGGCCGATTTGCCGACCCCGGAGGTCCATATGCCGATGCAGGATTGACTGGACGAAAAATCATTGTTGACACCTATGGGGGCATGGGCCGCCACGGTGGAGGTGCTTTTTCTGGAAAAGACCCATCAAAGGTGGATCGTTCAGCCGCATACGCAGCACGATGGGCAGCAAAGCATGTTGTTGCAGCAGGATTGGCAGACCGTTGTGAAATCCAACTCGCTTATGTGATTGGTGTCGCAGAACCGGTCAGTGTTCGCGTCGAAACATTTGGAACATCTTCACTATCCGCTAAGGAGATCTCAACGAGAGTCAAGAACGTGTTTGATTTCCGTCCGGGCGCCATAGCAAAGGACCTCGATTTGCTCAAGCCAATCTACTCGGCGACCGCTGCAGGTGGCCATTTTGGTCGAGTACCAGGCGATGATGGATCCTTCCCTTGGGAGATTTTGGACGAAGCGCGACTTCGCTTGCTTCAATAAGGCAAAATCCACTCAAATCAAACACAATGTCTCACGGCCCGTAGGGCCGATTCACTCAAGAGGTATGCCATAGTGGCTTGACTCGGTCTTATGTCGTCTCGTCCAGTTCGTGCCGTGGCCTTTGTTCTCGTCTTGCTGTTTGCGAGTCTTTCACCACTGGCCGTACCTGCTGCCGCACACAGCGCCATCCTTCTCGATGTCGATACCCATCATGTGGTCCTTCAACCGGGCCACTCAGCCAATGTTTCATTGAACATCGAAAACAACGGATCTGCCATCCAATCGTACAATGTCACCATTGATTCGGGCAGTCTATCCTCTGTTTGGGCCATCAATGCAGCAGAACCTGTGGTCGAGAATGTATTCCCTACATGGAGTAAGAACACCAGCATCATCGTTCAATTGTCGACAGGTGCCGTGCCATCTGAAAGCGGCTCATTTGATATTCACGTCACAGAACCAAATCAAAACATCACTTCGATCATCACAGTCTATGTCAGCGTGGCACCAACCTATTCGCCGCTGATTGGCTTTGAAACCATAGGGAGTGCTCTTGCTGATATGGAGGCAGGTCAGACCACGACGTTCAACATCGACATCACCAACGGAGGATCGGTCGAAGATACCCTCTTGCTTGATGTAGAATTTGAACCAGATTTGGCTGCTTGGTGGGCGAATCAAACCAATAATTCCTCAGGTAACGGCACTGGTACAGGTAACGGCACGGGTAACGGCACGGGTAACGGCACGGGCAACGGCACTGGTACAGGAACCGGCAACGGCACTGGCACGGGCAACGGTACTGGTACGGGCAACGGCACCGGAGGCAATGGAAGCAGTAACATCACCGTTCTCTCGAATATCCTGATGTATGGTAACAGCTACACTGGCTACAACAACCTTGCCAGTTTGATGGAATCATTGGGCGTTATCAACGCGGATTCAATCACACCCGCTGGGAAAATGCTCTCCGGGCATTGGGACGACATTAACACCTCCATGCACATCTCAAACACGACCCTTCGCAATCCAAACATCGATTGGGATTATGTTGTCCTCCAAGATCAGAGTCAAGTCCCCTCCCTACCAACAAACGATACATTTTGGCAAGCGAGCAAGAATGGCGCTGTCAACATCAGCACTGAAGTATCTGCAGAAGGTTCCGAAACCGTTCTCTTCATGACATGGGGTCGCCGAAGTGGAGAATCAGGACCACAATGGCACCAATACAACATCAATCAAAACTACACCATTATGCAAGACCGATTGGCTGATGGGTACACGCACTATGCTGAAAACATCAGTGCTGCGGGAAACACAGTTTGGATCGCTCCAGTCGGTCTCGCATTCAAAACCATTCACGATGCCGTTGAGGGCAGTGGTACGGATCCAACTCAGAGTGGAAACCTGTTCTACGATCTCTATGATGCAGACGGAAGCCACCCCTCGCTCAAGGGAAGTTATCTCGCAGCATGTGTGCTTTATGCGACAATGACCGGTGATTCGCCCGTGGGCTCTAACGACACTGATGCCATCAACGCAACCGTGAAACTGCAACTGCAAGAAGCAGCCGCAGACACTGTGTTCAATGGAACATCTCACATCGACTACCCTTGGTCACCAACCACCGCAGCCACATCATCTGCACGTGGGCTTGGCGGTGGAATCCCGGCAGGATGGAATGTTCAGTGGAGCGATGATCAGATCACGAACATGGCAGCTGGTTCATCCCAACAAGCGACGCTTGAAGTGACGGTTCCTGCTGATGTCACGCCAGATTACTACGGATTCAGATTATTTGCAGGTTCTACTCAAGGCAACACAAGCACATCGACTGTATTTGTGGTCAATGTTGCACAAGACAACAGCCTAAGCATTGCCTTCCTTGATCAAGATTCAGACTTCATCCCAGGTCAAACCACCAACACAACAGTATCTGTAACCAACACTGGAAATGCTGAATCTGATTTCGATTGGAGCGTTGAAGCGCTGAGTGGAGTATGTTCATTCGGACTGCCAGATGCTTCAAGCATGGGGCTTTTACCCGATGCAACAATTGACGTCACCATTCAAGTTGACATACCTGCGACAGCAACGATTGCTGATGCGTGTACGTTCCACTTCGAAGGTTCAACACAGGAAGGAACCCAAACCATTGTTGCCGGTTTGGACTCGTTCACAATCAATGTTGACGAATTCGTTAACTTCGAATTGACCGCATCGACAAGCACTGTGGAAGTGGAACCAGGAACGCCATCAATCTACACTATGAGGCTTCACAATAACGGCAGTGAGGACCGAACATTCAACCTCCAAGTCGATTCAACTGATGGACTGAGCACCACGATCGTTTCGGCGACTGACATCGTAATCGTGGCAGGGGAAAGCGGAACATGGGATATCGAAACGACCGCTGATGAAGGAAGCGTCGGCACCTATCTTCAGAACTTCAGTGTCTCAAGGAGCGGTCAAACAAGCACTTCTTCTGTGAATATTGATGTTCTTGCCATCTCTCAAATTACACTTGATGGGCCAGTCGATGGACGAATTGTGATGCAACCAGGGACGACAAGTTCGACCAGTTTCGCTCTTGCCAATACCGGTACAAGAGAAGTTATTCTCATGGCTTCACTCTCTGGCCTACCCGCTTCCGCTCAGGCAGAAATAAGCCACTCCTCACTGATTCTAGCGGTTGGTGAAACAACGCATGTTCACGTGAACATCACGCTTGATACAAACGCTGATCCTTCAAGCCACCCACTCGAATTTGGTTTCACAGGCACTGGAGCATCCGCAGTGGAAGAAGTTGAGTTACAAATTCAAGACCGATTTGATGTTCTTGTCTCCAGTACGGGAAGCCAAATTGTCGCAGGACCTTCAAACAATGCAACAATGAACATTGATGTGACCAACTATGGCACCTCAAGTGATGTGTTCCAGCTCAGCATCATCGACGACTCGGAAGCAGATTGGTTCGCCTACACGCTCTCCACAACCTCGGTATCGCTTAACGCTGGAGAAACAACAACGGTACAACTCGGCGTTCGTGAAGTGGCTACTGGGGCCACAGCAAATGGATTGACTGTAGCACTTCACGCTGCTTCAAGCAACGATCCTTCAAAGACCGATCATCTCAACATCACCGTACGGCCTCAAATCGCAGGCGCAGAAATTACTGTGAACGCCGACGATGATGAAGCACAGCCAGGTGCTACAATCCAAGGCACAGTGGTCGTCAAGAACACGGGGACTGCTTTTGACAAACTCTTACTGACAACCGTTGGCATGGATTGTGGAGTTACGACCCTCTTCGAATTGGAGGCAGGCGCCTCATCACCAGCCGTACCATGGTTGTGCACAATCGACGAGAGCGCCCAATCTGGTTTAGCCAATCTTGATTTCCGTGTGAGCAGCACATCTCGAACCGATTACGTCCAAACCTACACTGAAATATACACCGTAGAACCGACCTTTTCCAACGGCAATGTCCTCGACATTACAACAGATTCCACCTCATACACCATCCCATATTCAGGAGGCACAAGCGTTGTCGTCACAGTAACAAACCTTGCCAACACCCAGGTCACCGGGATGTTAAGCTACAACGGGGAAGGAACGGGAATGGTGATTGAACAATGGGTACGAGTTTTGGATAATCAATCGGTCAACACCTTTGAACTCGCACCTTTCGCCAAGATTGAATTCATGCTGACGCTGACTTCGAACATCGAAGCTGATGAAACGGCAAACCTCATCCTCAAGGCCACCTACCAAATTGACACAACCACTGAATCAGAAGAATCCGACATGTTTAGCGTCAGTATATCAGGCCCTGCAGCGCCACCTCAAGGCGTAACATTACCTCTCGGCATCCAACTTGATCAGAGCACGACATTGAACGCTATGCTTGGTGGGTGGGCCTTTGCCATCCTGCTTCTGTCAATCATCTACGCACGACGAAATCGCAAGGGGAACACCGAACAAGCTGTTGTGGAAGACCGAGCCGAGGAGGTTCTCGAAGAAGAAACCGAAGAAGAAACTCCGCTTGGTTTCAATGAATGTCGAATGGAAAGCGGAAAGGTAACCTGTCCATCGTGTGATGCTCGACTTGGCGTCCCTCGAGGCAGTGAAGCACCATTCCGCTTCACATGTCCAAAGTGTCAGACAATGATTCGTGTGGTCGAGTGACCCTTCACTCAGTTGTGGTTCTCTGGGCTACCAAGAGAAATGCTGTGTGGCCAAATGGTCCGTTGACCGGTCGCATGCCACCTTTTGATGCCTTACCCCATTGCCTCTGCATGAGTTCTCCAGCCCATTCCACATGGAGGCCTGCTTCTTCACACGCCTCCCATGCCAGTTCAACTTGACTGGTAACTGGACAATAGCAAGCGATCCTTCCTCCAACAGCAAGAAGAGGCGCGACAGCAGCAATGGCAGAGGGATGCTGCGGTAAATCGAGAATAATACCATCAAAGGTTGCGGCGTGTTCTTTGATCTGTGGAACAACATCCTCGATGGCACCTTCAATATGACAGTGCTTAGGAAATTCAACCCAACTTTGTTGCGCCCTTAGCATGTTCTTGAGACCTACATCCGCGTGTTCGGAACGTGGCTCGACAGTGACGTGGAGGCCTGATGCGCCAAGCGCTCTTGCAATGTGCATAGAGAGTCCTGCGGAACCCAGACCAGCTTCAAGGATGGTATCTCCTGAACCGATACCAAGCATGGAGACAAAGAAACCCGCATCTTTTGCGCTGATCGTTTGGGCTCGACGCACCATACCTTTGGAAAGTTCAGGAAGACGGGGTGGCATCCTCCTCAATTGCTTTTGTCCGATGGAAATCATGGAACCGTAGGGAACGCCCGCAATGGTCTCGACTGCATCAAAGACACCTAAGCCCTTGACTTTTTTTGCGCCCTCCGTCATTTCTACAACGTGAACTTTACCTTCAGGTTCAACCAAAACGGCCCACTTGTCGTTGTCCATGATGCGCCGAGTTGATTTCCGTCTTCAACTCTTTGTCATGAAAAAGAATTTTATGAATCGAGTATTATATTTAATTTTGAATATTTATAGCATTTGCTCGCAGTGTACTGTTAATAATCAATAGTCGCGGAAGGGGTTGGTATAAATACCATCCAGTATCTTAGACTGCCATGAAGATGTCGACCCGCCTTCTCGCCCTAACAATTGTCACGATTTTTGTAGGTAGTGTCCTTGCTGGATTTACCGCTGACATGAACCCATTGGAAGTTGAAAAATCATTGGAAGAAGAGCCTGTTGTGTACAGTGCAGCCACCTCCCCAGGCCACGTTGTCTTCGCTCAATACATCTCTTCTGACAACTGCCCTCACTGCTACAAAGCAGGTGGCGGCTCAGCATCCCACCACCAACTCAAAACCGATTTCCCTGACGAATATGTGTACCTCACATACATGTCACAATCCTACAGTCAAACCAACACCGCTCGTGCTGGAAACGTCGCTCCTTACCAATGGCAGTGGCCCAGTGGTGGTGCACCTGATGCCTACTTCGGCGACCGAACCGACAGGCGAGTTTCTGGATCTGGTTCAAACTACGACACCTACGACAATGAATTCTCCAGTGGTGGCGGTATGCACTCCACCGTTAACGATTACAGTATGTCGGCGGCTATTTCCCCAAATGGCGGCACGTTTGACATCGACATCTCATACAAGTACACAGGTTCTGGAACCGCAGCATCCAACATGAAACTCTACGCCGCAATTGTCGAAGAGGAATGCACCACATACACCTATTCCAGCAGTGGAAGTGCTCTCCCTCACGGCTACAATTGCTGGATGGGCTGGTTGACTGCAGGTGACACCTACAAGACCGCAAGCGGCGGGTCGGGCTCTGCGTTCGCAAGTATCTCGCCTTCTTCGTCTCAACAATCGCTTTCATGGACGACCGTTCCTACAAGCTTGATTCAAGGCGGCACTTCAAACGCCATCGTGCTCGCTGCCCTGATCAGCGGTAACCAAGTCAGCGTTGGTGGTTCAAACCCTCACGTCTACCACGCCGTCGACTCGACCATGGGACCAAAGATGGACCTCGCACCGTCTGGCCTTACAGTGACCAACCCCAACGGTGGATCTGCCTATGTAATCGGTGACACAGTCACCCTTGACACCACCATCCGCAATATTGGAGACCTCGACTACAGCGCTGGAGGCAACATTGAATTCTTTTACAAGAATGGTATCAACGAAATTTCCATCGATACGAAGTCACTCAACAACCTGAACATTGGTGCATCCCAAACAGCATCGGTCTCCTTCGATACCTCTTCTCTTCCAACCAACGGCTGGAAAACAACCTTTGGTGTCAAACTGACTGGTCTTGTTGATGAAACGCTCAGTGCAAACAACGTGGCTCAAACCGAACTTGATCACGACCGTCCACCACTTGCAAAGAAGGCTCAAGTCGAAGGCGACAACATCATCGCACGGGGCACACAATTCAACATTCTCGCCAAAGGCGATGCCGATGACAATGTCGACACCATCGAAACCATGAGTTTCAACATCGAAGTCTCGCCTACAGGCGCTAACCAATGGTCCAGCGCCATCGTATCTGGCGGTGAAACGGTGATGTACCCCGGTTCACCGAGCGAAGGCCGAGCTTACCTTCTCAGCCCCACCATGGACATGGCGTCTGGATGGTATGACATTCGATCTCAAACCGTGGATTCCCGAGGTCAAACAAGCGACTGGATTGTGACAGCAGGAACGGACGGATTCAAACTTGCCAATGGCATCCCTTCGATTGTGGCAGAACCAATTCCATCCGTGCTTTGTGACATCACAACAAAGATCGATATGACGGGCCATGTGTCCGACCCAGAGACCTCTTTAGAGAACCTCGTCATCACATCAGACAGCCCTGCATTTGTTGCATGGTATCCAACAACAACAGAAATCGAAGTGAATTTCGCTTGGAATGAAATCAACGGTTGCCCTCTTGGCCAACAAGGTATGGAAATCCGAGTGGATGACGGAGGCGACTACTCAGAGGCAGGAGAACTACCATATGGCACACTCTTGTTCAATATCCTCGAAAACGGCCAACCTCGTTGGGAAGGTCTTCCAACTCAAACCATCGAGGAAGGTGGCAACGGAATCATTGATCTGCTTCCATTCCTATCCGACACAGACGACACTGGTCAGCCAGTGGATGCTACTACACTGTCCGTATCCATAGTGAGCACCTCCAACGATGAGGTTGTGACATTCACCCTCGACGACTATGCACTTGCATTCGAAGCGGTTGATGATGACATCAATGGCCAATCGATCGTGACGCTTAGGGCGAGCGACGGTGAACAGATATCAGAACAAACAATGATTGTTCAAATCAACCCGAGTAACGATGCACCACGCATCGATTTGGAAAACATCGAAACCATTCAACTCAAGAGAAATGAGCAAATGGTCATTGATCTTGTATCCAGAATTTCGGATATTGATGACCCTGCAGAGGAAGCGTTCCTCACAGTAGCATCCTCTGAATCTGGCAGTGCGCGATACAATCTGCTTACTGGTCTAATGACCCTTCAATTCGAGCAGGTTGGCGAACAAACTGTGACCCTTGAAATCATGGATAAGTACGACACCAACACCTATCAGATTATTGTCAATGTGTATGATGCACTGCCCTTGGAAATTTCAATTGTTGATGATGGCACCGGTCACATCTATGCTGACATGACCAACACCTACATTGGACAAACGCCAACAGTCACGATGACACTCACTGACAACGCACCAGTCTTCACTTACATGAAGGCTACATGGAATGTTTGTAATGATTTGACAGGTACCTGTGACGGTTTGCTTTCCTACGAGATGGATGTGAGTCAATCCTCGACAGGTTGGACCAATGTGCTCGATATGCCATCCCTTGTCTTTGAAGGACAATTGGCTCGTGAGGATGGTTCACTGGACCGAGATTACTACGAAATTGAGATGACTGCAACGGACAGTGCAGGTGACGATTTCAAAACCATGACCAAACTCAAGTGGACCATCACTGAAACTGCACCAACACCAGCAGAGATGGATGATTCAACACTCGAAGCACACATCTTCAACCTCAAAGCAACACAAGCCGCACTCAAGGGCAGCATTGCCGAGTCTTCTGAAGACACAACCGAACTCGAGGCAGAACTTGCTGAAGTTGAAGCAAAGTTGGAATTGGCATGTGCAGATCCACGTTCTGAATGCCCAACAGAATCTGCGGCAGGAACCAGCAATGACGAGGCTTCTCAAGAACTCCCAATGGAATTGATCTTTGCGGGCATTGGTATTCTTATCGTTGCCCTCTTGATTGGCCTCATGATGACTCGTTCCGGCGGCAAGGATGAAGTTGAACACTGGAACGCAGGCATGGTACCAGCAAACGATATGGTCGCTAATTCCATGTATGGCGGAACCCAGGAAATCTTCCAAGCTCCAGCGCCAGTGGTGCCTCAGCAACAGTATGCTGGACCACCATTGCCGGCAACAGGTCTTCCTGCAGGATGGACTATGGAGCAATGGGCCTACTATGGACAACAGTACCTTGACGACCAAAATTAAATTGATAGAACGCCACCATCTTCATACATGGTGGATTCTAAACCCCTAAAGGGGAGTAGCGTGGAGGGTATACTGTGACCGACGATATTGTTGAGGAGGTTTCGCCCCCCGAGGCCGCACAGGAAGCCCCTGTCGCTGAGGAAAACAACATTCTTCCTATCGATGATACAGAAGTCACTGTGTGGGCACCCGAACCATCAGCAGGCGGTGATGACATCATCGCTGAAAGTGTCGAGGAATGGATGAAGTCCGTGAATTTTGAATCCACTGAAGATGTACCAATCCCCGATCGTCTCGTCGACCAGGTGATCGGTCAGGAAGCGGGCTCAGTTGTCATCAAGAAGGCAGCAGAACAACGTCGACACATGCTGATGATTGGCGACCCAGGAACGGGAAAGTCCATGCTTGCCCGGTCAATGACCGATCTTCTTCCAAAAGATGCCTTAGAAGACCTCCTTGTCTATCCTAACGAAGATGACGAAAACGAACCTCGGGTTCGCTCTGTACCCGCCGGCCGTGGTGATCGCATCGTCAAACTGCAGAAGGAATCGATGCGAACCCAACGAGAGCGCTCCCAAAAGATGCTGCTCATTGCTTTCGCAGCAGTTGGATTCCTTCTGCTCATCGCCACTCTACAATCTGGTGACATTATCACCCTACTGTTTGGTGGATTCCTCCTGATGTTTGGGTACATGTTCATTCGTGGACGGCTCAGTTCCGGTGATGAAAGTCGAATTCCCAAAGTTCTCGTCAAACATGAAAGTTCCTCGCTACCACCGTTTGTCGATGCAACTGCGACACTTTCTGGATCCCTGCTCGGTGATGTGCGTCACGACCCATTCCAATCTGGTGGCATGGAAACACCTGCCCACGATCGAGTTGAACCAGGTGCAATTCACAGAGCTCACAAAGGCGTGCTTTACATCGACGAAGTGAACCTCCTGCGCCTCGAGGAACAGCAAGCGTTGCTTACCGCAATGCAAGAGCGAGCGTTCCCTATTTCTGGACGCTCAGAGCGATCTTCTGGTGCTCTTACCAAAACAGAACCTGTTCCTTGTGACTTCATCCTTATTGCTGCAGGGAACCTCGATGCCATCCAAGGCATGCACCCTGCTTTGCGAAGTCGTATCCGTGGATATGGATACGAAGTGTATGTCAATTCTGAGATGCCTGATACGGCCCGCAATCGTCGTCGTTTGATTCGATTCATTGCTCAAGAAGTACGACGTGACATGGGTACGAGCAGAGAAATCCCGCATTTTGAGAAGAGCGCCGTCTCGATTATCCTGCGGGAAGCCCAACGCCGAGCTGGACGCCGAGGAAAACTTTCCCTCAGGCTTCGTGAACTCGGTGGACTCGTCCGCATCGCTGGCGACTTGGCTATGGAAGAGGGTGCACCGTTCACCACTGCTGCACACGTATTGGGCGCTCGTAACATCGCTAAACCACTCGAACAACAAGTTGCAGATCGAATGATTGAACGACGACAAGATTACGCTCTTGTTGTAAATTCTGGTGAACGCATTGGCAGAGTGAACGGTTTAGCTGTCCTTGGTGCAAATTCTGGACTCTCGGATTTCAGTGGCATCATGTTGCCAGTTGAAGCACTTGTCACCCCGTCCCAAGGTGGCGGCGGTAAAATACACGCCACTGGTGGGCTTTCAGACCTTGCGAAGGAGAGTGTAACAAACGTGAGCGCCGTCATCAAAAAACTGACTGGCAAAGACATCTCGGACTATGACATCCATATTCAATTCGTTGATACGCACGGTGTCGATGGTGATTCTGCTTCAATTACGATTGCTACAGCAATTATTTCTGCACTCGAGAGTATACCAATTCGTCAAGATCTCGCCATGACCGGTTCGCTCTCTGTCCGTGGTGAAGTTCTGCCCATCGGTGGTGTCACCGCTAAGATTGAAGCCGCTGCACGCTCAGGCATCAAGACGGTCGTTATTCCACGTGCAAATCTGCAAGATGTATTGCTGGATAGCAAATACGAAACAATGGTCGAGGTGGTTGCCGTAGATACGCTGGATGAAGTGATGCAATATGCTCTCATCAAGCACGCAGAAAAGGCTGGACTTGTCGAGCGCCTAGGTTCGGTCATTGACCGATTAACACCCGTCTCTGGCAGCCTACCATCGGCATGATTGACCAGAAAAAGAGTTCAATCTGAACCTCCCACCCGTTGGGTACAAGAAGGCCGCGCTGTTCGCAAAGGTATGGAAACCATCAACGACCAACCAATGCCGGTTGTTGATGCCAGCAAAGGTGCTCTTTTGGTGCTGTTTTTGGTCACTGTCATCGACATGATTGGCTTCGGTATTGTCATTCCGTTTTTGACTTACCTTGTCGAAGATTTAACCCCGGTGAGTCAAGAAGCAAGCATCGGAATTTGGGTCGGCTTATTGATGACCTCATACTCTGCTGCACAGTTTCTCTTTTCCCCATTTTGGGGTTCACTCTCCGATCGAATTGGCCGACGACCAGTCCTGCTTGTTGGACTGGTTGGCAATACCGTTTTCTTCACCATGTTTGGACTAGCCAACACATTGTGGATCGCTCTTGCTGCTCGATTCTTGGCAGGTGTGTTCAATGGCAATCTTGCCGTAGCACGAGCGTACATCGGTGATGTCAGCAATCCACAGCAATTAGCAACACGAATGGGTCTGATTGGCGCTGCATTTGGACTTGGTTTTACCTTCGGTCCGTTCATTGGCGGAGAACTATCAGACCCTGCCAGCCGATGGGCTGTGTTTGAAGGAACTCTTTTTGACAGCCATCCATACCTCCTCCCATGTGCGGTTGCTAGCCTTCTTTCTGTTCTGTCCCTGTTGGTAGCAATGCGAAACCTACCCGAATCCCTTCCGCCAGAACTTCGTACCAAGAAGAAGAAAAATTCTGAAGAGGGGGGTATCAAGAAAACCATTCAGAACACGAGTCAAATGATGCGCTCAGGAAGCGTATCGGTGGTGATTTGGGTGACCATGCTGTTCATTTTTGGTTTCACAATCATGCATGCTGTGTTCATTCTTTACACACAAATGTCACCCGCTGATGGTGGCTTATCCTTTAGTGAGGCTGACAATGGCCGTGTCTTTGCCTTGATCGGCATCTCTGGCATCGTTACACAGGGCGTATTAATTGGACCTCTAACGAAGAAATTTGGCACTCGGCGATTGATTCCCATGGCGATTGTGGCTACTGGAATTGGCTTGGTCCTGATACCATACAGCCAATATGATTCAAGATGGTTCCATATCCTCATTGTCGGTATTTTGGTCTCAGTCGGAAATGGTCTTTTCACTCCTTCATCCTCGTCGTTCCTCACTCGAATAGCAAAATCCGAAGGTTACGAACTTGGTATGGTGATGGGAGCGCAAGAATCTGTAAGCGCATTTGCACGGATTATCGGGCCGCTTACGGGAGGGTTTGTTTGGGTCCTCACGCATTCGAGAGAATGGCCATTCGATTACCATACTGCGTTCCACATTTGTGGAATCTTGATGATCTGTGCAGCATTGCTTTCGTTGAAATTACCTCATCTTCCTGAAGAAGATGAAAGATTGTCCTCTGAGAGCGAATAAACTGGACTATCTTCAAGAAGGAAAGTCTCAACCCTCAGTCATGGAACATGCTAGGACAGCTTGGGACAGTGGTCGATTTAATCGAAGGGTATCCACCTTTGCACATGCGATGATCATCATCAGCCTCGCCGTTGTCTGGCTTATTTTGCTCAAAGGAGTCTTGCAACCATTTTTCATCGCCTTAGGTATTTATTTCGTCTTGAAACCGGGATCGGATTATCTTTCAGCGAATGGATTCCCTGTGATGTTATCCTACCTCACAATGGTTTTGCTTACGCTCTTGGTCGTGTTTTCGGCCTCCTTTTTTGCTTACCAGCAAGCAGCAGATGTGTTGGAAGATGAAGAGAAAATGGATGAGTACAACATTCTCCTTGAAGAACGATGGCACGATCTCAAAACGGGCACTGCCTTATCTGCAGCTTTCGAGGATGATCAAGCGCTCAACAACACACTCGTTGAGGACCTCGCCGAATGGGGGATTCTTGAAAATGATGAGCAAGTCTCTGATGCAGCCGTGGGCATGCTTGCAAGTGTTGGGTCTTTACTCACCACGAGCATCACAGTGACATTTTTCCTGATTTTCATTATTTTTGAGGCAAGCCTGCTACCGGGTCGAATTGAACGAGCATGGCCAGGTGGTGCAAGTGAAAAGGTCCAGATCGTGCGAAGTAAAATCGAGGCAAGTGTCAACACATACGTCGTTGTCAAAACCGGTGTTGGACTTGGCACGGCTGTTTGTGCGGGAGTCATCATGTTGCTGTTTGGCATAGAATTGTGGTTCACATGGGCCCTCCTGACCTTTTTGCTGAACTATGTGCCCTACATTGGTTCGCTTATTGCAACGCTACCACCAATCATATTGGGATTGATCATGCTGGAACCAGCGGGCCTCACACTCCTCGTTTTGCTTCTTTTGACAAACCAACAGGTATGGGGTCAGATTATCGAAACTCGGTGGGCAGGTCGAGCACTTGACCTATCACCAGTGGTTCTCCTTCTGGTCACAGCAATCTCCTTTGCTGGATGGGGTATTTTGGGTATGATTTTGTCAGTGCCGTTTGCGGTCATCGTCAAAATTGTCTTGGAAAACATTGAGGCGACACGCCCAATCTCAATCCTTCTCTCTGAACGAGCACCCTCAATTGATGAAGCATGGGATGAAGCAATGAAGGATGGGAAGTTATCTGCATTTGAAACTCAATCACTTGGCCAATTACAGGAAGTGCTAGGTTACTCAGATCGTGAAGTGAAATTAATCTCTGGCCGGATTGCGGTCGAACGAGCGCTCCGACGAAGTAAGATTACGGACGATCAAATGGACATCATAACCGATGTTGCTGATGAGCTTCGAAACCATCAAGAGTTAGCGGCCGAAATCACATCATCCCTGCATGAAGGGAAGATTGGCAAGGAGGAGCGACCGCTCCTACAACGCTTTTTGTCTGCAATCGTTGAAGAGGAATGATTAGAGTACCTCGGTGAGGATCTTTTCAAGTTCTGTGTTGATCATCAGAATGAGGGTGCCGAATTCTGGTGGGATGTTAGGGTCTTCGTAGAGCTCCTCAAGTTTTGACTGTGCCATAGCAATACGTACATCAATCTTTTTCGCTTTATTGAGCAGCCAGTTGTCGCACGCCTCTTTGGCTTGTCGACGAATGTTTCTAGGGACTTTTGGATCATCGATTTGATTGATGACCGTGGCCACTTGCTGAAGACGAGTTTCGATATCCATAATCACAGCCCCTTTGGTCGGTACATATCGCTGTGTGTAGGCCGTCTTTAAGTTCATTGCCGCCATCCGCACATCATGGACATCACAGAAACTGACCTTCTTGGTTGGTCAAGGGTCTTGGTCATCATTCTTGGTATGGGGTGGGCCGCATGGATGGATCACAAAGAGAGGCGGGTGAACAATGAACATTGGCTTGTGTGGATCAAACCAGCCATCTTCCTTTGGACACTCGACCTCATCAATCAAGGTGCTGACTGGACAATATATCTCACCGCCTCAGCCGTTGTTGCCTATGCAAGTGGTGCAGTGCTAGGCCGACCATCCTTGTCAGACATTCGCGAAGGATCTCGCCTTGACATCATCGTCACCTTATGGTACGCCGTCAGCGCTACTGGAGTTGTCGCGGGTGCACTTGTGTACCAATCAACAGATCCACTTGATGTCATTCTCGGAAACGATACGAGTCTTGGAGCGCTATGGTGGAAAACTTTGAGCGTTCTGTTTGTCATCTTGATTATTGATGCTACATGGAGACTACGGTTACTTCACGGAGGGGCTGATGCGAAGGCACTCATGTGGGTTGCAATACTTATTCCAGATTGGTCCACGGTACCTCTTCTTTATTCGGATGCCACAAACGTTGCCAATGTAGCCCTCCCACCGAGTCTAGCGCTGCTGATGTGGGGTGGATTGAGTTTCCTCCTGATTCCATTTATTTTGCTCGCCAACAATGCTCTATCCGGTCATGTTCGAAGATTTGGAGACCTCCGGCTAGCCTGGCATGCAAGCCGAATACAAGTGGATGCTGTTCTCTCAAAGCATGTTTGGCTGTTGACAACACTCATCGAAATGCCAGATGGAACGACAAAAACCCACCACAGGACTCGAGCTCCACGCACCACGCCTTCACGTGAAGATTTGGAAGCATCGGTCAAGGCACTCAAAGACGCAGGAGTAGACCAGGTGTGGGTGAGTTCGAAATTACCCTTGCTCGTCTTTTTGTTACCAGCCATAGCACCACTTGTATTGTTGGGTGATCCGATGGCACTCATCATGCCAATGTTTGGGCTTTGAATGGACGCCTTAGCATCATGCGCCCTTGCGCTCTGCATTCTTAGGCCGTAGACCCTTGTAGCTGCACTTTCGACAGCGGGCGGCTTTCCATGCGTTACGTGCATTGCACTTCATGCAAATCTTCACGCGAAGCAAGCGGTTCTCTGCTTCAGGGAATCGTGCCATGGCCAAGCGACAAACTCCCCCTATTTAATCACAACCGAGGTGAGCAATGTAGGACTGTGAGGCATTTTAGAAAGGTAGGTGGTGTATTCCCGATGTGGAAGCAGTGTTGAAAGCCCTTGGCTTACACGCTGTGCCATGCGTGTGCTACGCCTGCCTGGCATTCACCACGACGCGAATGTTGTGGTCGTGACGGGTTCGGCCGGATCATTGTTGATCAACGCAGGCACCTCGTGGTACCAAGCACTGCAAGTCGAGCGGGTTAAGGGTCAAATTGGAGAAGAAGCAACGTTGGATCGAATCTTACTGAGCAGCAAAAGGTATCCATGTTCTGGTGGAGCCAAACATATTTCTCAGAATTTCGGCGGATGTCCAGTTCACATTCACGAAGAGGGTCAAGCAGCTCTGGAAACTGGAGATTTCTTTTCCACTTGGGCAAATCGGTATGACTCGGACATGCCCCCACTCTCAACAGAACCATGTGGAGCAGGGGAAATTTTTGCTCTTGGCGATGGTGAAGTCGAAGCGATTCACCTTCCTGGTTGCTCCCCTGATGAAATGGGTTTTTGGGTTAAAGAACAATCGATGATGATTGTTGGTTGTATTCTTCCAAGGGCCGACCGGCCGGCAAGATGGGACTTACCAGGCGGTTGTTTACCCGACCTGATTGAGAGTTTAGAAGCCATTCAACAGCGAAAACCATCTGCTATTGTCCCCATGCAAGGGCCTGCAATTAAAGGGAAAAATCACGTTCATGATGTTCTTGAGCAGCATCTCAAATTTCTGCGTGATTGTCTCAGTCGGGACGGCGCACCTCCAAAATCGTGGGGGAGGCCAGCTCCAACAGCCATGTGGTACACCTCACACCCACCATGGCCACTTCAGGAAAAAGAATCCATTTAGGCAACCGCTGGTAAATCAAGCATCACCGGTTGTGGGCCATCCGAGGCCAGTTGTTGTGATTCGAGGATCTTGGCTCGTCTATTCGCCCGTTGCTTAGCTTTTTCTTCAAACGGTTGGCGACCATTGGTGTGGGTGGTTTGTAATCCATCCATGGAATAACTTGCTCGATTCCATCCACTCTGAATATGTATGATTTGATCGTGCAATCTCAAACTCGAGATTGGGCCATCATAAGTGAAGAGTTTCACGCCTCGGCGAGGCACATTTGGGCCAACCATCCAAACTTGGCCACCCTGTGTTGCCACGAGGAACGATGTCTCATTTGGTGAAGCGCTGCACATCGAACGAACAACACCGCCATCAACTGTGAATTTATCAACGATATCAAGCACGGGCAGAGTGAGGAATGTCACCCCACCATTGGCATCACCAACGATAGCAGATTCGATGCGATTGGTTGGTCCTTTGATCACCAACATGACCGTTGCAATAGCATCGAGTTTGATGCGACGATTGGTTCCATGGTGGGGGCGCCATTGCACGAGACCATCGTCCATGGCCACAAGGCATCCATCTGGGGTTACAAGGCTTCTGACAACGACTCTGTTGTTCATACAACTGAATTCAGGGCCTGAGGTCTACATTCATTTTCCAGACCCCGCTGGAAAAACTGAAAGTGAATCAATACGTGTCTTCGGATTTGTTGTCCTTTTTCCACTTACGGTAGCAGGACTTGCACACACGAACCCTACCTTTGCGTTCGGTGTAGCCTCCATCACCCCACACATCGATTGCATTGTCAATCGATAAGGAGCGGCCTCCGAAGGATTTGTCAGCAAACCCATCGCAGCCGTTGACGCCACATGGAATCTCGCCAACTTTCTTCGATTTCTTGGTGGTTGTTTCGTTGGTTTCACCAGCGTCTGCTTTGTGCTTTCGCGCCTTTGCCTTGAAGCCCATGAGACATAGCACCTGTGCCCGATTCAATAATGTTACCACGAGTGGAATGCTTCACTGTTCGGAAACATACCCTAGTTGGCTCAACAAACCGTCGATAAGACGAAGGAGACCACGAAGTGTGACTTCGGAAACATTTGCGACACCACATACCTCAGATTGTGTACGAGGTGATCCGGATTCTGAAGAGGCTTTGTAAATCAACGCAGCTGCAACGCCCATTGGTTTCTTTCCTTGCCAGATGTCTTCGTGTGGTTGGATGGCGTTCCACAAGTGCCCGACTTGGATGTGGATGTTAGGAGGCAGTTGCAAATCCGAAATGAACTTGTCAAAGTACTGATCTGGTGAAGAGATCTTGTGAAGATTGAGCCGCCGTGAGACTTGTCGAATCAATCGAGACAGTTCTTTTTCGGTGACGTCAAATGCTTGAGATATGTCTGGGATTTGACGTGGTAGATTTTCTTGCCTGGCTACAAGGTAGGTGCACGCCGCAGTCACACCAGCAATCGAACGGCCGGTGACAAAGCCTTCGCCGGACAGGCGTCGGTACAAACGTGCTGCTTCCTCTTGGAGCGGTTTTGGAAGACCTGAGTTGTCACGGATGAATTGGTTTGCTCGAACCAGATTCCGCTCCCGACTCTTTCGAGTTTTTGAGCGCTCGTCGATCACTCGTCGGCGACGCCACTCTCGGCGGGCCTGTGAAGAAATTCCGTGGCGGCCGGCTGAGCCTGTGTTGAGGTCCCGAACATCGATGGTGGTGTTGAGACCTTTGTCGGCAAGGGTGTAGGTCAACGGCTGGCCAACCCTCGAGCGATCTTGGCTTCGATCACGGTTGGTCCATTCAGCGCCGGGGTCGATGACATTCTCTTCAACAACCAGCCCGCACGAATTGCAAGTAATTTCACCTCGACTGGCGTCAAGTTGCCAATCAACTGCAGCGCATTCCTCGCATGGTCTCGTGTGACCTTCGAGGGTACGTCTGACCGTGTGATCGGTGTGCTCACGCCCCCGAATGGGTGGGGAGCTCCTGTTCATTGTGTCCGTATCGGCTTGTGTGTTTTGCTTCATCATCTCAACTCCTTGTTCAGTAGTTGAGAACCTTTCTATTTAAAACCCTGTGTGGGGGTGCTTTGCGGTTAACGCATGACCACTCGTAGGATAGACGGTGTGTGTGGGGTTCTCGCTATGTAGTATGGAATCATGTTCAACTGAATATAAACTGTTGTTTAGAAAAACTCAATCCAAGTCAGGGCAAAACGAAACCATAGCAAGAGTTCAAAGACGGTACGCGGTCACCATGGGCCGGAGAGAGCATAATGCCAGCAACCGTCGTCCTTGGCGCCCAATGGGGAGATGAAGGAAAAGGAAAGTTAGTCGATCGTATTGCAGAACAAGCCACTTGGGTTGTTCGATTCCAAGGCGGCAACAACGCTGGACACACGGTTGTTCTTGGCGAACAAGTCCTCAAGTTCCACCTTCTTCCCTCGGGCATTACACGCAAAGAGTGCAACCTCATCTTAGGGGATGGTATGGTCATCGACCCTTGGGTGTTGGACAAGGAATTGAACGGCTGGAAGGCATCAACAGACGAAGACCCACGCGGTGAGCGATTGTTCATCAGCGAGCGTGCTCACATCATTCTCCCTTACCACTGCATCCTTGACGGCCAGGATAAGAAGATTGGAACCACTGGACGTGGAATCGGTCCTACATATGCTGACAAAATTAACAGAATAGGATTGCGATTTGGGGATCTTTCCGAAGTCGACGGCGATTCAAATTGGATGGAAGCCACGACGGCTCGAATGAATGCGAGCCTCGAAGCGGCTGGCTGCAAGGATCGTATCGAGCAATCCAAACTCGCCGAAGACATTGCATGGATTCATGCGACGTACGCCCAAAGTATTGCCAACACCGGGCTCATGCTTGACAATGCACTCAAACTCGGTGAGCATGTGATTCTTGAAGGCGCTCAGGGTTGTCTGCTCGACATCGACCAGGGCACATTCCCATATGTTACTTCATCAGTAACCTCACGAGGAAACGCTGGTCATGGAGCGGGAATTCATCCAGGCCACGTCAATGAAGTCATTGGCATCACAAAGGCCTACATCACACGTGTTGGTCACGGCGCCATGCCAACCGAACTCGAAGATGAAGTCGGGGACCACTTAGGAACTGTAGGCCATGAATTCGGCACCACGACTGGCCGAAAGCGACGCTGTGGTTGGTTTGACGCGGTTGTGATGCGACATGCCCACCGAGTGAATGGCTTCACTGGCCTTGCTTTAACGAAACTTGATGTGCTTGGTGGCCTTGATGAACTCAAGATATGCGTCGCTTATGAGCTCGATGGAAAAGAGATCCTCGAGATGCCAGCAAGCGCCACTGCTCTGGCACGCTGTAAACCGATCTACATCACCATGCCAGGCTTCCCTGGACACTCCTTGCAAGAATGGTTAGGTATTGCCAAGAAGGCAAACGAAGAGGGGGCTGGCTACTCAACCCTGCCTTCTGCTGCACAACTCTACATCAAGAAAATCGAGGCATTGGTCGGCGTTCCATGCACCAGCATTGGTGTTGGACCAGATCGTGACGCTACCATTGACATGGCGAGTTGAGGAGTTCTCACAGTCAGTTCAAGGTGAAGACTCAAAAAGGTGAGGCTCAACCGTCGGCCTACAGGGGCGTATAGCTCAGTTGGAAGAGTGCTTGGTTTGCAACCAAGATGTCGTGGGTTCAAATCCCACTACGTCCACCACCCTGCTCAAACAGTGCGAACTGCGTAAGGTTTGGACGGCATGGGTTTAGGCTCACATGGCTCGCCAATGAACGCAGTCCACTAGGTGGAATTTTCCTGTTTCAGACGACAATTCACCGCCCTACATACACTAAATTATATCCCAAGTCGGCATCCCGACCACTATACGACCTATTGATGTCGTAAATCGGGGGGAATTTCATGGTCGGCTCAAACATCGAATCGTTTATGCAATCTGTATCGGATGACATAAAGACCACACTCAAGCGAACTATCGGCTTAGCAGGTGTTGTCATCATCTCTCTTTCGGCCATGCTCCCCGGGATATTTGTAACCCCAACATTCGCTGCTGAAATTATGGGGCCTGGTATTTGGCTTGCATACTTACTGGCTGCCTCAGTTGTGTTACCTGGAGCACTTTCCAAATCTGAACTCTCTTCGGGGATGCCGACAAGCGGCGGCTCCTATGTATTTCTTCAGCGGACCTATGGCCCACTGATTGGAACCATCAGTGGCTTGGGATTGTGGATGTCATTCCTGCTTAAATCGGCATTTTCGCTGATTGGTTTCTCAGCATATTTCATCGTCGTCACCGAATACTTTGACGTCGAAATGGAACTCATTTGGCTCTCGATGAGTGCTCTCGTGTTGATCACCATTGTCAACCTCCTTGGCGTGTCAAAAGTCAAGGCAGTACAGACCCCCATTGTCGTTATGACGGTGCTGCTTCTTGTCGGCCTGTGCATTGCCTCTTTCTTTACCGGCGATTTCGATGCAAGCATCCCAATCGACGGTGCATTGGACGCAAGCGGTTGGGAACTCGCTGAAGCGGCTGCATTTGTGTTCGTTGCTTATGCCGGAGTCACAAAGGTAGCAGCGATAGGGGGAGAAGTCAAAAGCCCTGAGAAAAACCTCCCAGCCGGCATCCTCCTCTCACTTCTTATCGCTACAGTGCTCTATTCTGCCATCGCCTTCCTTATGATGGCCACCATACCAGGGGAGTGGTGGATTGTTGATGGAAAGGTTGTAGAAAATCCAATTTACGAGTTTGCACGGGTCATCGCAGGTACGGAACTAGGCGTCATCGCTGCAGCATTGTCGGTGTTGACAATGATTTCAATGGCGTTGGCGGGGATCCTTGCATCATCGAGATTTTTGTTTGCTATGGCGCGAGACAACCTGCTTCCGCAAGCCTTGGAAGAAGTCAATATCAAGTATGAAACCCCACATTGGCCAATTCTAATTACGGCATTAGCAATGGGTTTGGCTATCTTCTTTGTCCCGCTCAAGGACGTCGTCAAGCTGGCATCTGGCTTCAAAATCATGATTTTCATTATGATCAACAGTTGTGTCATTATCCTTCGACGAACAAGTGCAGAACATGGTTGGAACCCTCAATACAAGAGTCCGATGTACCCGGCTATACAATTCTGGGGGATCATTGCAGGTGGAATCCTCATCGCTTTTATCGGCAGCAAGGCCTTCATCGGCGGAGCAGCCGCAATTGTAGCGGGTTCTGCAACGTATTACCTCTATGGAAAGCAACATGCAATTACTCAACAAACACCGATTGCTTCATTCCGAAAGCAATTCCAATCAAGCACTCCAAGTCAGCACCATAACCGAGTAACGGCATTCCATGCAGCTGATTTAGGAGGAAAGAATCACCTCACGCTACGTGAATTCCAAAACGCGCTGAAGGCACTTGGATTCAACTACACCTCGGATGAATCGAGATGCATCTTCCATAATGCAGATCTTGATGAAAATGGAGTAATTGACATTGATGAGTTCTTTGATTCATTCAACCTTGAACAGGAATAGAATCAAACTCACCCCCTGATGCTCGGCGAAGGGTGTTCAAATGAGGGCTTCGAGCAATTGAAACCATTGTTTGAAGGGGTTCAGCAGAGAATTCATGATGAAATCAAACCATATGGTGCACGACCAGCAGATGGTTGCTGCAAGGAGATAGGCTACGCCTGTTTCATCTTCGTTTGGGTGGAGGTTGGTCATCTCACTTCACCCGAGTCCATGAGCCATCGTCACCGACGTTCCAGAATTGTACTTCTTGACTGACATCGACATACCACCCCGACTGGCCCTGAACTGACCCCGGAGCGGCTTGCATCACACCAACTTCAGCAGCCTGTGCAGCAAGGGTTGACTTCAACTCAGAACTTAGGTCAATGTTCTGATCAGCAGATGGACCTTCATTTGGTTTCGAGAGAGGTTCTGCTTCACCATCGTTGACTTCTTCGTCATCCTCGTATTCACTCTCGTCTGATTCAAATGCATCCTCAACCCATTCGTCGTCCTCGGCGAGGTTCACACGACGGACAAGAACAACAAGAGTCACCAAAATGAGGCCAAGCAAGAACGAGGCAAGTGTCATTGCTGTATTGGTTGAACCAACTGCACCTCCAAGGAGCACCGGTTCTACATCGAAGAAACGTTGAGTAATGAGCCCGTTCCAGTTGACCGTACATGAACGATCATCGCCTGCAGAACTGACGTCGACTTCCCACGTATCACCGGTGACATACTTTGCTTTGCCAGCAGTGCACGAGATTGAAGTGTTGTCTGGTTCAACGATAACTAGGTTATCGTATTCATCGACTCCTTGCAACTGAAGGAGTACAGTATCGCCTTGAGCGATATCAAAGCCATCAAGTTCGGCGAGGATGCGAATAGGTTGACCTGGTTCAATGAGCAAATCAATGACGTGGGTAGCAGCCTCAGAATCGAAAACAAGTTGGTAGGTGCCAGCGGTTCTGCCGGTGAACTCCCAATATCCATTTCCAGATGGTGAGGCTTCAAGCACCCCGATGGATTCTTCCATTTGGATGCCGACGTTTGTAGCAGGTGCCATGTTGCCATGCGCATCAATAACTTGAACAAACAACTCAGAAGGTTCTCCTGCATTGACCGTGAGACCAGATTCGTGA